>WGNH01000018.1 GCA_016124665.1 Alphaproteobacteria bacterium | reverse complement strand
GTCGTGCCACGCGTGGTTGCTTGCGTTCTCATGGCGCCCTTGCTGACTTTCGGTGCCATGATGGCCGGCCTGTTTGGAGGCATGATGGTCAGCTGGGCGACGCTGGACATCTCGCCCGGATTTTTCATCGCCCGCATGCATGAAACCATCGACTGGAGCCATTTCTGGGTCGGCATGTCGAAAGCCCCGGTCTTCGGCCTGATCATCGCCATTATCGGCTGCAAGCAGGGCATGCAGGTGGGCGGTGATGTGGAATCACTGGGCCGCCGCGTCACCGCTTCGGTGGTGCAGTCCATCTTCATGGTCATCGTCGTCGATGCCCTGTTCGCCATGATGTATCTGGAGCTCGATATATGAGCGAGGACATCATCATCGAAGTCCGAGGCCTCAGGACGGCCTTCGGACGGCACGTTGTTCACGATGGCCTGGACCTGTCTGTGCGGCGCGGCGAGGTGCTGGGCCTGGTCGGCGGTTCGGGGTCTGGCAAGTCGGTTCTGATGAATACGATTATCGGCCTGAAACGTCCGGATGCCGGCGAGATTTTCTTCAACGGTCAGCGGCTGGGATCCATGTCGGAGAGCGACCGCCGCGAACTTGAATCCAGCTGGGGTGTGCTGTTTCAACATGGCGCGCTGTTCTCATCGCTGACCGTCCGGGAAAATGTCATGGCTCCGCTGCGCGAACATGTCAGCATGCCCAAGCGGCTGATGTCGGAGATTGCGGACATGAAGATTGCGCTGTCCGGCCTCGGCCCGGAGGCAGGCCCGAAATTCCCGGCCGAGCTCTCGGGCGGTATGAAAAAGCGCGCCGGCCTGGCGCGCGCGCTGGCCCTCGATCCCGACATACTTTTCCTCGATGAGCCCACGGCCGGCCTCGACCCGATCGGCGCCGCGGCGTTCGACATGCTGATCAAGGATCTGAGTGCAACGCTGGGCCTGACTGTGTTTATGGTCACGCACGACCTCGACAGCCTGTATACGATTTGTGATCGCGTGGCGGTGCTGGCAGACAAACGTGTGGCGGCGGTTGCGCCGATCAGCGAGCTGGAACAGAATCCGCATCCCTGGATTCAGGAATACTTTCACGGACCGCGGGGGCGCATGGCCGCCGCCGCACAAGGAGGCTAGGCCATGGAGACCAAAGCCCATCACGCCCTCGTCGGCTTTTTCGCTGTCTTTCTGATCCTCGCCGGCGGGTTTTTCGCGCTCTGGCTGGGGCAGACCACATTCGACCGCGATTATGCCTATTATGACGTTGTCTTTGACGGGCCGGTCCGCGGCTTGCGCGAGGCGAGCGAAGTCCGGTTCAACGGAATCCAGGTTGGCGAGGTGACCGAGATCGGCCTGGATCCGCAGAACCCGAACCGGGTTATCGCGCGTATCCGCCTCTTGGCAGAGACGCCCGTGCGGGTGGATTCCAGTGCACAGCTCGAGCCGCAGGGGCTGACCGGCCTGTCCTATGTCCAGATATCGGGCGGCACGGCAGAAGCCCAGCGCCTGCAAGGTACGACCCGGGGGGATCCGCCACGTATCTATGCCGAACAGGCGCAGATTGAATCCCTTGTGGCCGGGGGCGAGGATGCGCTGGAGGCGGCCCGTATTGCACTGGTTCAAATAGCCGAATTGCTCAGCGAGGCCAATCTTGAACGCGTCGGCGCGACGATCGAGAATCTTGAAGAGATCACGGAACGGCTCGCAGGCGAGGATGCGCTCGTGGATGATTTGCGGTCGACCATCCGGACTCTGGAAGCCACGGCTGTCGATGTCGGTGCCGCAGCGCGGTCGCTGGAGACATTTGGCCAGGATGCCAGCCGGCTGGCGAATAATGAACTCACACAGGCCTCTGTGGACGTGTCTCGGGCCGCCCTCGAAATCGATCTCGCGGGACGGCAGGCACAGGAATTGATGACCACACTGCAGCCCGCCATCGAACGTCTGGCAGGTGAGGGGACGGACGAACTCACCCGCACCATGGAGGATCTGCGCCGCCTGATCGGGACGCTCGACCGCATCGCTCTGGACATCGAGGACAATCCGACCGGATTCATTTCCGGAGAACAACGCCGGACAATAGAGGTGCCGCAATGATCCGCAAATCCATAACCGTGGCGCTCCTGGGCGCGTCCGCCCTGCTGGCAGGCTGTGTCAACCTTCTGCCGGAAAGCACACCGGCCACTGTCTACCGGCTATCCACGCCGGAACCCTCCGGCGAATTGAGAAGCGAAGCTGTGATTGTGGGCGTGCAGCGGCCGTTGACTCCGCGCGCCCTGTCCGGGGTTCAGATCGCCTTGTCACAGGACCGTGGTGAGCTGGTTTTTGCCGAAGGGGCGGAGTGGATCACGCCGGTGCCGCGTCTGGTCCAGGACCTGATCGTGGAGTCCATGGACGCATTCGAACCCTCTCTCATTGCGTCTCGGCCGGAAGATGGTGTGCGGGCCGAGTTCGAACTGGCCACGGAATTGCGCTCCTTCGAGGCTAATTATCTGAACGGCCCGGATGCCGGACCCACGGCCATAGTCCGCATACGAGCCCGCCTGATCCGCATGAGTGACCGCAGGCTGATCGCTGTCGAGGCGATCGGGGCCCAGGCTGTGGCCCGCACACCCCGTATAGGCGACATTGTTGCAGCTTTTGATGCGGCGTCACAGGAAGCCGCGGCGGATGTCGCGCAATGGACAGCCGGGCAGGTCGCGGATCATCACGACGCCGCCCACGAACACTAGCCGGTCCGGACCCTAGTCGTCGTCCCGGCGCGGGGCGTCTTCATCCTCATGACCCGGCATGTTGGAGAGGAGATCTTTCCAGCGCCAACCCGGCTCTCCGGCGCGGCCCTTTTCCGGGAAGGAAATGGTATCACGCTTGGGCATGTCCGTCTGTTTCGCAGGCGCCTCACCAGCCTCCGGATCCGCTTTGGCCTTTCGGCCCGACAGCGGATTGGGCACTTCATTGCCCGGCAGATCAAGCGCCCGGCGGCCGCCTGCGACCGATCCCATTTTCAGCATGAAGTCGCTGAGCAATTCGTAATTCTGACGAATGCGGGACTGGAAGGCGGAATCAAATTCCTGGGCTTCCTCGGCGGCAGCCATCGCCGCTGCATTGAGACCTTCCAGACCGCGGCGCAGCGCATCGGAGGCTTCTTGCGCCCGCAGCTGGGCGGCGGCGGGCAATTCTGCCAGCTTGTCAGTCAGTTTTTCGATCTCGCGTTCAATGGCCCGGGATTCCTCGCGCGCCGACTCCAGCACGGAGGCGAGGCGCCGTTTGACCGACTCCGATGCTTCATCAGCCGCCAGGGCGGCCCGCGAGGTCAGCTTTTCGGCTTCTTTGAGGCGCGCCTCGAAACTTTCATCAGCCTTGCGGGCGGCGTCGAAGGCCTTCTCGTTGATCTCCTCGATACGTGAAGACACCATACGTGTTTGCTGGTCGAGAGCGGCCGTGGCGGCCTCCGATGCCGCGCCGGCATTCTCTGCGGCTGCCTGCAGGGCTTCCAGCGCCACGCGATGGGCGTCGCCTGCCTTCTCGGATTCCTGCCGCACATGTTCGGCCATTTTCCGGGCACGCTCCAGAGCGGCATCGACGGTGTCGCTGAACGTGCCGGCCCCGAGTTTCGCCGCGTCATTGAGGGCGTCGGCGCCCTCGCGCGCCGTCTTCGCCATCACGTCCAGCTCGGCGCGATGGAAGTCCAGCGCGGCAGCGATTTTCTCCTGTTCCTCGCGCAGACCTTCTCCGGCTTCGCCAAGACGGTCCTTGTGGCGTTGATAGGCGGTTTCCAGCTCGCTTGTGCGCTCATCCAGCAGGGATGACATTTCACGCAACTCTGCGGTCCGCTCGCTCATTTTTCCCGCTGCCGATTGCGCACTGTCGGAAATCAGATTGCCGGCACCCGAAAGCGCCTCCACGCTGTCACGCAGTTTCTGCTCGGCATCACTCGCCGTTTCACCGGCCAGCTCTGCGGCCGCCGCCACCATGCGGGACTGGTCGGTTATCGCCGCCGCAATCAGTGCCGCCTTGTCGTCCATGGAATCCGATACCTCCTGCAGGCGTTCGCGCTCACTGCGCAGGGATTGCAGAAGATATTCGGCGCGGTCGCGGGCATCCCCGGCCGACTGTTCCAGCGTGTCGGCGTGATGGCGGATGACCTCCTCCATCGCGGCCAGACGGGCGAGCGCGCTTTCCAGCGAGGAATTGATACGGTCGATTTCACCACTGATCGCGCCAGACAGGCTGCGCACTTCCGCTTCGGCGGCTTCCGCCGGAGCTGCCAACCGCGACAGGGCGGACTCGACACCACGGGTCCGGTCAACGGTCTGGCGCAACTCACGGATGATCAGGGCTGCCATGATGAAGAGCAGGGCCGGGCCGAGCGCAAATATCGCCAGCCCCGCCAGCTGCGCCGGCGTGTGGGCCGCCAGCGGATTGGTCAGATCGACGCCGGCATAGGCGGTCAGATAGGCCACTGTCCCGGCAGCCCAGATCAGGGCGGCCGTAAACCCGAAGAAAATATACCAGCCATGACGGCGCGCCGGCGGCAGCCCTGCCGGAGCCCGCAGGCGCCGGTCACGATCCACATCGCCCTGGCTGTGCGGCTCCGTGAAAGATGCCATCAGCGCTTCGCTGGAAGGGGTCCGCTCGCGGGTTTCGGTATCGGCCATGGTGTGCGCCATCATCCTTGCATGCAAAAAATCCCGCAATCACGACGGGGTCTGCCTTCTTAGCGCAGCTTTTCCATTATTCGAAGGGCGCGAGTCGGTTCTGCTGGAATCAGATGCGGAAAACCCGCGCGTCAGTCTCTTCGCCGGCCTTGAAGGAGGCACAACCGGCCTCGGCCGGAGCCGCTGGCTCGACGTTCTCGACATAGTGGACCGCGATCAGGTCGATGGACATGTCACAGGCTTCTGGAGCGGTATAGCTCAGCCCCAGCAACATCATGGCACCGCCCGCCACCCATTCGATCAGCATCATCAGGAATTGCAACATCGGTCCCTCGCACCGAAAAAATCATCTATCGCCTCTATAAACATGCTCTATGGCTTGAAACAGGGGGACAATTCAATTCACAATCCCGTTTCGGGGCGTGAAATATTGGTAAGAATGCCCATAAGACAGGACAGGGGAACCAACATGACAGCTGCGGCACCGAAGCTGGAACGCTTTTCATCCATAGACACCCTGCGCGGCATAGCCGTCCTGGGCATTCTTTTCATGAATATCCAGGTCTTTGCCATGCACGCAAATGCCTATCAGTATCCGCCGGCACACATGGATCTGACAGGCGCGAATGCGACAGTGTGGTGGATCGCCTTCACTTTCTTCGAGCTGAAATTCATCACCATCTTCTCGGCTCTCTTCGGGGCCGGTATCGTGCTGATGCTGGGTGACGACAAGAGTCAGGGCACGCGTCAGCACTATCCGCGCATGCTGTGGCTCCTGTTGATCGGCCTGATTCACGCTTGGGTGTTCTGGTTCGGCGATATTCTTGTCACCTATGCCCTGGTCGGCATGATCACCGTCATGCTGCGCGCCATGCCGGTTGCAAAACTCCTGTTCTGGGGAGTTTTCGCGATCGCCCTTAACGGGCTTGTCATGGCCGGATTGTTTGCCGCCTTCAATCTCATACCGGGTGGGATCGACCCTGTTGCCATGGGCATGGCCCCCTCGGCAGAGGATCTGGCTGACACGGTGGCGCTGTATCAGAGCGGCTTCATTGACCGATTGCCCTACAATGCCGGATTTGCAGCGATTG
Source organism: Alphaproteobacteria bacterium (assembly GCA_016124665.1). GTDB lineage: Bacteria > Pseudomonadota > Alphaproteobacteria > Caulobacterales > Maricaulaceae > Hyphobacterium. The sequence continues at coordinate 14,836 of WGNH01000018.1, read as the reverse complement.
GAGAGGTTGCGGGGCTTGTTTTCTTCGGGGGACGCACCTTCGGCCTGATGCTGATCGGTATGGCACTCTTCAAGTCCGGTTTTTTGACCGCCCGCTGGTCCATGCCCGTATATCTGCTTTGTGCCGTCATCGGCCTGGGCGTTGGACTGCCGGTTGCAGCCTGGGCCGGATCGGCAGCGCTCGCGGATGGCTTCGATCTGGCGCATATGTGGGAACATCAGGGTGCAAATTACGTCGCCAGCCTTTTCGTCTCCTTCGGCTATGCCTCGGTGGTGATGTTGCTCAGCAAGATCAGCGCGTTCAAACTGATCCTTTACCCGTTCACGGCGGCCGGACGCATGGCCTTCACCAATTATCTCGGCCAGACGCTGATCATGACCTATCTGTTTGTCGGGCCGCCGGGGCTGGGCTGGTTCGGCACACTGGAACGCGTGGAACAGGCCCAGCTGGTGGTGACGGTCTGGGTCGGCCAGCTCATTTTCTCCGTGCTCTGGCTCAGCCTTTTCCGCTTCGGCCCGTTTGAATGGCTGTGGCGGTCGCTGACCTATGGACGCCTGCAACCGATCCTGAAATCCCGGGATGCGGTGCCGGCCGCGGGGCCGCCGGGCGGCTAGCGTTCGTCTTCGGGTGCGTCCGGCTGGTTCTCCGGCCGGGCCGCCTCGAAAGCCGGATGGGCGCGCGCGGCCTCATCAGCCGCCACAAGACGGGGGAAAGCGTCCAGCGCCAGGCCGAAGCGCCGCGCATTATACATTTGCGGCACCAGATAGACGTCCGCCAACGTCGGCTGGGGACCCCACAGATAGGGCCCGGCGCGATTGTCGGCTTCGGCCATCTTTTCCAGAGCCGCAAAGCCATCGCCGATCCAGCGCTGGCACCAGGCCGTCACGCCATCACCATCCTGTCCGAATCCGGTGCGCAGATATTGCAGGATGCGCAAATTCTGGATCGGGTGAATGTCGCAGCCGATGACGGCGGCATAGGCCCGGATCCGGGCCCGCTCGGCCGGAGTGCCGGGCAGAAGCGGCGGTTCCGGATGGGTCTCTTCAAGATATTCCAGAATCGCCGGTGACTGGATCAGCCGCGCGCCGTCAATCTCCAGCAGCGGGACAAGCCCTTGCGGATTGAGCGCCCTGTAGGCGTCCCCGCGTTGATCACCCGCCTTCAGATTGACCGGCACCTGATCATAATCGAGGCCTTTGAAATTCATCGCGATGCGCAAGCGGTAACTCGTGCCCGAGCGCCAGTATCCATGCAGCAGGGTCATCCTTCAGGCCTTTCGGTCAGTCATGCGGAAGGTCAGGGGCGGCAGGCCCTCAATCGTGGCCTCGACGGTATCTCCGGGCAGCAGGGGCCCGACGCCCGAGGGCGTGCCGGTGAACACCAGATCTCCGGGCAGCAGCGTGAAATACTTGCCGATAAGGGCCAGGAGCTCGGGCAGGGACCGGTTCATCTGACCCAGATCGCCCTCCTGTCTGACGGTCCCGTTGACGCTGAGCTTTATGGCTCCGCCCGCGGGCGGCGGACCCGGGCGCAGCGGCCCGATCACCGCCCCGTTGTCGAACGCCTTGCCGATTTCCCAGGGACCACCGCGCTTCTTGGCCATCGCCTGCAGATCGCGCCGCGTGAGATCAATCCCGACGCCCGCCGCGATCACGCCGTCCGGGCCGAAAGCGGCCACCATCTCCACCTCATGGTGCAGATCGGTGGTCACCGGCGGATATGGCACGTCCGGACCGGATGCCAGCGCGCTGGCCGGTTTCATGAACAGGACCGGCTCTACGCTTGTGTCGGTGCCGCCCATCTCGCGGATATGATCGGCATAATTCTGGCCGACGCAGAAGATGCGGTTCACCGGGAAGCCGGCACCACCTTCAACGGGAATGGCAATGACCGGCGCAGGATCAAACAGATAGCTCATGAGCTTCCGCATACCGCCCCTTGAACCCGGCGTCGAGGCGACAATTTAGTTGCAAATGTAACTAAATTCCGTCATTAGGGGGCAGGATTTCGAGGCGCGGGCGCAACGCCCCCTCGCTGTATGCCGACATCAAAGGAGCATGACCATGGCCGATCTTTTTGAAAATCCGCTGGGAACCGACGGGTTCGAATTCGTGGAATATACCGGCCCGGATCCGGATGCGCTGGAAAAACTCTTCCGCGCGATGGGCTTTGCGGCGGTGTCCCGGCACAAGTCCAGGGACATCACCCGCTTCAAGCAGGGCGATATCACCTTCCTCCTCAATCGTGAAAAGACCGGTCAGGCTGCCGATTTCGCAAAACTGCACGGCCAGTCCGTCAACGCCATGGCTTTCCGGGTGAAGGACGCGAAATTCGCCTATGAAGAAGCCCTGAAGCGCGGGGCCGAAGCCTATGGCGATGGCGTCTGGACCGATACGGACAAGGTTCCGGCCCTCAAGGGCATTGGCGGCTCCGTTCTCTATCTCGTCGACAGATATGGTGCCAAGGGTGACATCTATGGTGATTTCGAACCGACCGGCGAAACCGATAAGGGCGGCGTTGGCCTCGAAGTCCTCGACCACCTGACCCACAATGTCGACCAGGGCCAGATGGCCGTCTGGGCCGACTTCTACGAGCGCGTCTTCAACTTCCGCGAAATCCGCTATTTCGACATCAAGGGCAAGAAGACCGGCCTGTTCTCCAAGGCCATGACCGGCCCATGCGGCAAGCTTCGCATCCCCTTGAATGAAAGCCAGGACGACAAGTCCCAGATCGCCGAATTCCTGCGCGATTACAATGGTGAAGGCATTCAGCATATCGCCCTGACCACGCAGAATATCTACAAGACAGTCGATGCGCTGCGTGAGGCGGGCGTTGTCTTCCAGGATACACCAGACACTTATTACGAGCTGATCGATAGCCGCGTGCCGGGCCATGGCGAGCCGGTGGACGAGCTGGCAAAGCGCCGCATCCTTCTGGATGGTGATGTCGAGAACAAGGAAGGCCTGCTACTGCAGATCTTCACCCAGACAGTAATCGGCCCGGTCTTCTTCGAGATCATCCAGCGCAAGGGCAATGAGGGCTTCGGCGAAGGCAATTTCAAGGCCCTGTTCGAATCCATCGAGCTCGACCAGCAACGCCGCGGCGTTCTGGCCTAGGCGTAACATGCCCGCGGACGTCACGCTCCGGCTCGAGGCCTATCTGCCTTACCGCCTGTCTGTGGCGTCCAACCGCACCAGCCGCTGGGTCGCCCGCTCCTATGAGGCCCGGTTCGGCCTCTCCATCTGGCAATGGCGGGTGATCGCCGTTCTGGGCGGGGCCGACCGGCTGACCGCCCAGGCGCTCACTGCCTCCACAGCCATGGACAAGGTCACGGTCTCGCGCGCCGTCCGCGCCCTGATTGAACGCGGCCTGGTCGAACGCAAGAAACATCAGAGCGATGGACGGTCTGCCCTGCTGGCGCTGACGCCAGCCGGCCGCAGCGTCTATGACGAAGTCGCGCCTGTCGCCTTGCGCCATGAGGCCGCCTTGCTGGACGGTTTCAGACCGGATGAGATCCGGCAGCTGACAGATTTGTTGTTGCGGCTGGAAAAACGCGCCGAGGAACTGGCGGAGGATTAGGCCGGCAGCCTCATGTGAGCCGCCTATCAGGTCCAAATATAGCACCCCACCTACCTCATGGTGAGGTGCTGCCGTCAGGCAGCCTCGAACCACACACTTCGCTGGACGCCTCCTTCGTACCTGACTTAACCATCGTCTCCCTCCGACTAGATCGGAGGGTCTCATCAAAACTCGAGGTCGTCCGGTCAAGCCGGACGATGACGGTATTTGAAAGTCATGCTTCGCAGGGCAGTAAGAACACCTATCCCGGCAGAATGAACAGCGTCAGCCAGTGCGCACGGATGGCGGGCTGGTCCTGCCCCTCCACCTCGACTGTCACATCCCAGTGGCTGAGCCATTGACCCGGCTTGCGTTCTTCCACCTTCGACAGTTTGAAGCGGGCACGGATGCGTTTGCCGACCGGGACGGGCGCGGAAAACCGCACCTTGTCGAAGCCGTAATTCATCGGAATCGCACCGGGCGGCATGGGTGGCAGGCAGGTCTCGCCCAGATGCGAGAGCATGGAGAGCGTGAAATAACCGTGCGCGATCGTGCCACCGAATGGCGTTTCCGCGTTCGAGCGTTCGACATCGACATGGATGAAATTGTGGTCGACGGTCAGGTCGGCGAACCGGTTCACGCGGTCCTGGTTCATGTCAAACCAGTCGGATGTGAAGGTCTCGCCAGCCAGTTTGAGATAGTCCTGAACGGTCATGTCGGAATCCTATACGTGGCGCAGCCAGCCGCGCCTGTCTTCTGTCTTTCCGGAGAAAAGCCCGAAAAACGCTTCCTGAACAGAGCGCGTCACCGGATAATCGCCCGTGCCGACATCGATGTGGTCGACTTTCTTGACCGGCGTGACCTCCACGGCGGTGCCGGTAAAGAAGATTTCGTCCGCCGTATAGAGCGCTTCGCGGGGCAGGGCCTGTTCCTGAACGCCATGTCCCATATCCGCCAGCAGCTTGATGACGGTATCGCGGGTGATGCCTTTCAGAATGGAGGCCGCCCCCGGCGGTGTGCGGATGACGCCATCCTCGACCAGGAAAAGATTCTCGCCCGAGCCTTCTGACAACAGACCGTCGCGGCCCAGCCCGATGCCCTCGGCGACACCGCGATCCTTGGCCTCATAACCGATCAGCATGGAGGACAGATAATTGCCGCCCGCCTTCATGCCCGGCGGAATCGTGTTGGGGGCCAGCCGGTTCCAGCTCGACACCGCCACATCGACGCCGTTTTTCAGCGCCTCCTCCCCCAGATAGGCCCCCCAGGGGAAGGCGGCGATCATCAGATGGATCGGCGTGTCGCGCGCCGTCACCCCGACGGAGCCTGCACCGCGGAAGGCCAGCGGGCGGATATAGCCCGCAGTCAGCTGGTTCTCGCGAACCGCCGCACAGCAGGCTTCGCACACCGTGTCGAAGTCATAGGGGATCTCGATCCGGTACATGCGCGCCGAGCGGTAGAGGCGCTTGATATGATCCTCCAGCCGGAAAATCGCCGGTCCGTGCGGTGTGTCATAGGCGCGGATACCTTCGAACACGGACGAGCCATAATGCAGGGCATGACTCATCACATGAACCGTGCAGTCCTCCCAGCGGCGCATCTCGCCATCCATCCAGATATAATCGGCTTTTTTCAACGCGTTTCCTCCTGATGAATGGCTTGTGCCCGAAGGGATACGACAAAAAGCCGGAAAGGGGGAGGGGACAGAAGCGGTCCTAGGCTTTCCCGGCCGCGATGGCCTTGACGATCAGCTCGCGCGCGACGTCCGCGCCTTTCCAGCCCTGCACCTTCACCCATTTATTGGGTTCGAGATCCTTGTAGTGCTGGAAGAAGTGGGTGATGCGCGCCAGCTGCGCCGGCAGGATGTCGGAATAATCTTTCACATCGTCATAATAGGGCGTCAGCTTGTGATGCGGAGCAGCGAGGATTTTCTCGTCCAGCCCGCTTTCATCCTCCATCAGCAAAACGCCAATCGGCCGCGCGCGAACCACACATCCCGGGATCAGCGTGGTCGAGCCCAGAAGCAGCACATCGATCGGATCGCCATCATCCGACAGGGTGTGCGGGATGAAGCCGTAATTGCACGGATAACGCATCGGCGTGTGCAGGAAGCGGTCGACGAAGACCGCGCCGGACGCCTTGTCCATCTCGTACTTGATCGGGTCGCCGCCGATCGGCACCTCCACGATCATGTTGAAATCTTCGGGCGGATTCTCACCGATGGAGATGGCGTCGATATTCATGGGAGTCAGTCCTGCATGTGGGAGGAGGCGCGGCATAGCGCCGGAGCCGCATCAGGGCAAGCTTTCAAATGTCTGCAGCAGGATGCGGTCGCCGAACTCGGACGCATCGCCATTCGCATCATTCACCGCCAGCCAGAAGCGGACCGGCTCCCCGGTTTCATCGGCAATCCAGACCACGGGCCAGACGCCGGCGGACTGCACCGAGCGGACAGACGCGCCATTGGCCTGGGTTGTGGCGGTTATGGCCTCGAACCGGCCGGCGCTGGCGACCAGCTGAAAGCCGTTCGTATCACCGGCCCCGGCGAGGGAGACCGTCAGCGCATAGCGTTCGCCCGGCTCGAACCGGGGTGGCAACCCGTCCAGCGACAGGCGCGGCGAGGCCGCCTCTACCGCATTCTCCCAGTGGCAGGCGTGACAACTGTCCATGCCCGGCGCACCGGCATGTCCCCAGGGCGCGCCCTCAGGATAAACGCCACCGGCGAGCAGAAGCGCCAGCCAGATCACTCCTGCGGCATCACCACGGCGCGGCCGATCGTATTGGTGTCGGCCCCGAACCAGATTTCCCCATTGGGCTCGTAAAACTGCATGTGCCGGATCGTACCGCCGCCCGATGGCACCGGCGTTTGCGAGAAAAAGGTTTCGGTGACGGGATCGAAGCCGACAAAATTGTTGATCTCCGGCCCGGTCTCGACAAACCAGATACGGTTTTGCGCATCCACCGCCATGCCATAGGGGCGGCTGTTGTCCGCATTCGGCGCGCGCCATTCCTGCACGCCATTCGTGGCCGGATCGAAAGCGCCGACATACCCTTCGGCATAATCGACATACCAGACATAGCCATTGTCCGTGATGCCGATCCGCCGGGGACGTGTGCCCTCGCGCGGCAGGGTGTACTCGGTCAGTTGCAGCGTGTCGGGATGCACGGAGGCGATCTTGTTCGTGCCCAGCAATACCACCCAGACCATGCCGTCGGCGGCGATGTCGATGCCATAGGGCCGCGCGCTGTCCGTGGCCACATCGACAATATCGAGCTCGAAGGTCGAGACATTGAGGCGGCCGATCTTGTTGGCGCCCTGTGCGGTGAACCACAGATATTGCCCGCCCTGGTCCATGATCAGCGTGTGCGGATCGCGCGGCACGCCATTTGGCATCTCGACGCGCATGAACTGGCCGGTGTCGGGATCATAACGCCCGATATAGGCGTCACGGTTTCCGGCAATCCAGATATGACCCTCGGCATCGACGATCTGGTTGTGCGGCCCGGTTCCGGCCGGAAGGTCGAGGCGGCCGGTCTCGCCGGTGGCCGGTTCCAGCCAGCCGAGATAATCGCCGCGCTGGCCGACAAACCAGACGCGCTCGCCGTTCGCCGTGAAGGGATCGCGCGGACGGGTGTCCGCATGCGGGATGGTCCATTCCTCGATCAGGACATCGTCGGCATCAAGTTGCCCCGCATTGGAAAAATCCTGTGCAGCGGCGGGCGCGGCCGCCATCAGAAAGGCGAGGGGCATAAGGGCAGGGCGCATCAGGTCTCTCCATCGCTGACCAACGGTTCCGGCAACATCCTAACCCAGGATCGGCCCGGTTTCACGCCCCCGGACCGCGCGCAGCGGAAATAGCCGGCTTTCCCGGCATGCCGACCCCGCCAGCGCCCCAGCCTTGCCTGTCCCCGTCTTGCTCCGGTTTAACCGGAGCATCTCGAACGAAAAGCATGGTAATCGAGATCCTCCGTCCCTCGCTTCCGCGAGGGCAGGCAAGCCGGAAGAAGACGGTCGGTGTGTTTGGAAAGGTGTTGAAACCCGTTCGCCTGCCCCCCGCCAGGATAGATGCTGCATTTACACAAAAGCGCTTTATGAGCGGTTAGGATGAGAAATCAAAACAGCGTTGAGCCAATTTGGCATGAGTCTGGGAGCCAATTTGGCATGAGTCTGGCATCGTTATTTTCCGTTGTGAGTGCGCTAGTGAGGCATAAGTCTAAAAATTATCCGAACATATCATTTTTCATCAATGCGGGGCTCACCATTGTAGCAAGCAGTCGAGACTAGGGCATTTGTTCCGGGTCAAATATCTTTTCCGATTCGCCCTTGAAGCGCGGTATTGCATAATGGGAGCCGCCGAGCAGCAATCGCAACAAAATACGACGCCAGAGTGGCAATCCGGCATCTAGCTGTCGAGTGCACCAAACTTTATAAAGGCGTTCGCGGCATTCTTCGCAAATTTGGTCTGCGTATAAGTATTGTTTCATAGCCTCCTCCCCACGTTTTCCGAGCCTATAGAAAATAAATTCCCTCAGTCTTCAACTTTTCGGGGTTGGTAGCGTAATCCTAGCAAGCAGGAGGATGGTGATTCCGCAATTATTGCTAAACTACTGAAATCAGCCCTGCTGCGCTGAAGCTTCGCAGGACACCTCTTCGCCTGTGCCGCCCTCGGACAGGCGTAGCCACCCGAAGCCGGAGGCGAACGAAAGCAGTACTTTTCAGATTGAAGCGTGGTTGTCCGCCTTCGCCAAGGCTACGGCGTGACAGCCCTCGCTCGAATTCAAGGAGCTGGCTTGCCCAGCCGAAGCTCGCGCAGCGAGCGAAGGCTGGTGCGCCCACAAGGATTCGAACCTTGGACCCGCTGATTAAGAGTTTTAATATAATACAATAAAAACAATAAGATAAAAGTCATCGGGATGCGTATTTCGATGTGGTTTGTGTACCTCTCGCTATGTCCCCCCGCACAAAACGGTTTGCTACTAGAGCATCGAATTGTGAGTGGCCAATGGAACCCCGAGAAAATGCCTGTGGAAATGCAGCTTCATAGTACAAAAATACCAGCAGAGATCGAAGCTACCGAAGCTATGATTGAGGCTGGCCTGCGAGTGTTAGAGGCGGCTTATATAGTGGATGACCTTCTGCCGGCGGATAGGACCACGGTTGTTCGTATTTTTCACGCAATGTATTCAGCGAGGCATCGTCAGGTTCTTCCTGAAAATGCAGGAAGACAAAAATGTTAATTGCTCGGTGGAGGAATTCACAGCGATTAACGAACTCAACGATGTCTGCATCTGTCACTTCAATTGAATTTCCGATGGACTCCGAGAGATTGGGGGGCGAAAGAGCAACGGAATCTGGTTTGTCGATGCCTATCCTGTGATTCCCGCTTATCTTGTTCACCGGTGCCCAGTGAACAATTTCGTTTCTTTTACCGTCGAGAAAATTCAGCTCGTTATCCATGAATCTCCGAAAAGGTTTGGCGGCATCCCCTAAGCGCATGTTGAGTAGCTTGTTGATGATGCGGCGCCGCGACCTGGTATTGACCACCGAGAAGAATATCAGACCGCCAACCTTATGTTCTACTCGCATCAGGTAAGTTAACAACGAAGCCAATGACTGCTCGATATTTGCGTAATAGCCAATTGCTAGCCCACGCAAATATATCATTCGCGCCGAAGGGTCATCGATACGGATTTCGTTCGTGGATGAAGTGTCTGTCATATCAAATTCAGTTTAGCTGATTCGCCTCCCTCGAATTCGATCAATCAAGCCCAGCTCCGGCAAAGTCCAAAAAGTCAGGGCTCGCAAAAAGGTTGCAGCCCGAAACACACAACTAGAGCTAAGAAAGTCTACGTAGACTTCTTTTTAGCAATCATTGCAGGTGAATTACGCAACCACAACCGCATAAGTCATTGAAAAAATTGGTGCGCCCACAAGGATTCGAACCTTGGACCCGCTGATTAAGAGTCAGCTGCTCTACCAACTGAGCTATAGGCGCACATGACCGTCGCAGGCGGGGCTGGCCCCGCTGGAAGGCCGCGGAACATACGCCCCGATTTGACAAAAGCAAGACGGTTTCCACGCCCGGCAAGGAAATCATAACCGCTATGCGCTAGACGCAAGGGCTCCTGACCCGATGCAAGGACTGGCGGCATGATTTTCGACCGCGCTCATCTCCATCAATACACCGCCGGTGATGCGGCGCTGGAAGCCGAGCTGGTCGGCCTGCTGCGCGATCAGGCGGACCGCTGCCTTAGTGCCATGAGCGCGGCCTCCGACGTGAACGCCTGGAAGGCCGCCGCCCATACGCTGAAAGGCGCGGCGCGCGGGGTCGGCGCGTTCGAGCTGGGCGAGGCCTGTCAGCGCGCTGAAGACGCCCCGCAGGCCGCCTGGCCCATTGCCGTTATCGAGGTCCGCCGCGCCGCCGATGCGGCGTTCGCGGAAATCGACAGTGTTCTGGCGGCCTAGCCGCGCGTCTTGTCCCAGACGGTAAACTCGTACGCGATCGAGGCTTCCACCAGTGTTTCCCAGACGGGTTCGGCGATGGCGCGGGGCAGGCCGGCGGCATCAGCGGCGACCCCGACCTTGGTCAGGACATCCTGCTTGCGCGCTTCATCGCGCACCGCGCCCCTGTCCGGCTTGATCCGCGCCGCGGCCTCCATATAGCCGGTCCGGATCGCAATCAGCCGCACCAGCTCCCGGTCAATCGCGTCCACGCCTTCGCGGACTTCGGGCATGGTCTGGCAGTCTTCGGCGGATTTGACGTCGGGCAATGTCACGGCCTTGTGGTTCGCAATTGAAAGCCCCTCCTTCTATGGCCTTCAGGGCGCAGCGCCAAGTCATTGGCCTGCGGCACGCAGCCGCGTTAGTCTGACCGCCAGAAGTGAGGAGATTCGGGCATGTCGAAAATTACGCTTTACGGCGCATCAGTCAGCGGCAATTGCCTGAAAACCCGCTGGATCGCGGATCTGATGGGCGTCAATTATGACTGGCGCGAGATGGATGTCTTCGCTGGCGATACCCGGACAGAAGACTTTCTGGCCCTCAATCCCGCCGGACAGGTGCCCTGCATGGTCCGCGAGGATGGCCGCGTCCTAGCGCAATCGAACGCCATCATGCTCTATCTCGCCGAGGGTTCGGCGCTGATACCCGATGACGCCTTTGACCGCGCCAAGATGATGGAATGGATGTTCTGGGAGCAATATTCCCACGAACCCGCCATCGCCGTGCGCCGCGCCCAGCTGAAATACATGAACATCCCGGAAGCCGAGATCGACCCGATGCTCATGCAGAAGGGCCGCCGCGCGCTGGGCGTGATGGAGCTGCGCCTGATGGCGCGCGATTTCATCGTCGGCGAACGCATGACCCTCGCCGATGTGGCGCTGGTCGCCTATACGCGCGTCGCCCATGAAGGCGGGTTCGATCTGGCCGATTTCCCGGCCGTGCGTTCCTGGGTGCATCGCGTCGAGCGCGAGCTGGGCCTGGAACCGGCAGAATACGAAAACATCGAATTGGCCTAGCGCCCCAGCTCCTTCATCGCATTGTCCACCCCCTCCAGGGTGAGCGGGAACATGCGGTGCGGGCCGATAATGTCCTGCACCAGCCGGATGGAATAGGCGTGCTGCCACCATTTTTCCGGCTCGGGATTGAGCCACACGAGATCGGGATATTGCGCCACGATACGGTTTAGCCACACTGCGCCGGCCTCTTCATTCCAGCTCTCGACCGAACCGCCGGCATGGGTGATTTCATAGGGTGCCATGGAAGCATCGCCGACAATCACGATCTTCCAGTCGCGGCCGTATTTGTGCAGCAAATCCATCGTCGGAATGGTCTCCGACCGGCGGCGGTAATTGGATTTCCACACGCCCTCATAGATGCAGTTGTGGAAGTAATAATATTCCAGATTCTTGAAGGTTGATCGCGCCGCCGAGAACAATTCCTCACAGGATTTGACGTAGGGATCCATCGAGCCGCCGACATCGAACAGCACCAGCACCTTGATCGCATTACGGCGCTCCGGCCGCATCTTCACATCCAGCCAGCCTTGCCGTGCGGTGGCATCAATCGTGTGGGCGAGATCAAATTCCTCGCGCGCGGAATCGCGGGAGAATTTGCGTAAACGCCGCAAAGCGACTTTCAGATTGCGCGTGCCCAGCTCGCGCTCACCGTCGAGGTCTTTATAGCGGCGTTGCTCCCAGACCTTGGCGCCCTTCTTGTGCTTGCTCTGGCCGCCGATGCGCACGCCCGCCGGGTTATAGCCGCCATGACCGAAGGGGGAGGTGCCGCCCGTGCCGATCCATTTCGAGCCGCCCTCATGGCGCTCCTCCTGTTCCTCCAGCCGCTGTTTCAGCGTCTCCATCAGCTCCTCGAAAGACAGGGCCTCGAGCGCCTCCATCTCTTCGGGCGTCAGCAGTTTCTCCATCGCCTGCCGCAGCCATTCCGCCGGAATGTCCTCGGTTTCAAACAGGATGGAGAGGGCTTCCACACCCTTGAAGACATGGCCGAAGACAGCATCGAACTTGTCGTAATTGCGCTCGTCCTTCACCAGAGCCGCCCGGCTGACCGAATAGAAATGATCGATTTCCGGACGCACCGCGCCCCTGTCCAGCGCTTCCAGAAGCGTCAGATATTCGCGCGTCGTGACCGGGATTTTTGCAGCCCGCAAATGGGTGAAGAACTGGTGGAGCATTACGTCCTTTCGAGGTCTGCTCCGAAAGTAGCGAGAACCCCATAGGGATCAAGCACCGCAAATTCGCGATAGCCCCAGGGCTTGGTCTCGATATCGCCATTCGGGTGCACGCAACCGGCCGCCTTCGCCATGGCATGGAACCCGTCCACATCCTCCACATCGATCCGGCAGGACGTCCACTCGCACACCTCCTTCCTGTCGGTGAAGAAATAGTAGAATTCAAATCCGTCGCGCTGCACACCGCCGAACTTGCCGTCGTCATAGAGCCAGGCTTTGCAGCCGAAGGCCTCTTCCCAGAATTTCAAACTTACCTTCACATCCAGCGATGGCAGGACAGGCCGTGTGGCCAGAATTTTCGCCATGATCTCCCCCGTTATTACAGGTGCCAGACTAGCGGCAAGCGGCGCGCGGTCATCTGAATTCGGAGACAGGCTTACGGTGCCATCTTCTCCAACTCTGCCACATCCTGCTGCATCAACGCATCCGACGCCGCGGCGATCCGCTCCATCGGCCAGTCCCACCAGGCCAGCGCCAGCATTCGCGCAATATCAGCTTCGGGCAGGCGGTATTTCACCACCTTGGCCGGATTGCCCGCAATGATGGCATAGGGCGGCACGTCAGACGCGACGACCGCCTTGGCGGCGATGATCGCGCCATCGCCCACCGTCACACCGGGCAGGATCGTCGCATCCCATCCGATCCAGACATCATGGCCGATCGTGATCCCGCCCTTGTTGGGCCAGGGGCCCGGGTCGGGCGCGCCAAACGCCTCGCCGAAGATCGGGAAGGGAAAGGTGGACAGCCGGTCGGCGAAGTGATTGCCGCCATTGAGCACGAAACTCGCCCCGTGCGCGATGGAGCAGAACTTGCCGATGGTCAGCTGGTCGTCGATGAAATCGAACGCGTATTTGATGTTTTCGGCGAAGGATTCCGGATCCTCAAAGGAATGAAAATAGCTGTAATCCCCGGCAGACGCCTTGGGATGATCCGTCAGGAGCGGTTTCAGGAAAACGATGGACGGGGCGGCCGCAACCGGACGCAGAATATCGGGAGACAGGGGCATGGAGATGGCCTCACAAGCAGGCAGTTCACTGGAATGTCTGGTGCTTGCGGGCGGCCCCGGAAGCACGGATCTAGCCGTGCTGAATCATCTCGCTCTCCCGATAACAGGGCGAGAATTTACCAGAACCTCTCGCAATGAAAAAGGGCCGCAAAGCACAGGGACAGGGGCGTGCTTTGCGGCCCTGAACCACCCTGAAGCTCGGGGAGAGAGACAGGGTGGGAACCGGGCGGTTTTGCGAGGGGTCAGACGCCCAGTGCAGGGTAGTCCAGAGAGCTGTTTCGGCGCCTGCGGCGGCGGCGCAGGCGATCCTGCTTTCCGGAATTTTCAATATGAATCTGGTCCTTCACGTCCAGCTTCATCTTTTTCAGCGTTGCGATCTCCAGGCTTTCGGGCAGCGGACGGGACTGTTCTTCGGACAGTTTTGTTTCCAGAGCTGCATGACGGGATTTCAGCGCGGTAAGCCGGCCAAACATTTTGAGTTCCTTTTCTTTTTTTAAACTCGGTTTCAATCGACACGGCGAATATGGGGGACGCCATAACATCAATCAAATCGAATTAAATTTGACAATTAATCGGAAATACCGAATTTAAAACCATGACCCAACCGACGCTCAAACAACTCTCCGCCCTGATCGCCATCGCCGAGACCGGCCTGTTCCGGACGGCGGCGGAAAAACTGCATGTCAGCCAGCCAGCGCTCAGCGAGCAGATCAGCCAGCTCGAATACCGGCTCGGCGCGCGCCTGCTCGACCGGGACCGGCGCGGGGCGCGGTTGACCCCTGTGGGAGAGGCGATTGCCGTCCGCGCCCGGCGCATCCTCGCGGACGTGTCGGAACTGGATTCACTGGTCCGCTCCAGTGCTGAAAATCTCGGCGGACTGATCCGCATGGGCGCGCTGCCGACGCTGGGCCCGTATCTCATGCCCTATGTCGTGCCGGTCCTGCATGCGCGATATCCGGGCCTGCGCCTTTATGTTCGGGAGACCACGGGTCAGGCGCTCGAGGACGGTCTCCAGGCCGGGCAATACGATGTCGCGCTGACCGTCGGCGTGACGCCGGGATCGAAACTGTGTGTCCTGCCGCTGTTCGAGGAGCCGCTGAAACTCGGAATCGCCCATGATGACCCACTGGCCGGCCGGAGCCATATCACCCCCCAGGCGCTGGCCGGCCGCGATGTCCTGACGCTGGAGGACGGGCACCGCCTGACCGAGCAGGTCAAGGCCATCGCCCGGAAATCGGGCGCCACCATTCTCGATGACTATCAGGGCACCAGCCTCGACGGGCTGCGCCAGATGGTCGGCATGGGCATGGGCGTTTCGATCTTCCCGCAGCTCTATGAGCGCAGCGAGATCCGCAATGACCGCACCGTTGTCGCGCGTCCCTTCAACAGCGCCGATGCGATCCGCAAGGTCAGCCTGATCTGGCGCGAGAACAATCCCCGCGAAAAGGATTTCGAGACGCTCGGCGGCATCATCGCGGCCCGGGCGGCAGAATTGCTGGCAGAGGGTTAGACCACCGGCCCGCTC
>WGNH01000026.1 GCA_016124665.1 Alphaproteobacteria bacterium | reverse complement strand
CCTTACATTATGCGAGTAGTTCTTCGACGGTTTTTTTTAAAATGTCCAGATGCTTTTCATCCGACAGGCGGTGCCCGCCATCTTTGATGAAGCACAGCTCTACGTCATCCGTTTGCAGTGTTTCGGCAAGACGCGACGAAAACTCCCACGGCACGTCTTCATCGCGCATGCCATGAATGAGGCGCACGGGAAGCGCGATGGCAACAGGCGCACCCAGCAGCAGGTGCCGCCTGCCCTCTTCTATCAGCCGGCGCGTGATGGGGTATGGCTCCTCGCCGTAACAGGACGGCAAAAGTACTTCGCCTTTTTCCGCGAGCACCTGCTTTTGCTGAGGGGAAAACTGCTCCCAGATCAGTTTCTCGGTGAAATCCGGGGCGCTTGCAATGCCGACCAGCCCGGCCAGTTTCCCAGGCCGCGCCAGCGCCGCCAGCAGCATCAGCCAGCCGCCCATGCTGGAGCCGACCAGTATGTTATGTGAAGCGCCCAGCTGGTCGATGACATCCAGCGCATCCTGCCGCCAGCCGCCTATCGTGCCGTCGCGGAAATCGCCCGACGACCGGCCATGACCGGTATAATCGAAACGCAGGAAACGCTGCCCGCGCCGCTTGCAGAAAGCCTCCAGCGCCAGCGCCTTCGCGCCGGTCATGTCGGATTTGAAGCCGCCCATGAAAATTACCCCGGGAAGCGCGCCCTCCGTGAGGTGATACGCAATCCGGCGGCCATCGGGCAACGCAAGAAATGACGGCGGCGCTTCTGATTCGTTCTTGACGTTCGCGTGGTTCATCTTTACAGCCTTAGTTAAGGCCTTTTTTATAGAGGATGCATGTCTAAAACGCAACTAAAGCCCGGCTTTTTAAAGCGCCAGCCCGTTATCCTCCAGGTGCTGCCGGAGATGCGCAGTGGCGGCGTGGAGCGCGGCACGGTGGAAATCGCCCGCGCCATTAAACAAGCCGGATGGACGTCGCTTGTGGCCTCGGAGCCGGGCGGCACGATGCTGACCCCGCTGGCGCGCGCTGGCGCGATGCATATTCCCATGCGGCTTTCCAGTAAAAACCCCTTTGTGATGTGGATCAATGCGCTCAGGCTTGCCGCCGTTATCCGCAGGCATAAAGTGACGATCATCCATGCCCGCTCGCGCGCGCCCGCCTGGTCGGCATGGCTCGCCGCACAACGCACCGGCTGCCGGTTCGTGACGACGTTTCACGGCACATACCGCCTGCAGAATAAATGGAAGCAGCGCTATAACAACATCATGACGCGCGGCGACCGGGTGATCGCGGTGTCGCATTTCATCGCCGACCACATTCTTAAAAACTATGCGATGCAGACGGACCGCCTGCGCATCATCCATCGCGGGGTGGATTTGAAGCTTTTTAATCCGGCGAATCACTCTCCGTCGCGGCTGATCGAGCTGACGCGGGAATGGAACCTGCCGGAAACACTGCCGCTGATTCTTTTTCCGGGCCGCATCAGCCGCTGGAAAGGACAGGACGTGTTTTTGCAGGCGCTGGCCTCGTTGCCGCACCGTAATTTCTTCGCGGTGATACTCGGTGACGACAAGGGGCATGAAACCTACCGCGAGGAGCTGGAAAAGCTGATTACGGAAAGCGACCTTGAAGGGCATGTGCGCATCGCGCCGCACACGCATCATATCACGGAAGCCTACATGCTGGCGAAAGTGGTGGTGGCTACTTCTCTGGAGCCGGAAGCATTCGGACGCGTGGTGCTGGAAGCGCAGGCGATGGGCAAGCCCGTAATCGCCACCAGCCATGGCGGCCCGCAGGAAACCGTGCTGCCCAATATCACCGGCTGGCTGGTGACGCCCGGCGATGCGCGGCAACTGGCGGAGCGCATCGAGCAGGCGCTGGGGCTTAGCGAAGAAGACACCGCCCGCATGGCCGTGCATTCCATGCATAATGCGCAGAAATTCTCGCTTGGAGCCATGTGCGAAAAGACGCTGGCGGTGTATGAGGAGTTGGCTTCTTGAACCAATCAGGCAGTAACGCCTTCGCTGGCGAAGGGCCGCTCGATGAGATCGGCAATCGTCTGCTCCAGCGGGGCGGCTTCGTACAGGATGCGGTAAACTGCGTCGCAAATAGGCATGGAAACGCCCAGCTTCCTGGCGAGCCTGGTTACGGATTCGCAGGCGGTAACCCCTTCGGTTACGCTGCGGCCCCGCCCCTGAAGAATGTCATCCTTGCTTTTTCCCTCGCCGATGGCGATGCCAAACGACATATTCCGCGATTTCGCACTACCGCAGGTCAGCAGTAAATCACCCAGCCCGGAAAGCCCCATCAGGGTTTCGTACTTGCCGCCCTTGGCAACCGCGAGCCTCGCCATTTCAGTAAAGCCACGCGTCACCAGTGCGGCGCGTGCGTTTTCCCCCATTTTTTTGCCGATGGCGATGCCGCAGGCAATCGCAATCACGTTTTTTACGGCGCCACCAATCTGCGCGCCGATAATATCATGAGTGGAATAAGGCCGGAATAATCTGCCGCCTATCGCGTAGGTCAGCATATCGAGCACAGCGTTATCGGCGCTGGCTATCGTCGTGGCGGCTGGAAGGCCGCGCGCGGCCTCGTCGGCGAAATTCGGGCCGGAAATAATGCCTATAGGGTTTTTAGGCAAGATGGACGCCACTACCTCGCTCATCAGCAAAAGGCTGCCGCGCTCTATGCCTTTGCTTGCGATGATAACCGGGGTTTTCGTATCAAGCATATCCGAAATGCCGATGCAGGCCGAACGCAGGACGTTAGCAGGTACGACAATGATGATGGCATCGCTGCGGCAGACATCGCCTATTTTATCCGTTACCTGTATGTTGGGATCGATGAATACCGACGGCAGGTAAATATCGTTCGTGCGTCTTTCGTGAACCGACTGCACGACATTGGCATTGCGCGTGCCGAGCTTTACAGTGCTGCCCGCCCGGTTGGCGATGATGCTGAGCGCCGTGCCCCAGCCACCTCCGCCGATAACGCCTACCTTATAATTACTGCTCATCAGGCCGGGCCGGCATCAGCGCTTCCGCCCGGATGCGATCCGCGCTTCGTTAAATACGCAGACGATGTCGCGCCCATGACGCAGCGTGAAGCGGGACGACACGCGCTCCACCACGATATAGTCGCCGCGCGTGCGGTAATTGATCATGGCTTCGTCGCCACGCTCATCCACCCAGTAAAAAGCGGGCACTTCCGCATTTTTATCGCGGAATTCAAAATAGGTGAATTCGCCGTCGTCAAAGATACGAATCGGCGCAATCTCATCGCCGCCGGAAATCGTATAATCAAAATTATATTTGCCAGCGTCTTTCACCGGATCGGGCACGGGCACGGTATCGAGATACTGGTTCAGCGTGATGTTATCATCATCGGGATAGAGGAAGCGCATGATGAAGGTCATGCCTTCATCGCGGATATCGTCGGTCTCACGGGCATGCAGCTCGAACAGATAGACGCGCTGGTTTGTAATCAGCGTCATGTTGGTAGTGGCATCCTGCTCCAGCGGCTTGAGGAACAGGCGGTTGCCGGATGGGTTGAGCATCCATGCAGTGGAGTCTCCCATCGAGATCGTACCGATCACTTCGTCCGCCCCGAATTCAATCGCCGACTGGTAGCGGTAATGGCCGGTGAATTTATAGACCTCGTCCGGCTGGTACATCACCGTGCGCACGCGGTGGTCAATTTTAATGGGCCTGGCTTCACGCGCCGCGTGCGCGCTTGTTGCACTCATTATACCTATCAGCCCGCATGCGATAAAAGTCCGGATACGCCTCATTGTAAATCCTGCAATAGCTTGTTTTCGTATTTCGTAACCAGGAAGCCCAGCCGGGTAATTTCCCCCGTGTTCTGGTCTATCGTAACGCCGGAATAGTTAAAAGCGATATTTGCCTGCCAGCGCGTTTTTTTTATGTCGCTCTTGCTTTCCACCGATGCTTCATACAGCACCTCGGCGCCGTATTCGCCGCCTTCCGACAGCAGGCGCACCGAGAGCACATGAATCTTCTTCACGGAGTGGCGCTCATAAAGCGCAATCGGACTTTGCGGATTCGTGGGCTGGATGGAATGCTGGAACTCCGCGAACACGTCTTCGGAGCTTTGAACTTTCACCCCGTTCACGTTGCGATCAAGCCGGTTGATGTTATATTCCTCGCGCAGCGTGACATAATTGCCGAGGATATATTTGAGCAGCGCCTCGGATGGCTCTTCGCCTTCCCTGGCGATGAGGCTCGTTATGCGCGGTACATCTTCTATGGTGTTCTGCGTGTCCACAATGAAGGGCACCGATCTCTCCAGAGGATAGAGCCCCTGCGCGGCATACACGGCAATCAGCAGAATGAGGCCGGCTATCGCCGTAATCAGAACGTAGAAATAGCGTTCCGCCATGAGGTCATGCACCATGGAATCGTACATCCCCACCGATTCGCGGAAATATTCGCCGCTACGCACCTTGTCCGAGACATGGAGGTACTCTTCCGATGCAGGCGGCAGTTCAGTCATATGCTCATCATCAGCCTTATTCACGAAGCCATTATAATCCACATGATTCCTAAAGCAAGTGTAAATATAGTTTAATATGCTGAAAAAGATATGTTTTTTACTTGCGCTGGACAAGATTGACGGATTAGGCGATATGTGTGCGGGGTAGATGTCATGGAACATATGCAATTATTTTTCGATATGGGCGGATACGCGGCGTATGTATGGCCGTCTTACGGCGCAGCCGCGCTTTTGATGGCCGGGCTGGCTATCACATCCGTGCGCGCGCTCGCTCGCGCCGAATCCGAACTTTCCAGATTGCAGAACGCTGCCGGCGGCGCCGATGAAACCTAAGCATCAGCGCCTTTTATTCATCGCCGCAACCATGATTTTTTTGATAGCCGCCGCGCTCCTGACCTTGCAGGCATTCAGGGAGAATCTCGTTTTCTTTTACAGCCCTTCCGATATCGCGGCGCAGAAGCCGGACGCATCGCGGTTGATCCGCATCGGCGGATTAGTGGAGGCGAACACCGTGAAAAAAGAAGATGGCGGCGGCGTGCAATTTGCCGTAACCGACGGCCAGCAATCGATCGAGGTGCGCTATGACGGCCTGCTTCCACCGCTCTTTCGCGAAGGTCAGGGTGTGGTGGCCGAAGGGTATATGACAGCGGGCGCGGATTTTAGCGCAACGCGGGTGCTGACCAAGCACGATGAAAACTACATGCCGAAGGAAGTGGTGGACGCGCTCAAGAAGACCGGACGCTGGCAGGAAGGCAACGCGCAGTGATTGCCGAGGCCGGCGTAATGTTGTTGGTACTGGCGGCTTCGGTCGCGCTGCTTCAGCACATGCATCTCTATGCGCCCGGTATGCGCCGCCATACGGCTGTTATCATGCCACAGGCCGCATGGCTTCAGGCATTGCTTATCACGCTCGCGCTGGCAAGCCTTATCATCCTGCGCATGGAGTCGGATTTCAGCGTTGAGAATGTGGCAAGCCATTCCAACCTGAGCCTGCCGATGCTTTATAAAATCGTCGGCGCCTGGGGCAATCATGAAGGCTCCATGCTGCTGTGGATATGGGTGCTTGCGTCATTTGGCGCGTTGCTTGCCATGCAGCGGCACGAACGGCAGGAGCATATTCACATGGCAGTAGCGGTGCAGTCGGGCCTTTGCTTCGGCACGATCCTGTTTTTGTTGGCCACTTCCAACCCGTTTTCACGGCTGTTTCCGCCGCCGCATGATGGCAAGATGCTGAACCCCCTGCTTCAGGATGTCGGCCTCGCCATCCACCCGCCCATGCTCTATGTGGGGTATGTCGGGTTTTCCATCGTGTTCTCGCTGGCGGTCGCGGCGCTTGTTTTGAGAAGAGCGGATGCCGCCTGGGCCACGCTTCTGCACCCATGGATACTGGCAGCGTGGAGCGCGCTGACGCTCGGCATCGGGCTTGGAAGCTGGTGGGCGTACCGTGAACTGGGCTGGGGCGGCTGGTGGTTCTGGGATCCGGTGGAAAATGCCTCGCTCCTGCCATGGCTCGCCGGAACCGCCCTGCTGCATTCCAACCTCGTGCTGAAAAAACGCGGCATGCTCGCGCAGTGGGTGGTGCTGCTTGCCATCATGACATTCGCGCTCAGCATGATCGGCACATTCCTTGTACGCTCCGGCGCGCTTACCTCGGTGCATAGCTTCGCGAGCGACCCGGCGCGGGGGCTGTTCATACTGGGTTTTATCATCCTGAGCGTCGGCGGCGCGCTGTTGCTTTACGGGCTGCGCGGCGGCGAGATTGCCTCGCAACAAACAGCAATGCCGGTATCGCGTGAAGGCCTTATTATCCTCAATAACCTGTTTTTGATGACGGCCTGCGCCGGCGTGCTGCTTGGAACGCTGTACCCGCTTTTTGCCGATGCAATGGGCGGAAGCCCTGTTTCCGTCGGCCCGCCTTATTTTAATTATACCTTCCTGCCGCTCATGGTTCTGCCGCTTGTTTTTGCCGCACTCGCCCCGTTTACGCCGTGGGGACGCGCCGATATGCGGCTGGCGCTCAGACAGCTGCAACCCACGATGATGGCGGCAGTCGCCGTGTGCCTGCTGGTGCTGATTATGACGCAAGGAAAACCTTTATACGCCGCGGGCGGATTTACGCTGGCCGGATGGCTGGTGTTTTCAAGCCTGCGCCTTCTGTGGCGCAAACCGCTGAAAGCGCATCTGGCGGTGGCCATCGCGCATCTGGGCGCGGGCGTGTTCGCCGCCGGTGTGACAGGCTCCGCCGCCTGGAAAACCGAAAGCGAGCACTGGATGGAGCCCGGCCAGATCGAGCCGGTGGGCGGATATGAGGTGCGGTTTGAACGCCACCGCACGGAAGCCCGCGCCAATCACGACGTTGTCATAGGCGATTTCAGCATCATGCGGCACCGGGAGGAAAAAGCGGCGCTGCGCCCGGAATACCGCCGGTATCACGACAAGGCCGGCGAAACCAGCGAAGCAGCTATCTATAGCTATTACGGTGGAAACGTCTATATTGTTATCGGTGAAGCGTCGCCCGATAAAAGACGCATCGCCGCACGCCTCTATCATGTGCCAATGATTCATTTTATTTGGGCGGGATTTGTGCTAATGGCATGTGGAGGCATTATCGCCATCATACAACGAAGGATGAAAACCCTTGGCAAGTCTACGTTTTAGCGCTCCCCTCTCCTGGCCGTCATGGATACCGGCAACACCGCGCGCCAATCAGCGCATGGACAGAAACCTGGCGCCTCCCATGAGTATCGAAGAAAGCATCCGGTTCCTTGAGCAGGAAATCCAGCATCTGGGCTGCAATGCCACGCTCTCGCTCGATGTGGAGCAGCCTAATGTCGAGCGCCTGCGCAAGAAAGTGGGCAGCCGCACGGGCGCTTCCCTTCAGCTTAAATTCCCGCAGGATAATTATGTGATCGCCTGCGATACATGGCAGCTGATCGAGCATAATATTTATGTGCTGCATCTGGCCATCCGCCAGTGGCGTAATATGGAAAAATGGGGCATTGCGCCGCTGCCGGTGCTGATGCACGGATTCACGCCGCCGATGGTAAGCGGCAGCGTGTCCGGGATATCAGGCGAAAAACAGGACTGGAACCTGCCGGACTGGATGGAACAGCTGGGCCTCGGCCCGACCGCCACGCTCGAGGACGCGCAAGCCATTTATCACCGCCGCGCCAAACAATATGCGCAGGATACGGATGCGCTTGCGCAGCTTAATATCATGATGGAAGACGTGCGTGCCCATTTCGCCAAAAAATCCTGAAACGGCCTCCCGTTTTGTGCGGCTATTGCCGCTTATAGTATTGCTTGCCGTGAGCATGGCGCTTGCCTTCGGCAATTTCAGCGCCCCCGAAAAAGAGAGGCGCAAACCCAGCTCCATCGGTTACAGCGCGGGCAACGTGGATATTCCCTCCATCGACGGGAAAACCCGGTTTACGTCTGACTTGTGGAATAATAAAATCGTGGTGGTGAACGTATTCGCTTCCTGGTGCAAGCCATGCCTGGCCGAACACCCGGCGCTGATGCGCCTGGCACAGACCGGCAAGGTGGAAATGCTTGGCATCGCCTGGAAGGATAAACCGGACAATGCCGCAGGCTGGCTGCGGACACGCGGAAACCCTTACCATCATATCGGCGTTGATGAAAAAGGCGAAACCACGACCGCGCTGGGTTTAACGGGCGTGCCGGAAACCCTGATTCTCGATAAGCACGGCAAAATCGCCTATCACTACAAGGCGGCCATTGACGATACGCTGGTGAATAGCGTGATATTGCCGATGATTGAACATCTGCGTCAGCCCGATGCGAATCCTGCTCAGCGCTAGCATGTTTTGTTTCTTTTGCGCCGCGGCGTGGGCCTTCACGCCGGACGTGCCGCTGGCGGACGGCGCGCAGGAAAGCCGCGCCCGCGAACTGTTTCAGCAGTTACGCTGCGCGGTCTGCCAGAGTGAATCGCTGAATGAATCGCAGGCAGAGGTCGCCAGGGATATGCGCCGCGCCGTTCGCGAACGCATCGCCGCAGGGCAAACGGACGGGGAAATCCTTGCCTATTTACAGTCACGCTATGGCGAAAGCATTCTGATGCGCCCGCCCTTTACGCGCTCGACCGCTTTGCTGTGGGGCGGGCCGCTTCTGGTGTGCCTGCTGGGCGGAGGCATAGCGCTCGCCTATTTCCGTAACTCCCGTCATGTATAACGCTTACCTGATGCTGCTATTGTTTGCGCTTGCAGCCTGCGCATTCCTCCTCTGGCCGGTGCGCAGGCAACGGCTATTTTGCGGCGTGGTTACCATTGCTGTGCTGGCAGGAAGCTTCGCCGGATACCGCGCGGCAGGCGAGCCGGAAATCGTTGCGCTCATGGAACGGCACACAGAGCAGCTAGCCGAGGCGGACGCCGTGATTTTCACGGAATCAGCGCGGGTTGAGCAAGGCAAGGATAACCTTGAATCGCAGATAAGGCTGGGGCAAGCCTATGCGATGAAGCGTGATTGGAAAGCGGCGGCAGATGCATTCAAGCGGGCCGTGCTGCTTTCCGACGGCCACCCCGACCTGATTATGGCTTACGCGCGGGCGATGATTATGAGTGAGGATGGCAACATCAGCGACCATAGCAAGCAGAGCCTTAACATGGTGATTCTGCAAAAACCGGATCACGCGGAGGCGCGCTATTACCTTGCCGTGCGCACATTGCAGGACGGCGAAACGGAAACTGCCATGCGCGACATGAAAGCCCTGTACGGCTCACTACCTGGGAATTCGCCGGTCAAAGCGATGATCGACGCGCAGATCGGGCGGAATTAAAACTCGAACATCTCTGTCAGTTTGCCGCACAAATCGCGGGCACTGCGTTCATTGATTTTGCCTATTTTCTTTACAATGCGCTGGAGCGACACGGTGCGAATCTGATCCACGGCGATCTCGCCTCTCCTGTGTTGAAACGTAATCGGCAGGCGCATCGGGAAGGATTTGACTTTCGTCGTCATCGGCAGAACGATCACGGTATCCAGATGCCTGTTCATGACATCCGGCGATACGACAATGCAGGGACGCGTCTTCTGAATTTCCCGCCCTACCGTGGGATCGAGCTGAACGAGCACGACGTCGAATCGTGATACCGCTACCATTCCCAATCGTTCCGGTCGAACGAAGTGTCGAAGCTTTCGTCATCCAGCATGGCTTTCTTGCGCTTTGGAGACAGCTTCTTAAGCGCTTCATCCCAGCCTTCGCGCGCAATGCGCGGCTGGCGCAAAATAATAGCATCTTCCGTGGTTTCAAGCTCCGCGCAATCCGTAAGGCCGTATTGCTCAAGCAGCAGCTTTGGAAGGCGAATACCCTTGGAATTGCCGATAGAAATAATGTCGATTTTCATATTGCCCCCACTGTAATCACATTGTAATTACATTAGGCGATTCTGTCAAGGCATTAGCTAAAGCGCGCAGGATCGGCGGGATAGACGCCCAGCACCTTCACCTGCTTGCAGAAAAACCCCAGCTCCTGCATGGCGTGCTGCACGGCAGGCTGGTTGGGATGCCCTTCAAACGTAATGAAAAACTGCGCGCTGTCGCGCCCTATACCGCCCGGGATATAACTTTCCAGCTTCACGATATTGATGCCATTCGTCGCAAACCCGCCCATTACCTTGTAAAGCGCCGAGGGTATATTGCGAATGGTGAACAAAATACTGGTCAGGATATGCGATTCATCTTCCGGCGGATTTACGGGATCACGGGCGATCATGATGAAAACGGTGACGTTATTATCGCTGTCCTGCATATGCGTTTTAAGCACCTCGAGCCCGTAAAGCTGCGCGGCAAGCGGCGAGGCAATGGCGGCCTTTGTTACGTCATTCCATTGCGCCACGTCGGCGGCGGCCTGCGCGGTATTGGAATAGGCATGGGTCACGAAACCAAGCCCGCGGATATTGTCGCGGCACTGCATCAGCCCCTGCGGATGCGAATAGACATGCTTTACCGTGTCGAGCGTCGCGCCTTTGGGCGCCAGCAGACAATGCTCGATCTGCTGGAAATATTCACCGACGATATGCAGCCCGCTTCCGGGCAGTATCTGGTGTATTTCGGCCACGCGCCCTGCCTGCGAGTTTTCAATGGGAATCATACCGAGCGCCGCCTTGCCGGATTCCACCACCTCGAACACGTCCTCGAACGAGGGGCAAGGCAGCGTATGCATGTACGGGCAGGCCTGGCGGCAGGCGAGATCCGCGTTCGCCCCCTCGATGCCCATAAAGGCGATGGTGTTTTCCGGGTCAACAATCTGTGCGGTTATGCTGGACATAGGCCTGGAAGCTTATGACAATAATTGGAATTCCGCAAGCTTCGCCGCTTGCTTATCGAACGTAGCTGTCTTGGAACAGCCGCTTTGCCTGTTGATTACGCCGATTAACGCATCGGTAAAATCCACTTTGTGGTTACGGTAAAGGCCGAGGGCGACTTGTACTGCGGCGGCATTCTCCACTTGCAATTGCTCCGCTTCAAGGATTTTTTCCAGCGTTCCGGCAAGCAATGATTTGTCATAATCGTATTTTATTTTTAATATCCAGATCACCTCGCATAACACGATGGTATTGATGAAAGCCGGACTGTCCGCTGTACAAGTTTCAATAAGCCGCTTCGCTGCGAGAGCCTGCCTTGGATCATCTGCGATAAAATATCGCAGCAAAACATTGGTATCGAGCGCCCTCAATCGTTGTACTCTTTTTTAATTCTTTCATCGTCCGCCGCCAGATATTTGGCGATCGCATCATCCACATTGTCCAGATTCACCCGTTTCCTGGGCTTAGGCAGGCAGCCATAAAGCTCTCGTACATCGCGGGTCTTGGGCACCATAAGCACATGGCCATTTTCTTGCGGAATGAACATGATTTTATCCCCGGCGCCGACATGCATAAACGCACGGATATCGGCAGGAATCGTAGTTTGCCCTTTAGAGGTGATGGTGGAAACAGACACAGCCCAGTTCCTTACTTTTATTTAGATTCCTTACTTTAGCACAATGCGTATGTAAATGCAACTCATCTTCCGGGCAATAATCTGCGCGGTTGTGCTGGACATGAGTTACTAATAACCTTAAATAGATAGCTCTTAAATGAACTGCCTGCATAGCAGGTTTCGCCAGGTTTGCAAAGCGATGCGTAAGGACAAATGGACACAGGATAGCTGGCGCGAGCTGCCGATCCGGCAGCAGCCGGAATACCGCGACAAGAAGCGCCTCTCCCAGGTGGAAGCCGAGCTGCGCGCCCTGCCCCCGCTTACCACCCCCAGCGAGGCCCGCGCCCTGAAAGCCGAGCTTGCCGATGTGGCGGCGGGAAATGCATTCCTTTTGCAGGGCGGTGATTGCGCGGAAAGCTTCGCCGAATTTTCCGAGGAAAACCTGCGCAGCTTCTTCCGTGTATTGCTGCAAATGACCATCGCGCTGATGTATGGCGCCGGATCGCCGGTGGTGAAGGTTGGGCGCATCGCCGGCCAGTTCGCCAAGCCACGCTCCGACGACACCGAAAAAAAAGACGGCATGGAACTGCCGAGCTATCGCGGCGACATGGTGAATGCCATGGAATTCGAGGAGGCAGGCCGCATACCGGACCCTGAGCGCCTGATGAAGGCCTATCACCAGTCCGCCGCCACGCTGAATTACCTGCGCACGCTGGCGGACGGCGGCTATGCCTCGCTCTCGCACATCAATAGCTGGAATATGGAATTTATGCAAAATTCCGCGCAGGGCAAGCGTTTCGGCGAACTTATCGCCCGCATCAACGAATGTGTGGATTTTATCGGGGCGTGCCGCCTGTCGCTCGACAGCGTGCAGGAATTCTCCAAGGCGAGCTTCTTTTCCTCGCACGAGGCGTTGCTGCTGGGCTATGAATCGGCGCTTACCCGCTTCAATGAACAGGACGAAAAATGGTATGCCTGCTCGGCGCATATGCTCTGGATTGGCGACCGCACGCGCGCCCCGGACGAAGCGCATGTGGAATTCATGCGCGGCATCGCCAACCCCATCGGCATGAAAGTCGGCCCCAGCATGACGCCTGACGTGCTGCTGAAACTCATCGAAACGCTGAACCCGGACAATGAGGCGGGCAGGCTTACGCTCATTTCCCGCATGGGCTGCACTAAAATCGGCGGCCTGCTGCCGCCGCTGGTG
>WGNH01000013.1 GCA_016124665.1 Alphaproteobacteria bacterium | reverse complement strand
CCTATTCGGTGGAATTGTGCGGCGGGACGCATGTGGCGCGCACCGGCGACATCGCCCTGTTCAAAATCGTGGGGGAGAGCTCCGTTTCGGCCGGAGTCCGCCGGATCGAGGCCCTGACCGGAGAGGCAGCACGGCAATATCTCGAGCAGCAGGCCGGGTTGGCAAAAGCCGCTGCGGATACGCTCAAAGTGCCGGCACAGGACGTTCCGACACGCATTCAGTCATTACTGGACGAACGCAAACAGCTTGAACGCCAATTGGCCGATACCAAGAAGCAACTCGCCATGGGCGGTGGCTCTGACGCAGGTGCGGCACCCGGGCCGGAGAAAGTCGGTGACGTCAATTTCACCGGTCGCGTGGTCGAGGGCGTAGGCGGTAGGGATTTGCGCGGGCTGGTCGATGATGCCAAGCGTCAGATGGGCTCGGGCATTGCCGTGTTTATCGGCGTGAATGACGGCAAGGCAGCCTTGGCCGTTGGTGTAACCGATGATCTCACCGGCCGCTTTAACGCCGTCGAATTGGTGAAAGCTGGCGCGCCGGTTGTCGGCGGCAAGGGCGGTGGTGGCCGCCCCGATTTTGCTCAGGCCGGCGGTCCGGATGGAGTAAATGCACAGGCCGCCATTGATGCCATGAAAGTAGCTGTGTCGTCATGACGGCTGAACCTGGTATCGGATTCCGGGAAATCGCGACAGATGCCCTGCGTTTCTGGGAGCGGGGCCGCATCGCCTTTAATCTCGTCCTTCTGGCATTGAGTATTTACATGCTTCGGGGTGATGTTTTCGAATACCTGTTTCTACTTTTTGCCTACGCTCTGATTGCGAATTTCTTTTATACCACCGCCTATATTCCGGACGTCTTTATTCAGCACTCGGATTTCCGGGTACTCTGGCGCAGACTTCGCTGGCTCTTGTGGCTGGCCGGAACGGCATTTGCGTCTTTCATCGCTTTTCTGGTCCTGTTTGGTCTCGCCTTTAATGGCTGGAGCTGACAAACTTGACCCCGGACAGAAGCGGGAAAGACAAGCGTGGAAAATGAAGTCTGGCTAAAGGATGTCGCCGTATTCCTCGCCGCAGCGGGAATCGCAGCGCCTTTCTTCCGTGCCCTCAAACAGAGTGCGGTGCTCGCTTTTCTTCTGGCAGGCGTTTTGTTGGGCCCGTTCGGGTTGGGCCGGTTGGTTGACGACATTCCCTGGCTGCATTTCGTTACAATTTCCGATCCCCATGCGGTCGAGCCAATGGGCGAAGCCGGCATCCTCTTTCTGCTCTTCATGCTCGGCCTGGAATTATCCTTCGGCCGGTTGTGGGCCTTGCGTAAGGATGTTTTCGGACTCGGGGCGTTTCAGGTTCTTTTGTCGGCCACTCTGATTGGCGCGGCCGCGATGTTCATGGGATTGGAGGCGGGGCCGGCTTCCGTCATTGGCCTGGCCCTCGCGCTTTCATCGACGGCCATCGTCATGCAGATCCTCATAGAGGACCGGAAAGCGGCAACCCCCACAGGCCGGACGGCGTTTTCCGTATTGCTGTTCCAGGACATTATGGTCGCCCCGATCCTTATCCTTGTCGGTTTTCTGGGCATTGGCGGTGGCGGCTTGTTGCCCGCGATCGGGCAGGCCTTGATTGGCGGCGCTTTCGCGATCGCATTTATCGGTTTGGTCGGCCGGTTTGCGGTCCGGCCGGCTTTCCAGCTGGCGGCGTCTGCTGGAGGGCGGGAGATGATGCTGGCATTGACCCTGCTGGCTGTGCTGGGCGCGTCAGCAGCGACGGCCTATGCCGGATTGTCTCTGGCGCTGGGGGCTTTCCTGGCGGGCCTGCTGCTGGGCGAAACCGAATTCAAAACCCAGATCGAGATCGATCTCGAACCGTTCAAGGGACTTCTGATCGGACTTTTCTTCATGACCGTCGGCATGGGGGTTGATCCGCTTCAGCTGGCGGCCAGCTGGCCGGTCATACTCGGCGGCACTTCGGCTCTGATCCTGGGAAAAGGCGTACTCGCCTATTCGGGGGCCCGACTGTTTGGAAAGCCACGCCATGTCGGCGTGCAGGTCGCGACCCTGCTCGGCCCGGCGGGAGAGTTTGCTTTTGTCGTGGTCGGGGCAGCCGTCGCAGCCAATGTGATCGGCGTGCAGGTCGCGGCCCAGATAACCGCCATGGCCGGCCTGTCCATGCTCATCACGCCTTTTATTGCCCGCGCGGGAAGCCGTCTTGCCGACCGGCTATTGCCCGGCGATCTCGGCGTACGCAATCACGCCCCGGATGACATACCGGACGGTCATGTGATCATTGCCGGATATGGCCGTGTGGGGCGTCTCCTGGGCGAGCTTTTGCGCGAAGAGAATGCTGACATCATCGCGATTGATACCGATCCGAAGCGTATTGCTCAGTGCCGCAAGGATGGAATCCGGATATATTACGGCGATGCTGGGCGCATCGAAACGCTGGTCAAGGCCGGCGTGGAATCTGCGGCGCAATTCATTGTCACCGTGGATGATCCGGACAAGGCGGAACGCGTTGTCAGGGCGGTCCGCAGCCGCCGAAAGGATGCACCGATCACCGCCCGTGCAACCGATCGTAAGCATGCTGACAGGCTGATCGCAGCGGGGGCCAGTTTTGTCATTCACGAAGCCGCTGAAGCCGCTTTGCAGCTCGCCGTTCATGCGCTTCAGGATTTCGGGATGTCGCCGGATGCCGCACGGGCACGGATTACCCGCGCCCGTGAAGAAATCTACGGCGATCCTGAGAAAGAGCCGGTGGTCGGCCCTTAGCTCTTCATCGCCGCTTCGAAGCGTTCGGCGACTTTTTCAAGGAAGCCTTCGGTCGAGAGCCAGCCTTGCTGATCACCGACGAGCAGGGCGAGGTCCTTGGTCATATAGCCGGCTTCCACCGTCTTGATGATGGTGTCTTCCAGCTTGTTGGCAAAATCCATGACTGCTTCATTGCCGTCCATACGGCCGCGGTGTTCGAGGCCGCGCGTCCAGGCGAAGATCGAGGCGATGGAGTTTGTAGAGGTTTTCTCGCCTTTCTGGTGCTGGCGGTAGTGGCGTGTCACCGTGCCGTGGGCCGCCTCGGCCTCCACTGTCTTGCCATCCGGGCTCATAAGCACGGACGTCATCAGGCCGAGCGAGCCGAAGCCCTGGGCGACAGTGTCGGATTGCACGTCACCATCATAATTCTTGCAGGCCCAGACAAAGCCGCCGGACCATTTCATCGCCGCAGCGACCATGTCGTCGATCAGACGGTGTTCATAGGAAATGCCCTTGGCTTCGAAGGCGGATTTGAATTCGGCCTCGAAGATTTCCTCGAACAGGTCCTTGAAGCGGCCATCATAAGCTTTCAGGATGGTGTTCTTGGTTGACAGGTAGACCGGCCAGCCCCGCTGCAGGCCGTAATTCAGGCTGGCACGGGCAAAGTCGCGGATGGAATCATCCAGATTATACATGCCCATCGCCACACCGGCGGACGGAAAATCAAAGACCGTATATTCTTGAGGCTCGCCGCCATCGGCGGGCTCGAATTTCATGGTCAGCTTGCCCGGTCCGGGGACCAGGAAATCGGTGGCGCGATACTGATCGCCGAAAGCATGCCGGCCGACGACCATGGGCTGGGTCCAGCCCGGCACCAGCCGCGGCACGTTGGAAATCACGATCGGCTCGCGGAAGACCACACCGCCGAGAATGTTACGGATCGTGCCGTTCGGTGAACGCCACATTTTCTTCAGGCCGAATTCCTCGACCCGCTGCTCATCAGGTGTGATGGTCGCGCATTTCACGCCGACGCCGTAATGCTTGATGGCTTCGGCAGCGTCGACCGTGATCTGGTCATCGGTTTCGTCGCGCTTCTGGATCGACAGATCGTAATATTTCAGGTCGATATCCAGATAGGGCAGGATGAGCTTGTCCTTGATCATCTGCCAGATGATGCGGGTCATTTCATCGCCATCGAGCTCGACGACCGGTGTATCGACTTTGATCTTTGCCATGTCGGTCTTTATCCAATGCTGCTGAAGGTCTGCGGAAACCGGAGATTTCCGGTAAAGCTGGCCGCTAGTTATCACTGTGAAACGAATATCGGAAGAGGCTGACTGATGCCGGGCCCTGCATTCATCCTGCACCAGCCCCAGATGGGCGAGAATATTGGCGCGGCGGCGCGCGTTATGGCGAATTTCGGCCTGCGCGATTTGCGCCTGATTGATCCGCGCGATGGCTGGCCCAATCCCAAGGCGGAGAATGTCGCGGTCGGCTCGCCCGTCCTGGCGGCGGTGCAGGTGGAATACACCGCTGCTGCCGCCATGCGCGGGCTGACCCGCCTTTATGCAACCACGGCCCGGCCGCGCGGAATGGAAAAGCGCGTCTTGACCCCACGGCAGGCCATGGCCGAAATCCGGGCGGCGCATGAAGCCGGAGAGCGGGCAGGAGTCATGTTCGGCGGTGAAAAAGCCGGCCTGCCAAATGAGATCATCGCCGATGCCGATGCCATCATCACCCTGCCGGTGGATCGGGAATTCTGGTCGCTCAACCTCGCCCAGACGGTGGCCTGTTGCGCCTATGAGTGGCGGGCAGGAGATGAGGTGTCTTCCGATTTCGAGGCGATCAGCGATCCGGCCACCAAGGAGGATATGGATCGCCTCTTCGTGCATTTCGAAACCGAGCTCGACCGCGCCGGCTTTTTCCATCCGCCGGAAAAGACGCCGCTCATGGTCAATAATCTGCGCTCGGCTCTGGTCCGTGCCCGTTTCACCGAACAGGAAGCCCGCACTTTCCGTGGCGCGATCAAGGCGCTGGCCTTGGGCCGCGGCAAGGCTCGGATTGTGCTGGAGGATTGAGGCTTACCACAGCACCGGTCGGGCAATCATCAGCCAGAGAATGGCAAGAACGCTGAGAAAAGCCGGAATCCCGCAGGCAAACCAGATGTGGAACAGCTTGTGATAGCGCGCCGACAGTGGGGCATTATCCGCATGGGCCACGCGGGCCAGATCCCGCAAGCGCATCTGGATCCACACCACTGGCAGCCAGAATGCCCCTGTGACCACATAGAGGATCAGGGACAGCACGATCCAGCTTTCGCCAAGCGGCCATCCCACCGTCCAGGCCAGCAATATGCCGGTCACCGGCTGCAGGATGACGGCTGTGGCGGTGAAGAGGGCATCCGCGATAACCACCACGCTGGCCGTATGGGCAATCAGGGCCGGATCTTTCGTGCGGTGCGCCATCAGCATGAAGAAAGCGATGCCTGCGCCGGTTCCGAGCAGAACCGTCGCACCGCCGACATGCAGCCAGCGGAGGATGAATTCGTAGATCATCTTTCCTCCAGCAGCGGTAAAATCATGACATGCAGCCCGATCAGCGCTGCCGATTTGACGAAGGGGCCCAGCGGATCCAGCCATAGCTCCGGCGTCAGCCAGCTGCCCAGAGCCAGATAGGCGAGGGTCAGTCCGATCGCACACTTTACCGCCAGGGCAGACGTGTTCCGCCAGGCTAGCCCTGCGGCAATGGCAAGATCGGCGGCAATTCCTCCCGCAACGAGCGACCCGGCAAATCCGGAGGCCGGACTGGCCGCTAACACTGCCACCGCTTCGGAAAACCGGACAAGGGCAATAAGGCCGCTCAGCCCCCAGAAGGCGATCAGGCCGGTCAGGATGATCGGGAAGGCGAGACTCAGCCGTGCATGCCACCGGTCCGCCTGTATTGCCGGTATTGACCGGAGCGTTTGCGCCAGAGACAGGGCCGGCCGCCCCAACACACTGCGTGTCTCGGTGGAAACGCCGGTAATGCCGCCCTCAAGGACTTTAACGGCATTTGACCGCAAGGGAGATCGCCAGCCCAACCATCCGGCCATGTCGGCCAACAGCACCACGATTGACGTCATCCAGCGCGGCAGGTTCAGGACAAAGACATGTTCCGGCCAGCCCAGCCATTTGCGGATCGCGGCAACGATTTCCGTCAGCGTCTGATCGCTGTCTTCAACCAGATCGGCCTCCACACCGGACAGTTGTTCTGAACTGGCTGCAAGAGAAACGGCCTGGGCGATATCATCCAGCGAAATCGTCTGGATGCGGCGATCACCGAATGCCATCAGGCCAAACCCGGGTAGAGCGGCCAGCATTCGCAACAGTGCCGTACCGCCATAAGCGGGATGAGCGATGACCAGTCCGGGTCTGAATATCGTCCAGTCGAGGCTCGAGGCCTTCAGGCGCGCATCGGCCTCGCCCTTGGTCCGCATGAAGTCGGTCTCTGCATCGGCCGCCGCCATGGTGGCGGAAATCTGGATGAAGCGTTTGACGCCCGTTTCTTCGCAGGCTTCGATGAGGGCGATGATCGCAGCCGATTGCACCGCCGATACATTGTCGCGTCCGCCCGATTGCAGGGCACCGGACGCATTCACGACGGCATCAAAACCAGAAAGAACCGGCCGCCAGTCCCCGGCTGTTGTCAGGCGCGCAATATCCGCCCTGATCCAGTTGGCATCGGGAATGAGGCGCTGGCCTGCAGATATATTGCGGCCCAGGCCCGTCACCTCATGGCCGTCAGCGATCAAACGGCGGGTGAGGGCCGATCCGATCAGCCCGTATCCGCCGAGCACGAGAATGCGCATGATGCCCCCTGTTTTCGCGCCAGATTGAGCGCCCCGGCGCGTCAGGGCAAGGGCCCGCATTGCCTCATGGCGTTGACATCCCCCTGCAACCCGGTAAAAGCCCGGCTCCGCCTGTGATAGCAGGCGATATTACGGGTGGTGCGGTACCGCCGTTGAGATCGCAGTCTTCGTGTCCTGAAGGCTGCCGGGCCGCGTCTAAAATGAGAAGAGCATGTCGAAGCGTCATACGCAGAAATATAAAATTGACCGTCGCATGGGTGAAAACCTCTGGGGCCGTCCCAAATCCCCTCTCAATTCCCGCCCCTATGGTCCTGGCCAGCACGGTCAGCGCCGCAAGGGCAAGCTGTCCGATTTCGGCCTGCAGCTGCGCGCAAAGCAGAAGCTGAAAGGCTATTACGGCAACATCACCGAGAAGCAGTTCCGCCGCATCTATACCGAAGCCCAGCGCCTGCGCGGGAACACGGCCGAGCAGCTGATCGGTCTCTTGGAAAGCCGTCTGGATGCGATCGTCTATCGCGCCAAATTCGTGCCGACTGTTTTTGCGGCCCGTCAGTTCGTGAACCATGGCCATGTCAAGGTGAACGGCAAGAAGGTCAATATTCCGTCCTACCGCGTAAAGCCGGGCGATGTTGTGGAAGTCCGCGAAAAGTCGCGGTCCATGGCATTGGTGCTGGAGGCGCTGGAAAGCGCGGAGCGCGACATCCCTGATTACATCGAAGTCGATGGCAAGGGCATGAAGGCCACTTATGTGCGCACGCCTGAATTCGCCGAGGTGCCGTATCCGGCGCAAATGGAACCGAACCTCGTGGTCGAGTTCTATTCATCGTAATATATGACGAAATACAGTTTGAAGGCCGCTTTGGTGTTGCACCAGGGCGGCCTTTCTTTATGATTAACCACCTATTCTGGATTTCATTCCAACCAAATTGAATCAAGTATTTCTTCCAATCCATTGGAATTGAATCCTGTTTTGACTCGGCCTCATGTAATGAATCGGTTTTCGCCTGTAACGCGAATCACAGGCAGCGAAATTCTTCCGGAATCCGGATTTACACCGGCTTGCGCTTTGCAAGGCGGGCCAAACACGCTTATCAGTTTGAATCAGGAAATTGCCGGAGTCGCCTTATGACACCTCGCTTATTCGCCATCGCGTTATTGCCGGTCATTCTGACCGCCTGTTCGACGGTCCAGAATCTGCCCCTCATGCCGGGTGGAGACCGTGAGGAAGCGGCTGAAGCCACCAGCGATAATATTGCGCTTCATGGCTGGCGGATCGTCGGCGATGACATACTGGTGGTGCGTGTGCCGTCCAATGGCTGCACGCAGAAAACAGACCTGACGGTGAATGTGCGCGAGCGCGGACGCGAATTCCGGGTGACAATTGGCCGGATTCGCGAGGATTACTGCCGCGCTATCGTACCCGAAGGCGTCGAAATCCCGTTCGGATTTGAAGAGCTCGGAGCGCGCCCTGGCGCGAATGTCACGGTGACAAATCCGATTTTGCAGGGCTGATGGGCTCTACGCCTCGGCTTTCAGAACGCCCTTGTCCTGAAGATAGGGGCGCAGCTCGCCCTCTTCGAACATTTCCTTGACGATGTCGCAGCCGCCGACGAATTCGCCCTTCACGTAGAGCTGGGGAATGGTCGGCCAGTCGGAATAGACCTTGATGCCATCACGGATATCCGGATCTTCCAGCACATTCACCGAGGCAAACTCGACACCAAGATGATTGAGCACACCCGCGACAACTGACGAAAATCCGCATTGCGGAAAAATCGGCGTGCCTTTCATGAACAGAAGAACATCATTCTGTTCGACCATTTCGTTGATTTCGGCTTGTACGTCGCTCATTTCGGACTCCTTGAGGCATCACAAGGAGCTAGGCACGGCCATGCCCTGCGTCAAGCCCGGCCATCTGTGCATTGGCACGAAGGTGTGCCGATTTCGTGGTCAGGGTCAGCACGCAATGGGCATGGACATCATCAAGCGCAAATTTGAATGCGTCTGCAGGCGAAACGGGCGGGTCCGGCAATGCATGCAGGACGGGCGCGTTTGCCGGCCGCATATGACGGCCCAAACGGCGGGCAAGATACCACAGACTGGCATATGATAGCTGAGGGTTTGTTGACCGGATGGTCCCGAACAGGGACTCGATCCCGAAAATAATCCGCCCGGTGTCCCGTAACTTCTTCAGCCGTTCCAACTCATCCGGCATAAGCGAAACATGGACCGGTGCCATAACGGTTGTGAAGATGTCGCGGTCAAATGCAGCGTCAAGTTCACTACCGCGGCCTGACAGGCCAATTGTCCGCACTTTTCCGGAAGCCACCAGATTTTCGAGTTTCGTGATTTGCGGGTCGGTCCAAGTATATCGTGCCACGCCCTGTACAAACAGGACATCGACATAATCTGTTGCCAATCTCTGCAGGCTCGCATTCAACGAGTCTTCGATGGCTTGCGGAGAAAAGTCTTGTTTCGCAAGAGACTTCGCACCGATCTTGGTCGTCAGGATAAGACGCTCTCTTTCGGACGAACGGATCGCCTGTCCCAGCCGGAGCTCGGCCAAACTGTCCTGCAATCCGGCAAGATCGTCGCGATAGAAGGGGGCCGTATCAAAAACGGTAACGCCCAGCTCAACGGCTTCCCGGATCAGTCTGATCGTTTGCCGTTTCCAGAAAAAATGGCTGCCATGGGGACCGGACACGCCAAATCCCAGCCGCGAAATCTGTGAGATGTCCAGCGTCACGGCGCCTGCGTTTTCAGCTTCAAGGCGTGCAGTTCGCCCCCCATCCGACCGCCAAGTGCGGCATAGACCATCTGGTGTTGCCTGATACGCGGCAATCCGCGGAAAGCCTCGGCGGTGACGATGGCTTCATAATGATCCCCGTCTCCGGCGAGATCGGCAATCTCGACCTCGGCTCCTTCAATCCCGTCCTTGATCAGACGGCTGATATCATCGGCTTTCATCGGCATGACAGAATCGTATGTGGCGGTAAGGAAGTCATTTGTATAGACCTTTAGCAGAATTCCGCCATGCCTTTGGAGTGCCTCATTCATGCGAATTGTCCTGACCAGCCTCATTGCCGCTGCAGTCTTGTCCCTTCCGGCCCTCGCGCAGGACATCAATGCCGAACAGGCGCTTATTGATCTGCGCATTCTGACCACAGACGAGATGGATGGCCGCCGCACCGGCACGCAAGGCGCTGCCGATGCGCGCGCCTATATCGCGGAACGTTACTTCATGGCGGGGCTTGTCGCGATCGGGGAGACATTCGAGCAGGCCTTCACCTACACTCCCCGCCGGTCCGCTGAACAGCTGAACGGTATCAATATGATCGGCTATCATGGATATGATGATGGTGAAGGGCCGGTTCTGGTCATGACTGCCCACTACGATCACCTCGGAAATTGCGGCGGTCAGATCTGCAATGGAGCGGATGACAATGCCTCCGGCGTGGCGGCGATGCTGGCCATTGCGGAGGTCCTGCGCGACCATCCGCCAGTAAACATGGTCATTTTCGCAGCGCTGGATGCCGAGGAAAACGGACTGAATGGCGCGCGGGCGCTGGTCGCCGATTTGCCAGTGAACCCGGACCGGGTTGTCCTCAACATCAATCTCGACATGCTGGCCATCAATGCAGAAAACGAGCTCCCGGCGGCCGGCGCGTTTCACTTTCCGTTCCTGCGCGAGCATATCGACGCGATAGAGGTCGCCGAGCCGGTCCAGCTCATCCAGGGCTATGACAGCCCGGAATGGGGCCCGGGCGGCGACTGGACCTATTCATCCGACCATGCTGCGTTTCACGATGCAGGCATTCCCTGGATCTACTATGGCGTCGATTTTCACGAGCATTATCACCAGCCGACGGACGAGTTCGAAGTGGTCCAGCAGGACTTTTTCCTCGGTAACGCACAAACTGTGCTGAACGCGGTCGTTTATTTTGACGAACGGCTGGACGTGATTGCCGCAGAACTGGCCGAACACCGGGCAGCATTGCCTGCGGTGGAGGAAGCCCGTGTCGGCGAAGACGGACGTTTCATGAAGCCGGGCATGGAATAGTCCGGCAAAAAAACAAACCGTCATCACCCGACCGCGCCGGCACGGATTCGGGTGATCTCGAGATGGCCCGGATAAACCGGGCCATGACGCAGAGTTGTTCGGCTATTCCGCTTCACCCATCAGGGTCGGCATGAAGCTCTCGCTTACGGCCTTGAGGTCTGAAATGGAGACCTCGATCGTGCCATTGATGGTCAGGGCTTCCCCGCCGGCAATGCCGATAACGTGCAAGGGTACGCCCGCGGCCTTGGCCGCCATGCGCATATCTTTTACCGCAGCTTCATCGACCGCCAGCAGATAGCGCGCCTGATCCTCGCCGAAGAGCCAGCCATGCAGCGGCAGATCGCCTTCATGCACCAGATTGAGCCCGGTACCTGACGCCATCGCCATTTCCGATGCGGCTGCGCCCAGACCACCGTCTGACAGGTCGTGGCAGGCCTTGATATGACCGGCACGGATTTGCGTACGAACGAAATCACCATGGCGCTTTTCAGCATGCAGATCGACGGGCGGCGGGGCGCCGTCCTCGCGGTTCTCGATGACGCGCAAATAGATGGAGGCACCGAGATGACCTTCAGTGTCGCCGACGACCATCAGGATGTCGCCCGCCGCGACACAGCCATAACCCATGCGCTTTGAGATATCCGGGATCAGGCCGACGCCGCCCACAGCCGGGGTCGGCGGAATCGCGAAACCATTGGTCTCGTTGTAGAGCGACACATTACCCGACACGACCGGGAAGTTGAGGACACGGCAGGCTTCCGACATGCCTTCCACACATTCGGCGAACTGCCCCATGATGTGTTCTTTTTCCGGATTGCCGAAATTCATGCAGTCCGTGATGGCAATCGGGTCGGCACCCACCGCTGTCAGATTCCGCCAGGCTTCAGCGACGGCCTGTTTGCCACCCTCGATCGGATGGTTCTCGCAATAGCGCGGCGTGCAATCGGTGGTGATGGCAATCGCCTTGTTGGTGCCATGGACGCGCACGATTGCGGCGTCCGCCGGATCTTCGGAGCTGGCAGCCGTGTCGGCCATGACGTGGCGGTCATACTGCTTCCAGATCCACGCCTTTGAAGACAGGTCAGGCGAAACCATCATCGTCAGAATGGCTTCAGCATAATCTTTCGGTTGGGAAAGCTCGTCCGCGAATATGGCCGGTTCCGGCTGGGCCCGCTTCCACGGACGCTCATACAGGGGGGCATCCTCGGCCAGAGGATCGAGCGGAATATCACAAACGATGGAATTTTTGTGCATCAACACCATGCGGCCAGTTTCCGTGGTCCGGCCAATCGTCGCGACATCCAGCTCCCACTTCCGGAAAATGGCCTCGGCGATGTGCTCCTTACCCGGCTTCAGGATGAAGAGCATGCGCTCCTGGCTTTCCGACAGCATCATCTCATAGGCCGTCATGCCGGATTCGCGCTGGGGCACCTTGTCGAGGTCCATCAATAGACCGACCTGGCCCTTACCGGCCATCTCGACGGAGGAGGAGGTCAGACCCGCCGCGCCCATGTCCTGAACAGCAGCGATGGCGTCGGTCTCCATCAATTCCAGGCAGGCTTCGATCAGCTTCTTCTCGACAAAAGGGTCACCGACCTGGACCGTCGGTCGCTTTTCATCGCTCTCATCGTCAAATTCGGCAGACGCCATGGTCGCGCCATGAATGCCGTCCCGGCCGGTCTTCGAGCCGACATAGACAATCGGCTGCCCCGGTTCCGCGCCGCGCGCATAGAAAATCTTGTCAGTATCGGCGAGGCCGACCGCCATCGCATTGACGAGGATATTGCCGTTATAGCCGGAATGAAAATTGGTCTCGCCGCCGACAGTCGGCACGCCGACGCAATTGCCGTAGCCGCCAATGCCGGCCACGACGCCGGAAACCAGCTGACGCGTCTTGGGATGCTCCGGCGCGCCAAAGCGCAGCGCATTCATCAGCGCAATCGGCCGCGCGCCCATGGTGAAGACATCGCGAAGAATGCCGCCCACGCCCGTCGCCGCGCCCTGATAGGGCTCGATATAGGAAGGGTGGTTGTGGCTCTCCATCTTGAAGATACAGGCTTGGCCATCGCCGATATCCACGACACCGGCATTCTCGCCCGGTCCCTGGATCACCTTCTCGCCGGCGGTCGGAAACTTCTTCAGATGGATTCGGGATGACTTGTAGGAACAATGCTCGGACCACATGACCGAGAAAATGCCGAGCTCAACCAGATTCGGCGCCCGGCCGAGAATCTCCACGGCCTTGTCATATTCGTCCGCGGGCAAGTGCGAAGCCGCAATCTCGGGGGTAATGCCTTCAGCGTATTGGCTCATCTCACGCACTCCCCAGCAGGCTTTCAAAGACAGCGAGGCCGTCCGTACCGCCATGATCGGCGTCGATGGCGCGTTCCGGGTGGGGCATCATGCCCATCACATTGCCGCGCTCATTGGTGATGCCGGCAATGTCGCGCGCCGAACCATTCGGATTGCGCGCATAGCGGAACACGACCTGGCCTTCGCTTTCCAGCCGGTCCAGAGTTGCGTCATCTGCAAAAAAATTGCCGTCATGGTGGGCGATCGGGATCACCACATCGCGATTGGTTGCATAGCCGCTGGTAAAGCGCGTATTGGCATTCTCCACACGAAGTGGTGATTTCTCGCAGACAAAGTGCAGGCTGGCATTGCGCATCAGCGCGCCGGGCAGGAGCCCGGTCTCGATCAGGATCTGGAAGCCGTTACAGACGCCCAGCACAGGCCTGCCAGCTTCGGCATGGGCCTTCACAGCGGGGATGATGTGCGAGACCCCCGCCATCGCACCGCAGCGCAGATAATCGCCATAGGAAAACCCGCCTGGCAGCATCACGAATTCCGTGCCGTCGGGCAGGGTGGTTTCCTGATGCCAGACCATGGCCGGCGCGGTGCCCGTGACCTTCTGGATCGCCATGGCGGCATCGCGATCACAATTGGAACCGGGAAAGACAATGACAGCGGATTTCATGGGCGCAGCCTTTAGCAATGCGGCTCACCAAAAGCGAGCCCCGGGAATCAGCAGAGATGCGGGATCATATTCATATTTCCGGCAGAAGTTGCCGGTTGTGCACAATCCGCAACACACGGACACATCTGCTCTCGATTTTGTAGATTAAACGATGCGAGCCGCTAGGAGCCACGCGCACGTCACCGGAGGTATTCAAGGCGCGGCCACTCTCTGGAAAGTTACCCAGCGCGGTCATCGTTCCAAGCCGGGAGTTGATGTAAATATCGGCCTGTTGCCGGCCAAACAATCGCGCACTCTCCAGATAGATGAGACGCAGCTCCCGTGCTGCGCGGGTGCTGAGTTCAGTCCGGATAGCCAAGATCAATCGCTTCCTGGCGGGCCTCCGCCACGACTTGTTCAGGCGTCTTGTCGCTCACACCGCTGTCGATGCCTTCCTGGATCAGGCGCTCCAGCTCTTTTTGCTGGGCCGCACGCTCCTGTTCGCGGCGGATCAGGTCGCGGACATAATCGCTGACATTGGCGAAGCGGCCATTGCCCGCCTGTTGTTCGACAAACGCCTTCAAGCCATCGGGAAGGGAAATGTTCATGGTCGCCATAATGCGCTCCTTTGATGAAGCGCAATTATGGCAGAGATTGACAATCTTTGCCAATAATGAAGACGCGCAGCCCTCAGACCATCTCGATCGAGAAGTTCTCGATAACCGGATTGGCCAGCAATTTCTTACACATGTCTTCGACGCGGGCCTTCGCGGCTTCAGTGTCATCGCCGGCAAGGTCCAGCTCGATCAGCTTGCCCTGACGCGCATTCTCGACTTCGTCAAAGCCGAGATTTTTCAGAGCCCCGGCGACAGCCGCGCCCTGCGGGTCCAGAACACCGGGCTTCAGGTAAACGTGGATGCGCGCTTTCACTTCATGACCTCTTCGATATTGGTGACCGTTCCCGATTCGCGGATAACGCCCAGACGGCGGGCAACTTCAGTATAGGCTTCGGTGACATTGCCCAGATCGCGGCGGAAGCGGTCCTTGTCCATTTTCTCGTTGGTTTCAATATCCCACAGACGGCAACTGTCCGGGCTGATCTCGTCGGCCAGGACAATCCGCATCATATCACCTTCGAACAGGCGGCCGAACTCGATCTTGAAATCAATCAGCTGAATGCCGACCGCGGCGAACATGCCGGTCAGATAGTCATTGATCCGCACGGTCAGAGCGATGATGTCGTCAAGATCCTGCGGGCTGGCCCAGTTGAACGCCGTGATGT
This sequence comes from Alphaproteobacteria bacterium, assembly GCA_016124665.1. GTDB lineage: Bacteria > Pseudomonadota > Alphaproteobacteria > Caulobacterales > Maricaulaceae > Hyphobacterium. The sequence continues at coordinate 6,645 of WGNH01000013.1, read as the reverse complement.
GATCTTCTGTCACCAGCGGGTCGCCCAGCGCATCATTCTTGTAACAGTATTCGATGATCGAGCGGGGCAGGGGAGAGCCCTCCTCGATGCCCAGCCGTGTGCACAGAGAGCCCGCAGCGACATTGCGGACGATCACTTCCAGCGGAATAATCTCGACCTGGCGCACCAGTTGTTCGCGCATATTGAGCCGCCGGATGAAATGCGTCGGGATACCCGCCCGCATCAAACCGATCATGATGAATTCGCTGATCCGGTTATTCAGAACGCCCTTGCCTTCCAGCGTGGCTTTTTTCTGATTGTTGAAAGCGGTCGCATCGTCCTTGAAATACTGCACAAGCGTGCCCGGCTCCGGTCCTTCGTAAAGGATTTTCGCCTTGCCTTCGTAGATCATCTTGCGGCGTGCCATCGCCTTGCTCCATGCGCGGGACCAATGGTCCGAAAAAGCAAACGGCCCCGAATCGATCCGCAGGGCCGCTTGAGAGAGCCCATACTTACTCCGCGCAGGGCCGGGCTGCAATGCGGTCATGTGCGCCGCCGCGAATGATTGATTTACGGACCGTCTCAAGCTAACGGAGGAGCAGTAATATCTGCCTGCCGAAGGAGCACAGCATGAGCGGAATGGACGATCGCGAAAAAGGACTTGAAGGCCGGTTCGCGCATGATCAGGAACTGGAGTTCAAGGCGACTGTCCGCCGTAACAAGCTTCTGGGACTCTGGGTTGCCGAACAGCTTGGCAAGACCGGTGAAGACGCGAGCAATTACGCCAAGGAAGTCGTCAAGTCCGACTTCGAGGAAGCCGGCCATGAGGACGTCTATCGCAAGGTCAAGGGCGATCTGGATGCGGCGGACGTCGACGTTTCCGAACACGTCATCCGGACGAAGATGGATCAGCTCCTCGCCGACGCCCGTCAGCAGATCATGTCGGAAGGCTAGCTGAACGCCCCGCCTTCTTTCAGGCCCATCGCCTTGAAAATCATCGCGGCCGGGCAGAAGCCGGTGAAGCTGGATTGAACCAGATTCACGCCGACGAAGGCCGTCAGCGCCAGCCAGTAGGGGCTGAACGCCCAGGCCAGTCCCAGCGACACCAGCACCATGATGCCGGCAAAAAGGGTCACAGCTCTGCCAATAGTCATGTCAGTCTCCTTGGGGGTTTGAAGCGGCCGGTTCGGCCGTCTTCGGGGTGTAAGGGGCATCGGCATCCTTGAAGATCACATAGATCGCGGGAATGACGAGCACGGTAAGAAGGGTAGAGGACGCAAGGCCGAAGAGGAGCGATATCGCCAGGCCCTGGAATATCGGGTCGGTCAGGATGACCGATGCACCGATCATGGCGGCAAGGGCGGTCAGCAGGATCGGTTTGAACCGGATCGCCCCGGCGCGCAGCAGCGTATCGCGCAAGGGCTCACCCGCCTCTGCCCCATGGCGGATGAAATCGACCAGCAGAATGGAGTTGCGGACGATAATTCCGGCCAGCGCGATAAATCCGATCATCGAGGTGGCGGTAAAGGCGGCCCCGAAAATCCAGTGTCCGAAAATGATGCCGATAAAGGTCAGCGGGATAGGCGTCAGGATGATCAGTGGCACCCGGAACGATCCGAACTGGGCGACGACCAGCACATAGATGCCCAACAGGGCGACCATGAAAGCGGCCCCCATGTCGCGGAAAGTGACATAGGTGATTTCCCATTCCCCGTCCCAGAGCAGGGTGACACCCGCATCGCTCTCGGGTTGGCCATAGAGGCGGATAACCGGCTGGGGAATATCGTCTGACCATTCGCGGTTTTCCAGCGCGTCAGCTACTGCCATCATACCATAGATCGGCGCTTCGTAATCTCCGGCCAGTTCCCCCATCACCATTTCGGCATAGCGGCCATTGCGGCGGAAAATCGGGTATGAGCCGGCCTCTTCGGTCACCGTGACGACATCGCCCAGCTCGGCAATCTCGCGGGATCCGGGCAGGGTGTTGGCCGGCACCGGCGTGGACGCCAGCCGCTCGCTCCAGTTCAGGCCGCTATCGGGCAATTGCACCGTTATCTCGACCGGATTGCGGCCCTCACCGCGATGGGAATAGCCCACAGGCATACCCTCAAAAAGCGCGCGGATCGTGTCATAGACATCCGATTGCTGAACCCGGAAGAATTCCAGGCTTTCCTGATCAATCGCGATACGCAGGCGCGGCCGCGGCGTGCCGAAACTGTCGTCGATATCGACGATATAGGGCACGTCATTGAAGGCGGCGCGCACCTCGCTGGCCACGGCCCGGCGGGTATCGGCATCCGGTCCGTAGATTTCCGCGAGCAGCGTGGCAAGCACGGGCGGACCCGGCGGAATTTCCGCGACGCGGATCACCGTGCCTTCCGGCACATCCAGATCCGCCAGCAGTTCGCGGGCTTCCAGCGCAATCTCGTGAGAGGAGCGGTCACGGTGATGCTTGGCTTCCAGATTGACCTGAAGATCGCCCAGTTCCGGCCGGGCCCGCAGATAGTAATGCCGGACCAGACCGTTGAAATTGAATGGCGCCGCCGTCCCGGCATAGGCTTGGATTGTGGTGGCCTCGGGCAGGGCGGACAAACGCTCGGCGGCTTCCATCAGCACCCGCTCGGTGCGTTCCAGCGTCGCGCCCTCGGGCAGGTCCACAACGACCTGGAATTCCGACTTGTTGTCAAACGGCAGCAGTTTGACCGTGACGGTGCGGGTGAAGAACAGCGTCATGGAAAGCGCGGTCAGAATCCCCACAATGACCAGCAACGTCCAGGCACTCTTGCGGGACTTGATGACCGGATTGGCAACGCGGCGATACCATCGTCCGAGCACACCTTCGCTTTCATGTGCCGCATGACCGCCCGCATGCTTGCGGCGGCCGGCGATCACTTTCATCAGCCAGGGCGTCAGGATGACGGCCACAAAGAAGGAGAAGATCATGGCGGCCGATGCGTTGATCGGGATCGGGGCCATATACGGCCCCATCAGGCCGGACACGAACAGCATGGGCAAGAGCGCCGCCACCACAGTCAGCGTGGCGACAATGGTCGGATTGCCGACTTCTGCGACGGCTTCAATCGCCGACTGAACGCGTGACTTCCCGGAATCCATGGCCCAGTGCCGCGCAATATTCTCGATCACGACGATGGCGTCATCGACCAGAATGCCGATCGAGAAAATCAGGGCAAACAGCGACACCCGGTTGATCGTGAATCCCATCAGATTTGAAGCAAACAGGGTCAAGAGGATGGTGGTCGGGATGACGACGAGCACCACCAGGCCTTCGCGCCAGCCGATCACGAAGGTCACCAGCAAGACGATGGAGATCGTTGCCAGTCCGAGATGGAAGAGCAGCTCGTTGGCTTTTTCGTTGGCGGTCTCGCCATAATTTCGGGTGATGGTGACGACCAGATCATCCGGGATGAGATCGCCGCGCAGGAGTTCGAGCCGCTCGAGGATATGCTCCGACACGACTACCGCATTTGCGCCCTCCCGCTTGGCGATGGCGAGCGTGACAGCCGGGGTCCGCGTCCAGCCGCCTTCATGGCCCTCGCGGGTCAGATTCCAGGCACGCGCATCGGCCGGTGCGGCACCGACAACCACATCCGCCACATCGCGAACATAGACCGGGCGGCCATCGCGCGTGGTCAGCAGGAGCAGGCCGATATCCGGCCCGTCCTGCAGGGTTTGCCCGGCGGCGATGGTGCGGGTCTCATCAAGTGCGGTGACACTGCCTGCAGGGAAGGAGCGATTGGCCTCGGCCAGACGTCCCGCCAGCTGTTGCAGGGTCACGCCATATTGCGACAGGCGTTCGGGATCGGGCTCGATCCGGATCTGGTCGGCGCGCCCGCCCACTATATAGGTCTGGCCGACATCCTCGACATTCATCAGCGCGGACCGCAATTCCTCCGCCACATTGAAGATCGCATTGTCGTTCCAGCGCTCCGCCGTTTCCGGTGAGGGTGAGAGAGTGAGAGAGACGATAGCCACGTCACTGATGCCGCGCCCGGCGATCAGGGGTTCGGGAATGCCCAGCGGCATTTGCGCATAATTGGCGCGGATTTCTTCATGCACCCGCAAGATGGCATCATCGAAATCCGTACCGACTTCAAAGCGGGCGGTGACCATCACCTGATCGTCTTCGGTCTGCGAATAAATATGTTCGACATCCCGGATGGAGCCGATAATGGCTTCCAGCGGCTCGGTGATCAGTTCGACGGCATCCGGCGCGCGCAAGCCTTCGGCGCGCACCATCACATCCACCATGGGCACCGAAATCTGGGGTTCTTCCTCCCGCGGAATAGTCATCAGCGCAATCAGGCCGACGGCCAGCGACGCCAGCAGGATCAGCGGCGACAGCGGCGAATTGATAAAGGCCCGCGTCAGGTTTCCGGAAATGCCCAGCTTCATGGCTGCACCAGCACGTCACCGGCGGATACGCCGGAGAGAATTTCAACCGCATCGCCACGCGTCTCACCACGCTGGACCACGACGTCATGCGGAGCTTCGTCTGCTGACTGGACGCGCACATAATCAACCCCGTATCGGGTATCGATAAAGGCTGCAGGAATGAAAATCGTGTCCCGCTCATCGACGGCGATCAGCACCCTGACACGCTCGCCGACGAAGAAATCGCCCAGCCCTTCCACCACGGCGTCGGCCATGACGCGGCCATCCTGGATACGCGGATAGACCTGCCGGATAAAGCCTGTGGGCGACACATTGCCGGTCAGCGCGGCACCATCGACACGGATGGGGTCACCTTCGGAAATGGAGCGTGCATGGCGTTCGGGCAGCATTAGACGCAGGACATAAAGGTCCGAGGCAATCTGCGCGATGTTTTCGCCGGGCAGCACAACAGTGCCTGTTGTGACTGGCACGTCGAGCACGCGGCCTGTCATAGGGGCCAGCACATCGCCTTCACGCGATTGCTGCACCAGAACGGCGCGTTCCTGCCGCGCCGAGGCAAGCTGGTTTTCCAGGACATCCACCGCCGTCTGGGCTTCATCAAGGCGGGCTTGCGGAAAGATCCCGCGGTCAAACAGGTCCTGCGCCCGGGTCAGGTCCGAGCGGGCCTGATCCAGCTGGGCGCTGAAGGCGGCGGCTGTTGAATTGACCGCACCAATCTGGGGGGCCAGGCGGTCATCGACAACAACGGCAATCACATCACCCGCGGACACCGCATCACCTTCGTCCACGCGCAACTCGCCGATCACCCCGCCAATGCGGGCTCGGGCGCTGACCACATCCACGCTTTCAACGGTGGCGAACACGGCTTTTTCGTCGGTCACGGCGCTGGGCCGGACCGTGTGGGTTTCCACCGATGTGGCCTGGAGAAGGGCAAGGAGGAGGGGGGTGAACATGAGTCTCAGCCTTTCTGCGGATCGACCAGGCGGCCGGTGGCGGGATCAACGGCAACAGTCGGCAGGCCGGCGGACTTCCAGCCCATGAGGCCGGACGCCATGTGTCTGGTAATGGGCACACCGGCTTGCGCACACCGGGCCAGCGCATCACCGGAACGTTTGGCCGAGCCACAATGGAGGATGACCTCGCGTGAGGCGTCAATGGGCAAGGCCCTCGGATCGAAAGTCGAAAGCGGGTGGAGCAGGGCACCGTGAATGCGTTCGGCGGCAAACTCCGCCGGCTCGCGCACATCAATCAGAATCGCTTCGCCCTTTTTCAGAGCTTCGGCCGCGTCCTTCGGGCTGATTTCCTGCGCAGACATGGGTTTCTCCGTTTCCAGAACTATATAATTGACATCTAATTTAGTAAAAACTATTTTAGTGTCAACTAATGAAAGAAGGCAGATGAACGCAATCGTCGACCCATCAATCCGTGAATTGCAGGCGCAGGCTGGCGAAGCTGCTGGATTCCTGAAGCTTATTGCGAATGAAAAGCGCCTTTTGATCCTGTGCCGGCTGGCCATGGGAGAGGCCACGGTTGCCGAACTGACAACGATTGCGAATCTGTCCCAATCGGCCATGTCCCAGCATCTGGCGAAGATGCGTCAAGATGGGCTGGTCCGCGGCCGGAAAGACGGGCTGCAGGTCTTCTATTCCATCGCAGACCCGCGCTGCTTCGGCCTGCTGTCGCATCTCAAAGCGGAATTCTGCAGCGCCGTAGACGCAGTGACGAGATAATATACAGGCCGGTTGACCCGGCTGAACGGGAGGAAATCATGGCACATATCGTTGTTCTCGGAGCCGGTCTTGGCGGCGTCCCGATGGCGCTGGAGGCCCGCAAGGTCCTGCGCAAGGAAGACAGGGTCACGGTGATCAGTGATTCACCGACCTTCCATTTCACCCCGTCCAATCCCTGGGTGGCGGTTGACTGGCGAAAGCCGGATGCCATCAAGGTCGAGCTCGCGCCGATGTTCGCGAAAAAGAACATTGATTTCATCCACGCAGCCGCAAAAAAGGTTCAGCCTGAGCAGAACGCTGTTCTCCTGGAGAATGGCGAAACGGTGAATTACGACTATCTGGTCATCGCCACGGGGCCGGAACTGGCCTTTGATGAGATCGAGGGGCTTGGCCCGCATGGCGGCCACACCCAGTCCGTCTGTCATGTCGATCACGCTGCCAGGTCCAAACTCGTCTGGGACGAATTCGTCAAGGATCCGGGGCCGATCGTGGTCGGGGCCGTGCAGGGCGCGTCCTGTTTCGG
>WGNH01000003.1 GCA_016124665.1 Alphaproteobacteria bacterium | reverse complement strand
TACATTATCGGCCTGGTTGCGGCTTTCGGTGTGATCCTTTCCATGCGGACCAGCGAAGGCATGGTCGAGCAGATCGAGGATCTGGCGGGCCTTGCACAATCGCGCCCGGGGCTGGCCTGGACAATGACCGGTGCCATGTTCTCCATCGGTGGCCTGCCTTTCCTGGTCGGCTTCTTCGGAAAGCTCTTCATCCTCTATGCCGCGCTGCAGGCCGGCCTTGTCTTCCTGCCGATTGCCCTTGTCCTGTTCTCGGTCGTGTCCGCCTATTATTATCTGCGCATTGTGCGGGTGATGTGGTTCTCCGATCCGGTCGTGACCTTTGTCGGTCCATCCGCGGCAACAGCCGTGATCACCAATGTGGCAGGGATTGCCACGGCGGCTCTGGTGATCGTTGCGCCGGTCCTGTTCTATCTGGCGCAGAATGCCGGCTTCGGACCGCTCTAGATGACGGCATCGGGTGTCCGGACCGAATGGCTGGACGAAACGGATTCGACCAATGATGAAGCCCGCCGCCGTTTCAGGGCCGGGGAGATCGGTCCATTGTGGATTGCCGCCCGCCGGCAGACCTCTGGCCGTGGCCGACGGGGCCGGGCATGGGCGGATCTGAGCCGCAATCTTTACTGCTCCGGCCTCTATTCGCTCAAATGTACGCCCGGTGAGGCCGCCCAGCTCTCTTTTGCGGCGGCGCTGGCCGCGTCAGACGTCTGCCAGGCGGCCCTGACCGGTCGAACGGTAAAGGTGAAATGGCCGAACGATGTACTGATCGAGGGTCAGAAGGTCTGCGGCATTCTGCTGGAATCCGCCGATGCGCCGGGACAGGTCGTTCAGCTTGTCATTGGCATCGGCATCAATGTCATGGCGGCACCCGACATTCCCGAAACCCCGGCCGTCAGCCTGGCACAGCTCGGATCTGGTCTCGACGCTGCAACAGCGCTGGATCACCTAGTCGACCGATTCGAACACTGGCGCGGCGTCTGGGCGAGGGAAGGGTTTGCACCCATCCGGGACGCCTGGCTGGCGCGCGCCCATGGCGTGGGTCAGCGCTGCCTCGCACGCCTGGACAAGGAAACGCTGGAAGGTGTTTTTACCGATCTCGCGGCGGATGGATCGCTGATACTGGAACTCGCCGGCGGGCAAAGACGGCTTATTTCAGCGGGAGACGTATTTTTCCCCGGGGCTTTGGGCTAGACCGCTTTTCATGTTTCTTGCAATCGATTGCGGCAATACCAACACGCTCTTCGCCGTCCATGACGGCGAGGGATGGCGCGCGCAATGGCGCACCGCGACCCACTCCACCCGCACGGCGGACGAGCATGCCGTCTGGCTCAGCCAGATCATGGAAATGAACGGGTTGTCATTCGGCGATATATCCGCCTGCGTCATCTCGACCGTGGTGCCGCAAGCCCTGTTCAATCTGCGCAATCTGTCACGGCGCTATCTTAATGCCGAACCGCTGATCATTGGCGAGCCCAATGTCGAACTCGGCGTTCAGGTCCGCCTGCCACGCCCGCAGGAAGCCGGTGCAGACCGGCTGGTGAATGCGCTCGGTGCCCGCATGAAATATGACGGGGCCTTGCTGCTCATTGATTCCGGTACGGCGACGACCTTCGATGTCGTTTCCAGCGATGGCGCATTTGAAGGCGGCATCATTGCGCCAGGCGTCAACCTGTCGATGAAGGCGCTGCATGAAGCAGCGGCGCGCCTGCCCCGTATCGAAATCCGCCAGCCCGAAAAGGTCATCGGCAAGGATACCGTGTCGGCCATGCAGTCGGGTGTTTTCTGGGGCTATGTCGAGCTGATCGACGGCCTGGTACGGCGCACGCGGGTGGAATATCCCGAAGACCTGACAGTGATTGCCACGGGCGGCGTGGCCTCACTGTTTGAAGGCGCGGTGTCATCAATCGATCACTTTGATTCAGATATTACGATTTGCGGATTGCTGGAAGTCTGGCGTCTCAATGGCGGCGGAGCGGACTGATGGCAGAAACTGGCGGGCTTTATTTCCTGCCCCTCGGCGGGTCCGGTGAAATCGGCATGAATCTGAATCTCTACGGCTATGGGCCGGAAGAGAACCGCAAATGGATCATGGTCGATTGCGGTGTCACTTTCGGTGATCTGTCGACGCCGGGAATCGATCTCATCATGCCGGATCCCGATTTCATCGAGGAACGCGCCCACGACCTGCTGGCGATCGTCCTGACCCATGCCCATGAAGACCATATGGGCGCGGTAGCCCATCTCTGGGAGCGATTCCGCTGTCCCATCTACGCCACGCCGTTCACGGCATGGCTGATGGTGGACCGGCTCAAGGAAAAGGGGCTTGAAAAGGAAGCCATCGTTAATGTCGTCCCGCTGGACGGGCAGATCAAACTCGGCCCGTTCGACATCAGTTTCGTGACACTGACCCACTCCATCCCCGAGCCCAACGGCCTGGCCATCCGCACGCCGGAAGGCCTGATCCTGCATACCGGTGACTGGAAGATAGATAGCGACCCGCAGATCGGCGAGGTCACAGATGTCAGCGCGCTCACCGCCCTGGGCGAAGAGGGTGTGCTGGCGATGGTGTGCGACAGCACCAATGTGTTCACAAAGGGCGAATCCGGTTCGGAGGCCGGGGTCCGCAAGAATCTGATCGAACTGGTCGGGGAACTGAAAGGCCGTGTCGCGATCGCCTCCTTTGCTTCCAATGTCGCGCGCATGGAATCGGCGATTGTGGCGGCCGAGGCCAATGGCCGCCGCGTCTGCCTGGCCGGCCGGTCCATGCACCGAATGGCGGCCGCAGCGAAGGCCGTGGGCCTGTTGAAGGACGCCAAACCCTTCATTGATGAAGATGATGCTGCTGCGTTTCCGGCAGAGAAAATCCTCTATCTCTGCACTGGCAGCCAGGGCGAACCACGCGCGGCCCTGTCGCGTGTTGCGCGGGGCGATCACCGCGCCATCAACCTCACCACCGGAGACACGGTGATTTTCTCCTCGCGTGTCATTCCGGGGAATGAGGCTGGCATTTTCGAGTTGCAGAACCGGCTGGCCGAGCGCGGCGTCGAGATCATCACCGAACGTGATCGCCACATTCACGTATCCGGCCATCCTTGCCGTGACGAGCTGCGGCAGATGTATGCCTGGGTCAAGCCGCGCATTGCCATTCCGGTGCACGGCGAACGCCGGCATCTTGTCGAGCACGCCGCCTTTGCCAAATCGCTTCAGGTGCCGCATGCCCTGCCGGGCCGCAATGGCGACATGATCCGCATCACAAAAGACGGGGCGAGCGTTGTCGACGAGGTCAAATCGGGCCGCCTCTACATGGATGGCAATCTGCTCAGCGAGGCTGAGGGATCAGGCATTCGCGAGCGCCGCTCCATGGCTTTTGCCGGCCATGTCACCGTGGCCATGGTGATAGACGGGCAGGGTGGTCTGGTTTCCGGACCGGATGTGCGTGTGCTGGGGCTTCCGGAAACGCGTGAACTGACCGAAGACCATTGGTATGACCTGATCGCCGACACGGCCGAATCCGCCTTTGACCGGCTCAAACACCGGGCTCGCCGTGACGAGGCGCAGGTTGAGGAAATGGTGCGCCGGGCTGTGCGCGGCGAGCTCAACCGCATCTGGGGCAAGAAGCCCCAGGTTGATATAATGGTGCTCACAGCCTGAGGAGCGTTGAAATGAAAGTCGGACGTCTCAATCACATCGGCATTGCCACACCGGATATTGCGGAGACGCGTGACACCTATGCCGCGCTTTACGGCCTCGACAGGCTGACGGCGGTCAAGGACTTTCCGGAACTCGGCGTGAAAGTCTGTTTTGTCGACACCGGCAACACCGAGCTGGAATTGCTGCAGCCGCTCGGTCCGGAAAGCCCGGTCAACAGATTTCTGGAAAAGAATCCGAAAGGCGGACAGCATCATCTGTGTTTCGAGGTCGCCGATATATTCGCTGCGCGGGATGCCATGCGCGCACGGGGCGCCACCGTTCTGGGCACAGGAGAACCTTATACCGGTGCCCATGGTGTGCCGGTCATCTTTATTCACCCGAAAGACACCCATGGAGTCCTGATCGAACTGATGCAGGAGCCGGCATGACCCCGGTCCGTATCGTCCAGATCGCCATCGTGGCGGTGGCTGCACTGGCCTGGCTTTTCCAGTTGGTCCGCCCCGGCGAGGGAATGAATTTCGTGACCGGCCTGGTCGTTTATCTGATCGCCTGGTGGATCACCCTGTTCACCATATTGCCGCTTGGCATTACGGGGCAGGCCGAAAGCGGGGAGATTGTGCCCGGAACCGAATCCGGCGCGCCGGTTGTGGCCAATTTCAAGGGCAAGGCGTGGCTGACGACCGTCACCACAGCCATCATCTGGCTGTTGCTCTTCATTGTTCTGGAATTCCAGCTCATTTCCCTGAACGACATACCATTCATCCCCGGCGAACACGCCTGGGACGGCTAGGGGCGGACAAAAAAGCCCTTCAGCCGCTGCCCCCAGCTGCGGGCATAAAACGGCTCGATTCCGGATTCTGCGATATACTGATCGACAAATCCGCTGCCATTCCCCAGCAGGACGGCATCGACCGGCCTGTCCGGTGCCGCAGTGCTGGCTATGACGATCTCCATGGCCCGCAGCACGGCATCTGTCTTGCCATCTGTCTCGAGCGCGACCAGCAGGCTGAGCGGGTCGTCATCTCTTTCCGGCACCCGCATCTGGGTCAGAAAGGCGCGCTTGACCCCGCTGTGCCGGGCAAAGAGCCGGGTGAGGGCCTCGACCATTTCCACCGGAATATCCACCGGCGGGCCGAGCTGGACTTCGGTGTTTTTGGCCAGCGTGTATTCACCCTGTCCGGGAAGACGCGTGTCATCGAGCAGACGCGTCACTTCCCCGGGTGTGAATTCCTTGGCGATCTCCTGTCCCGGATTGAGCACCAGATAATTGCCGCGCGTCGATTCCAGCAATTCCCGCCCGCGGATCGACAGATATCCTGTCTCCCCCACAACGGTTTCCGTCAGCGCCTCCAGCGATGTGAAGAACGGAATATAGGGCTGGCCATCTTCGAACTCGAAGCTGGCCAGCGACAGCGTATCGCCCTCCCGAATCCGGAAATCCTCCTCCGGCAGGCCCGAATCGGCTTCGCCGATCACATAGATCTGTGCGTCCAGCAGCAGATTGAAGAAGTCCGGCCGGGCAACCGGATCATCGGCGGCGTCCTGCATCGCCTTCTCCAGCTTGTTTCGCGGAAACTCGGTCATGTCTGCTCCTCACCAACTTCATGCCAGCTTTCACGATCAGAGGACAGCCGGATTTAATCTGCAGATCGGGCGTGCTCACGCGACATCAGCAATACGCTGGCGAAAACAATGCCAAAGCCGGCGAGATGGACCCATTCGAAGGGTTCATCCAGCAACACATAAGAAAGAATGAGGGCGGAACACGGCATCACTGCCATGAAACCGGCCGCCGTGGCGCCTTTCGCCTTGCTGACGCCGAGATACCAGAGCCAGCTGCCAAGGGCGAGCGTGCCCGCGCCATACCAGGCCAGTGCCATCCAGGATCGCGGCGAGGCCTGTGACCAGTCCCAGCCCAGCCCCTGCCAGATAGCGAACGGCAGAAAGAAGGGAATCGCCATGGCCGCGGACAACAGGGCCACCAGCACCGGAGAGACCGTTTGCGTCGTGGTCCGCCCGGCCAGCGTGTAGATCGCCTCACAGCAGACCGCTGCCAAAACCAGCAGGCTTCCGGCAATGATCAGGCCGCCGGACTCCCCCTGGCTCATCAGATTCAGGATCAGCACGCCGGCCACGGCCAGCGCAATGGCGATCAGTTTCGGCACCGTCACGGATTCCTTCAGGAACAGAATGGCGCCAGCCGCCGTAATCGCCGGAGCCGTACTCATCACAACGGCACCGGCGGCACCGGGGATCAGGCGCATGCCGTAGAGCATCAGAACGGAGAATCCGAACATGCCGAAGGCGGCGATGACGGCAATGCGGATCCAGTCGGCCTTGCGGATCCGGGCAATTTCGCGCCTGTGCGCGAATGCCAGCGGAGACAGCGCCAGAACGCCAAGGCCGACACGGAGCCCCGCCGCCAGCATGACAGGGAAATCCTGGCCAATGATGCGGCTGACCGGTGTGGCCGAGCCGAATATGGCCATGCCGAGGAACAGGAAGACCAGCGTCGGGCCCGTCCCGGATTTGTGATCACTTTCAGGTTTGTCAGACATACCCCCAGACAAGTGACCTGCCGTGCATCTGTCAACGCCGGACGGGAAAGCGTTGGCGCGGCTTGCTACCACTGCAGCAGCAGTTTATGCCAAAACCGGTTGCAACAATCAGATCAGAATCCATGCGCCTTTCCCGTTATTTCATCCCCGTTCTGAAGGAAACGCCTTCGGACGCCCAGATTGTCTCGCACCGCCTGATGTTGCGGGCCGGCCTGATCCGTCAGGAGGCCGCCGGCATCTATGCCTGGCTGCCGCTCGGTCACCGCGTTCTGCGCAAGATCGAGCAGATCGTCCGCGAGGAACAGGATCGGGCTGGTGCTGCTGAAATGCTTATGCCGACCCTGCAACCGGCCGATCTGTGGCGCGAAAGCGGCCGCTATGATGATTACGGGCTGGAAATGCTACGCATTGTCGACCGTCACAAGCGCGACCTGCTTTACGGCCCGACCAATGAGGAAATGATCACGGAGATATTCCGGAGCTATTGCCGTTCCTACAAGGACGTGCCCAAGCTGCTCTACCATATCCAGTGGAAATTCCGCGACGAGATCCGCCCCCGTTTCGGCGTCATGCGCGGCCGCGAATTCCTGATGAAGGATGCCTATTCCTTTGATCTGGATGAAGACAGCGCCCGCAAGGCCTATAATCGCATGTTCGTGGCCTATCTGAACACATTTGCGCGCATGGGATTGAAAGCCGTTCCGATGCGGGCCGATACCGGCCCGATTGGCGGCGACCTGTCGCACGAATTCATCATTCTGGCCGAAACCGGCGAGAGCGAGGTTTTCTGCCATGCTGATCTGGTGGAGATGGGCGCGCCGGGTCTGGATGTGGATTTCGAGGGAGATCTGCAGCCGCTCGTTGATCAGCGTACATCATTGTATGCGGCCACCGAGGAAATGCATGAATCGGATCGTTTCGAGGCTGAAGTCCCGGCGGACAAACGCCTCTCGGCCCGCGGTATTGAAGTCGGGCATATCTTCTATTTCGGCACCAAGTATTCCGAACCGATGAAAGCCTTTGTTGCGCATCCGGATGGCAAGGAGCGCCCGGTTCACATGGGCAGCTATGGCGTGGGCGTCTCCCGTCTGATGGGCGGCATTATCGAGGCCAGCCATGACGAGAATGGCATTATCTGGCCGGAAAGCGTTGCTCCCTATGGCGTGGGCATCATCAATATGCGGCCCGATGACGATGAAACGAATGCCGCCTGCGAAACCGCCTATGCGTCGCTGACCCGGGCCGGCAAGGAGCCCTTGCTGGATGATACGGCGGACCGGGCAGGGGGCAAGTTTGCCCGCATGGACCTTATCGGCCTGCCTTACCAAATGGTCATTGGCCCGCGCGGGCTGAAAGAAGGCAGGATCGAGATCAAGGTGCGCCGGTCCGGCGAGAAGCATGAACTCTCGCTTGACGACGCAATCAATCGTCTTGCGGAAGGATCCTTCATCGATGGCTGATGCGAAGCTGGGCGGTGCCCGGCCTTTTGCGCCGTTTGAGTTCGTGATCGCCATGCGCTATCTGCGCGCCCGGCGCAAGGAAGGCGGCATCGCGCTGATCGCGATCATTTCCTTTATGGGCATCATGCTCGGCGTCGCCGCGCTCATCATCGTCCTCTCCATCATGAACGGCTTCCGCTACGAGTTGCTGAGCCAGCTTCTTGGAGCCCAGAGCCATATCTATGTGGATGTCCGAGGCCTGACCGAACCCGAGATCGACGACATCGAACAGGGCCTCGAACGCATTCCGGGCGTGCTGAATGCCGGCCCGCGTTATGAAGGCCAGGCGCTTTTTACCGCCAACGGCCAGACTGTTGGCGCACAGGTGGTCGGTATCGAGCCCGGTGACCTGGCGGATATTCCCCGGATTTCCGCCATCCCTGCCGGGGAGGAACGCTATGGCCTGATCGATGGCACGTTTGAGACGTTCGGCGATGGCAATCATGGCGGTGACAATATCCTGATTGGCCGTGCCCTCGCTGCGCGTCTGGATGTCGGACCGGGCGATCAGATCACTGTGCTGGCTCCGACCGGCTCCTCCGGCCCGTTCGGGACCGTGCCGCGGCGAAAGGCGTACACCGTCGGCGGAATTTTTACCGTGGGTGTGCACCAGTTTGACCAGGTCGTGACCTTCATGCCGCTGGAACAATCCCTGCTGTTTTTTGCTCAGGACGGGCCGCTGACCATCGAAGCCCGCGTTCAGGACCCGGTCGAGATCGGAGCGGCAATGGTTGAAGTGCGCCGGGCGGTTGGCAGCGGTGTTGCCACCTATGACTGGCGCGACCAGAGCTCGGCCTTCTATCAGGCGCTGCAGGTGGAACGCTTCGCCATGCGGCTGATCCTGTCGGTCGTTATTCTGATTGCCGCACTTAATATCATCACCGGGCTGATCATGCTGGTGAAGAACAAGGGCCGGGATATCGCCATATTGCGGACAATGGGTGCGACCCGCGGCTCAATCATGCGGATATTCCTGCTGATCGGCATGATGATCGGCGCTGTCGGGGCGCTCTCGGGGGCGGTTCTGGGATTTGCCTTCGTATTGAATATTGAACATCTGCAGAACTTCATCGAGCTTCTGACCGGCGTCGATCCGTTCAATCCCGAAGTCTATTTCCTGACCCGGCTGCCCGCCCGGATTGACCCGGGCGAGGTCAGCTTCGCCATCCTCTTCGGCCTGATATCGGCCTTGCTCGCGGCCTTCCCGCCGGCCTGGCGCGCGGCCCGGCTCGATCCTGTGGAGGCGCTGCGTTATGAGTGAGGCCGTTCTCTCCCTGAAAAGCGTGGAGCGGACCTACACGTCCGGTGATGAGGAACTGCATGTGCTCCGGGGGATCGATCTTGATCTCAAACCCGGTGAAATCGTGGGGCTGATCGGGCCCTCCGGCTCCGGCAAATCGACATTGCTTCATATCGCCGGACTGCTCGAGCCGCCCGATGCCGGAGCGGTGACTCTGGCCGGGATTGATGCCGTCAACGCCAATGACGATATGCGGACGGCCCTGCGGCGTAATTTCGTCGGCTTCGTCTATCAATTCCATCACTTGCTGCCGGAATTCGATGCGCTGGAAAATGTCGCGCTGCCGCGCCTGATCCATGGCGAGCTGCGTCACAGGGCGATGCCCGAAGCCAGACGCCTGCTTACCGCGCTCGGTCTGGGCGAACGGCTGACCCACCGGCCCGCCGAGCTTTCGGGCGGCGAGCAGCAGCGGGTGGCCATTGCCCGCGCCTTTGCCAACGCTCCCAAGCTTATTCTGGCCGACGAACCGACCGGCAATCTGGATCCGGCCACCTCCGAAGCGGTTTTTGAAAGCTTCCGCAGGGCCGCGCGGGAGGAGGGGACCGCCGCGCTGGTCGCCACCCATAATATTGCCCTGTCGGAACGCATGGACCGGGTCCTGACGCTGGCAGACGGCAAGCTTGTTTCCTTCCAGACCGCTGCCTGACAAGGAGATTCCGGCATTAACCAAAAACCAGTTGCGGAGTGGAACAAAACGTGAAAGAACATAACCGGAACAACGCCGCTAACGGAGCTGGTTATGAAACGACTTCTTGCTGATGCAACTTCCGCTGCCGCCATTCTGGGCTTTGGCTGGATGATTTTGATGTGGACATCCATTCTCCTCGCCTGACCTTTTCGGGCAGGCTCTGCTAGGAGGGGTGAGTCGAAATCAGGGAGTATCCGGAATGAGCGAGTCGTCAGGAGAGGCCGGACAGGCATTTGTCCATCTCCGCAATCGCTCGCCCTATTCGGTGCTCGAAGGGGCCATCCCGATCAAACGCATGGTGGAACTGGCGCAGGGCGGCGATATGCCGGCCATCGGCCTGACCGATACCAACAATCTTTTCGGGGCGCTGGAATTTTCCGAAACCCTGTCTGCTGCCGGTATCCAGCCGGTCACGGGCTGCACACTTTCCGTAAGGCTGGCTGAGCCTCGCCCCGGTGAAGCCGCGAGGCCGGATGGCACCATCGTGGTGCTGGCTGCCAATGAGACCGGCTACCGCAACCTTCTCAAACTCACGAGTGCCGCCTTCCTTGAGGTCGGTCCGGCCGAACCGGCCCACATCACGGCCGGGAAATTCTTCCAGCACACAGAAGGCCTGATCGCGCTGACGGGCGGGCCTGACAGCGTGCTGAATCGTCTGATTGTTGATGATCACCGGCAGGAGGCAGGGGCCTGGCTCTCGCGTTTGCAGGAGGCGTTCGGCGACCGGCTCTATGTCGAGCTGCAACGTCATGGCCGCCGCGAGGAATTACTGGCCGAAACCTGGCTGGTCGATGAAGCCTATGCCCGCAATCTGCCTCTGGTGGCGACCAATGAATGCTATTTTCCGGATCGGGACATGCATTCCGCCCACGATGCCTTGTTGTGCATTGCCGAGGGCGAATATCTGACGGTTGAAAACCGCCGCCGGGTCACGCCGGATCATTTTTTCGCGCCGGCAGAGGAGATGCAGGCCCGCTTTGCGGATCTGCCGGAGGCCATCGCCAACACGATCGAAATTGCGCGCCGGTGTGCTTTCAGGCCACAGACCCATGATCCGATCCTCCCGAGTTTTCCGACCGAAGCCGGCCGCGATGAACTCGCCGAACTCCGCGCCCAGGCCGAAGCCGGCCTGAAAGCGCGGCTGGCAGCGGTCGAGCCGGCCGCACCGGTCGGGGAGTATGAGGCGCGGCTGGCGCTGGAGCTGGAAATCATCGGGTCCATGGGGTTTCCCGGCTACTTCCTGATCGTTTCCGATTTCATCAAATGGGCAAAGGCCCATGATATTCCGGTTGGTCCCGGCCGCGGGTCCGGAGCCGGATCGCTGGTCGCCTGGTCATTGACCATTACCGATCTCGATCCCTTGCGGTTCGGCCTGCTGTTCGAGCGTTTCCTCAATCCGGAACGGGTCTCCATGCCCGATTTCGACGTCGATTTCTGTCAGGAACGGCGCGGCGAGGTGATCCGCTATGTACAGGAGCGCTATGGCGCCGACCATGTCGCCCAGATCATCACCTTCGGCACACTGCAGGCCCGCGCGGTCGTGCGCGATGTCGGCCGTGTCCTGCAATTGCCGCTCGGCCTCGTCGACAAGCTGGCCAAGCTGGTCCCGGCCAATCCCGCCAATCCGGTCACGCTGGCAGAAGCGATCGAGACCGAACCGCGGCTGCGCCTGTTTGCCGAGGAAGAGCCGGGCGTTGACCGATTGCTGGAGATCGCGCTGAAGCTGGAAGGCCTGTATCGCAACGCGTCCACCCATGCTGCGGGCGTGGTGATTGGGGACCGTCCGCTCGACGAACTCGTGCCGCTCTACCGTGATCCGCGATCGGATATTCCCGCCACCCAGTTCAACATGAAATGGGTCGAGCCCGCCGGTCTGGTCAAATTCGACTTTCTCGGCCTCAAGACCCTGACGGTGATCGCCCGCGCCCTGAAATACATAGAACAGGCCAGGGGCGACGTACCTGATCTTGAAAATGCGGCTTTCGATGATCCGAAAGTCTATCAGCTCTTGTCGACCGGGGCGGGTATTGGTGTGTTCCAGATGGAATCCACCGGCATGCGCGACACGCTTGCCAAGATGAAGCCCGACAAGATCGAGGATCTGATCGCGCTCATCTCGCTTTACCGGCCGGGGCCGATGAAAAATATCGACGTTTATGTCGACCGCAAATTCGGCCGCGCCGAGGTGGACTATCTTCACCCCGATCTCAAAACCGTTCTGGACGAAACCTACGGGGTCATCATTTACCAGGAGCAGGTGATGCAGATCGCCCAGATCCTGTCCGGCTACTCGCTCGGGGAGGCCGACCTTCTGCGCCGTGCCATGGGCAAGAAGAAAAAGGAGGAGATGGCCCTCCAGAAAGTGCGCTTCCTAGAAGGAGCGGAGAAGAAAGGCGTTTCGCGCGGCAAGGCGGAATATATCTTTGAACTGGTCAATGAATTTGCCGGTTACGGCTTCAACAAATCCCACGCTGCGGCCTATGCGGCCATCGCCTACCGGACCGGCTTTCTGAAAGCCAATCACCCGGTAGAATTCCTGGCCGCCCTGATGAGCCTCGACCGCAACAATGTCGAGAAGCTGGCGGTTTTCTTCCAGGAAGCCCGGCGCATGGATGTGACCATCCTGCCGCCTGACATCAATCTTTCCGAAGCCGACTTTTCGGTGAAGGACGGCGCGGTCATCTATGCGCTTGGCGCGATCCGCAATGTCAGCCTGTCGGCCATGGAAGCGCTGGTGGAAGAACGCAAGGCCAATGGCCCCTTCACCGACCTCTTCGATTTCGCCGAGCGCGTTGATCCGCGGCTGCTGAACAAGCGGACTCTGGAAAATCTTGCCCGCGCCGGCGCTTTCGACAATGTGGAGCCGGATCGCGCCCGCGCCTTCGCCGCCGCCGAGACATTGTGCGCCATGTCGGCCAAGGCCCATGAAGAGCGCGAGACCGCGCAGGTCAGTCTCTTTGGCGGTGCCGATCCGGAGTCCGGCGGTCTGGCCCGCCCGAAACTGCCCGACGTGCCGCCATGGACGGCCACTCAGCGGCTGGACGAGGAGCTGGCGGCCATCGGCTATTATCTTTCCGGTCATCCGCTGGATGATCTGGCCGATATGCTGGCCAAACGCGGCGTTGTCTTCGTCGCCGATGCGCCCGACCGGGTCGCGGATGGCGCGTCCGCCATTCGCATGGCCGGCGTCGTCCGCCGCCGTCAGGAAAGAGTGTCACAGCGCTCCGGCAAGCGTTTTGCCTGGGTCACGCTCTCGGATCCGTCCGGCGAATTCGAGGTCCTGGTCAATCCTGACACCTTGCAATCCTCCCGCGATGCGCTGGAGGTCGGGGCCTCGGTCATGATCAGTGCCAGTATCGATGACAAGGAAGAACAGCTCCGCTTTTTCGCTGACAGCATAGAAGCCCTGGATGAGGCCCCCGCCGCCGCCGGGCTGAAAGTGCGTCTCGATGTGTCCGCACTGGAAAGCGTCAAGGCGCGGCTGGATCGGGCCGCAGACAGTGCGAAAGGCGAGGGGATTGTTCATCTTGTCCTGTCGGTCGCCGATGGAAGTGAAGCGGAATTGCGTCTGCCCGGCCGCGTGCCGACGACACCACCTGTCCAGGCCGCTCTGCGCGGGGTCAAGGGCGTGGAAAGCGTCGAACTGATCTAGCCGCCGCCATCTGCCCAATCGGGCTTGCGCCACACGCTATTCCCGCCTATATGCGCGCCTGATCACGCACACGGGACTTCGGTGCACCTCGAATTGGGGTGTTATCGCTCCGGTGTTACGGTCGGCATCGGGCTGATCGTGACTCCGTTCCGTGGAGGCCAACCGGAAAAGGATATGATCAATGGCACTGCCTGAATTCTCCATGCGCCAATTGCTCGAAGCTGGCGCACACTTCGGACACCAGACCCACCGCTGGAACCCCAAGATGAAGTCTTTCAT
This sequence comes from Alphaproteobacteria bacterium, assembly GCA_016124665.1. Lineage (GTDB taxonomy): Bacteria > Pseudomonadota > Alphaproteobacteria > Caulobacterales > Maricaulaceae > Hyphobacterium. Next base: position 119,933 of record WGNH01000003.1, on the reverse strand, counting down.
CTTTGGCGAGCGCGCAAACATCCACATTATCGACCTGTCACAGACGGTGCCGCTTTTGCACCAGGCGCTGGTCCAGGTGCGTGATGTGGCGGCCAAGGGTGGCCGCATCCTGTTTGTCGGCACCAAGCGTCAGGCGTCCGACATCATTGCGCAGAACGCCAAGCGTTGCGCACAGTATTACATGAATAACCGCTGGCTCGGCGGCACGCTGACCAACTGGGCCACGATTTCAAATTCCATCGCCCGCTTGCGCGAACTGGAAGGCCTGTTCGACGATGAACAAGCCCAGTCCGGCTTCACCAAGAAGGAATTGCTGAACCTGACCCGCGAGCGCGACAAGCTGGAATTGTCCCTCGGCGGCATCAAGGAAATGGGCGGCACGCCGGACCTGATGTTCGTGATCGACACCAACAAGGAAGCGATCGCCATTCTGGAAGCCAAGAAGCTGGGCATTCCGGTCATCGGTATTGTTGATACCAATTGTGACCCGGACCCGATCGACTTCCCGATCCCGGCCAATGACGATGCCGCGCGCGCCATTACCCTGTATTGCGAGCTGATCGCGGACGCGGCGCTTGATGGCATGACACAAGGCCAGTCGGATCTCGGTGTGGATATCGGTGCCGCCGAAAACCCCGTTGTTGAACCGGCTCTGACCGAAACGGCAGAAGCGGCGCCGGCTGAAGAAGCCCCCGCTGAAAAAGCCAAGGCCGCACCGGCTGCGGACACTGTCGCGGAAACGTCAGACGAATCCGCTACCGAAGCGAAAGAAGAAAAGACCGAAGGCTGATCCCGGCCTCCGGCATCGAACGAAAATCAGGAGCATTACCGATGGCCATTACAGCAGCTCTCGTCAAGGAACTGCGCGACATGACGGGCGCAGGCATGATGGATGCCAAGAAGGCATTGACGGAAAATGACGGAAACATGGAAGCCGCGGTCGACTGGCTGCGCACCAAAGGCCTGTCCAAAGCCGCGAAGAAAGCCGACCGCGTGGCCGCAGAAGGTCTGGTCAGCATAGCGGTGGACGGTGGCAAGGGTGTTGCCGTGGAAGTCAATTCGGAAACCGACTTTGTCGCCAAGAATTCCGACTTCCAGGCCATGGTGAAGGACATCACGTCTGCCGCCCTGGACGCCGCTGATGTTGAAGCGCTGAAGACCGCATCGGTAAATGGCAAGACCGTTGCCGATATGATCACCGATAATGTCGCCAAGATCGGCGAGAACATGTCGGTCCGCCGCCTGGCAAAGATCGAGGGCGAAAGCGTGGCTGCCTATGTGCACAATGCTGCCGCCGAAGGCATGGGCAAGATCGGCGTTCTGGTCGCTCTGAAAGGCTCGAATGACGAGTTCGGCCGTCAGGCCGCCATGCACATTGCCGCGATCAATCCGGCATCGCTGTCAGAGGCGGATCTGGACCCGGCGATTGTCGAGAAGGAAAAGTCGGTCCTGACCGAACAGGCCCGTGAAAGCGGCAAGCCGGAAAACGTCATCGAGAAGATGATCGAGGGCCGGATGAAGAAATTCTTTGCCGAGGTCACGCTTCTGAACCAGTCCTTCGTCATCAATCCCGACCTCACGGTCGGGGCCGCCGCGAAAGAGGCCGGTGTCGAAATCCTCGGCTTCATCCGGATGGAAGTCGGCGAGGGTGTCGAGAAGAAGACCGAAGACTTCGCCGCAGAAGTCGCCGCCACTGCCAAGGGCGGCTAGATTGATCAAACAGCGCCGGAGCCTTACCGCTCCGGCGCTTTTCTTTTAGGGTTCCGCTCGTGACTGATTCTGCCGGACATACGACCAGCGAAAAACCCGCCACCCTCTACAAGAGGGTGTTGCTGAAAATTTCCGGCGAGGCCCTGATGGGCGAACAGCAATATGGCATTGACCTGAACGTTGCCGAACGCGTGGCGCGCGAAATATCAGATGCCGTGAACAGCGGTGTCGAAGTCTGCCTCGTGATTGGCGGCGGAAACATTTTCCGGGGTTTGTCTGTGGCCGCCAAGGGCATGGATCGCGCCGCCGCCGACTATATGGGCATGCTGGCCACGGTCATGAATGCGCTGGCGATGCAGAATTCACTGGAACGGGTTGGCGTCCCGACACGGGTTCAGTCCGCCATTCCGATGATGTCGATCGCCGAGCCCTATATCCGCCGCCGGGCCATCCGCCACATGGAAAAGGGCCGCGTCGTGATTTTTGCGGCCGGCACGGGAAATCCCTTCTTCACGACAGATACGGCTGCAGCCTTGCGCGCGGCTGAAATGGGTTGCGAGGCCCTGTTCAAGGGCACCCAGGTGGACGGGGTCTATTCCGACGATCCGCGCAAGAACCCGGATGCCGAGCGCTATGAATCGCTGGACTATCTCGAGGTGCTGTCGCGGGATCTGAAGGTGATGGACGCTGCAGCCGTGACATTGATGCGCGAGAATGCCGTGCCTATCGTGGTGTTCAATATTCACAAGCCGGGCGAATTTGCACGCGTGCTGAGGGGCGAGGGCACCTGCACAACCATCGGCATACCGCGCTCGGCCCGATAACAACAGGGGTAATGGATGAGCGCGAGAATTGATCTGAAAGACCTGAGCCGTCGCATGGATGGAGCGATTGACTCCCTGCACAAGGAATTCGGCAGCCTGCGCACCGGACGGGCGTCGGCCAGTTTGCTGGATGCCGTCAAGGTGGACGCCTATGGCTCACCGACGCCAATCAACCAGGTCGCTACAGTTTCTGTGCCGGAACCACGTATGATTTCCGTACAGGTCTGGGACAAGACCATGGTGGCAGCCGTCGACAAGGCGATCCGCAATGCCCCGCTCGGCGTCAACCCGGTGGTAGAAGGCACATTGCTGCGCATACCGATCCCGCCGCTGAATGAAGAGCGCCGCACCGAACTGGCCAAGGCGGCCAGCAATTTCGCCGAACATGCCCGCGTGGCCATCCGCAATATCCGCCGTGACGGCATGGATACGCTGAAACGGATGGAAAAAGACAACGAGATCAGCGAGGACGAGCTCAAGGGCCAGTCCGATGCGGTTCAGAAACTCACCGACGAATATGTCGCCAAGGTGGACTCGGAGCTGAAATCCAAGCAGGACGAGATCATGCAGGTCTAGACCTGACCGGCCTGGGAGGTGTCCATGACCAGTAGCGAAGAAAAGTGCCGGGGCGTCCGGCATGTCGCTATCATCATGGATGGCAATGGGCGGTGGGCTCAGCAACGCAACCGTCCCCGCGCCTTCGGGCATAGCAAGGGCGTGGACGCGGTCCGCGAAGCGGTAAGGACGGCTGGTGGTCTGGGCGTCCGTTATCTGACATTGTTCGGCTTTTCGACCGAGAACTGGCGCCGCCCGAGCGACGAAGTCGATGCCCTGTTCGAACTGATGAAGCGCTTCGTAGATGCCGATCTGGAAAAGCTGCATCAGGAAGGCGTGAATATCCGGATCGCGGGCCGCCGCGAAGGTCTGTCGGATGATCTGCTCGCCATTATTGACCGGGCCGAGGCACGCACAGCCGGTAACGATACCTGTTTCCTGACCATTGCCTTCAATTATGGCGGCCGTGACGAGATCGTCCGGGCCGCAAGGCGCCTGGCGCGCGATGTAGCGAGCGGTGCCGTTGATCCCGATTCCGTCGATGAAACCGTTTTTGCTGCCTATCTCGACACGGCGGGCATGCCCGACCCTGATCTCGTCATACGAACCAGCGGAGAACACCGGACCAGCAATTTCCTGATCTGGCAGGCCGCTTATGCCGAGCTTGTCTTCATGGACGTGCTCTGGCCGGATTTTTCAGCTGAGCACTTCAAATCCGCTCTCGATCAGTACGCCTCCCGGCAGAGGCGGTTCGGGGGCGTGAATGCTGCCTGACCCGAAAACGGTCCGTCAGCGCGATCCGGCGCTGGTCACCCGCATCTTATCCGCACTGATACTGATACCCGTCTCGCTCTTCCTTTTATGGAATGGTGGCTTGGCCTTCACCGCCTATTGCGCCGCTTTTGCGGCAGCCATGGCGTGGGAATGGATGCGCATGGCGGACCGGGATGCGCCGACCCGCAGCTATGCCATTGCGTCAGCCGCCGCATCCGGTGCCGTTCTGTTTGCGGCTGACGGTGAATTTTTCTGGATGTTGGGTTGGCCGCTGGCTGGCGCGATCGGTGTCAGCCTGACAGGAGACATGCCACTGTCGCGGCGCTGGCGCGGTGGGTTCGGAATTCTTTACGTCGCACTGGCTGTCTCGGCGCTGGCGTCTCTGCGCGCCCTGAACGGTTTCAATGCGGCCGCATTTATTCTCCTTGTGGTCTGGGCTGCTGACAGTGCGGCCTATTTTGCCGGAACCTGGTTGCGGGGTCCGAAGCTCTGGCCCAAAGCCAGCCCCAACAAGACATGGTCGGGACTGGTCGCAGGTATTGCCGGCGGCGTGGCCGCGGCCTGGGGCTTTGCGCAATGGCAGAATGAACCTGTGCCGGGCACGATGATTGCCGGCCTGATCCTGGCCATCGCAGCTGTAACGGGTGATCTCGCCATGTCGCTGTTCAAACGCTTGTTCGGTGTAAAGGACACAGGCGAGATCATTCCCGGGCATGGTGGCGTTCTGGACCGGGTCGATGCCCTGATGGCGGCCTGCCTTGCTGCCCTTGTCATGGCCTCGCTGAATGTGTTGGAAGGGCCGTTATGAGCCGCCGAATTTCCATTCTCGGAGCCACTGGATCCGTTGGCAGTGCCACGCTCGATCTGATCTCGAGGGCCGAACCGGGTGCGTTCGAATTCGCTGCCTTGACAGCAAATGCCAATGTGGCGGCTCTGGCGGAGATTGCTCGGCTCCACCGTCCCGAAATTGCCGTGATCGGTGACGAACGCCTTGCCGGCGAACTGGCGGACGCGCTGGCCGGCACCGGCATAGCGACGGCCGCCGGTCCGGATGCCCTGATCGAGGCGGCATCGCGCCCGGTTGATTACACAATGGCAGCCATTGTCGGCTCGGCCGGTCTGCGCCCGACGGCGGCGGCGCTCCGGGCCGGCTCCATTCTGGCGCTGGCGAACAAGGAATGCCTGGTGTGTGCCGGAGATTATTTCATGGACCTGGCAGAGACGCGGGGGGCCCGCATCCTGCCGGTCGACAGCGAGCACAATGCCATTTTCCAGGCCATTTATCCGGGGCATGAAAAGCATATCCGCCGGATCATTCTGACGGCATCCGGCGGGCCATTCCGGGACTGGCCGGTCGAAAAGATGTCCGGCGTGTCCCGCGCGGATGCCCTCGCGCATCCGGTGTGGAGCATGGGCGACAAGATTTCGATCGATTCAGCCACGCTCATGAACAAGGGACTCGAGGTGATCGAGGCCTGCCGCCTGTTCCGCCTGTCGCCGGAGCAGGTGGATGTTGTCGTTCACCGCCAATCCGTCATTCATGGCCTTGTCGAATACATTGATGGCAGCATCCTGGCGCAATTGGGCAGTCCGGACATGCGCATTCCGATTGCCTCGACTCTGGCTTGGCCAGAGCGCATGGAGACGCCCTCCGAGCCATTGAATCTGGCAGCGCTTGCCCGCCTCGATTTCGAAGCTCCGGACGAAACCCGCTTTCCGGCCCTCAGGATTGCCCGTGAAGCCCTGCTGGCCGGTGAGGGGGCGACCTCCTGCCTGAACGCCGCCAATGAGGTCGCAGTCGAGGCTTTCCTTGCGGGACGGATCGGTTTTCTTGACATACCCGGTCTCGTTTCCGACTGTCTGGAATCCATGGATCGCAAGTCAATGCTTCCCAAACGGTTTGCTGGCATAGATGATGCTTTGGACGTCGACCGGCGGGCGAGAGACATCGTCTCGCAGTGCATGACCCGCATTCCCGCCTGATATTCGAGAGGCTTTCCTTGTTTGATTTCCTGAGTTCCGGTCTGCTGACCATTTTCGCCTTCATCACCGTGATATCGATTGTCGTCGTTATCCACGAGCTGGGCCATTATCTCGCCGGCCGCTGGTGCGGTGTGCATGCCGAGGTGTTTTCCTTCGGCTTTGGCCCGACGCTGTTCGCGGTAAAAGACCGGCGCGGCACAATCTGGCGCATCGCCGCCCTGCCTCTGGGCGGATATGTGCGCTTCATGGGAGATGCCGGCGCTGCCAGCGAACCTGACCGGGCCAGGCTGGTGGAAATGCGGGCCAGAATGGGAGCGGATGCCGGGCGCTGTTATCATTTCAAGCCGGTCTGGCAACGCGCCTTTATTGTTATTGCCGGACCGCTGGCGAATTTCATTCTGGCGATTGCGATTTTCAGCGTTCTCGCGGGCGCGCTCGGTGAACGTGGATACCTGCCTATTGTCGGCGAGGTCAGCGAAGACTCGCCTGCCGAAGCGGCCGGTTTCCAGTCTGGCGACCGCATTCTGGCGATTGCCGGGCAGGAGATCGAGCGGTTCTCCGATATCCGTATGGCGCTGATGTGGCGTCCGGGTGAGCCCGTCACCTTCGATATCGACCGCAATGGCCGCCAGCTGCAATTGATAGCGGCACCGCAATCGCGGCGCCTGCCGGACGGATTTGGCGGGTACAGGGAAGTGGCGGTCGTCGGCTTCAATGCCTCGGGTGAAACCTACGAACGCGCATATAATCCCGTGGAGGCCCTTGGCGCAGGCATTGACCGTGTCGGCAGCGTGATCGGGACAACCGGGCAATATGTCTGGCGGATCATTACCGGCCGCGCCTCGGCGAACATGCTCAATGGCCCTCTGGGAATCGTGACCGTGTCGGGGCAGGTGGCCAACGGGACAGTCGACAATGCCCCCAATGCCGGCGCAGCTGTGGGCGGGCTGGTATTAAATCTTGTACAGCTTGCAGGTTTTTTCAGTATCGGACTGGGTTTAGTGAACCTTCTGCCAATTCCCATACTCGACGGCGGGCATCTTGTGTATTACGCCTACGAGGCGGTTGCCGGGAGACCGCTCAGTGAGAAGGCGCAAGCCATCGGCTTCAAGGTCGGGCTTGCCCTCGTGCTGGGTATGATGCTTGTGGCAACCTGGAATGATTTGGTTTATCTGGGCGGATTAGGTTCCTGATCCGCAAACAAGAACGGCGGCCCGTATGTCGAGTATCCAGCGCGTCCTGACCGCGGCAATCTATTGCGTTATTTCCCTGGCATTGCCGCTGGGCGCTTCTGCATCGGCACAGGCCCCGGAGACAACACCGGAAGCTGCCCAGGACGAGGTGCCTCAGGCCGCTCCGCTGCGCCAGGTGCTGGTCGAGGGCAATCAGCGTGTCGAGGCCGACACTGTTTTGTCCTATCTTGCGCTCCAGCCCGGCGTTCCGGCCGATCCGCGTTCCATCAACCTGTCCATTCAGACACTGTTTGCCACGGGTCTCTTTTCCGATGTCCGGATCGAGAATCGCGGCGAGATTGTTGTCGTTTATGTGCAGGAAAACCCCATCATCAACCGTGTCCTGCTCGAGGGGAACCGGGCATCGGACGATGATACCATCATGGAAGAAATCCAGGCCCAGCCCCGCGCCATCTTCACGCGCGCCCGCGTCCAGGCCGATGTCCAACGTATTATCGAGGTCTATCGCCGCACTGGCCGTTTCGCCGCTCAGGTGACGCCGCGTATTGTCGAACTGCCGCAAAATCGCGTGGATCTGATCTTCGAGATTTCAGAAGGCCCTGTGACCGGCGTCCGCCGCGTCAATTTCATCGGCAATGAGAGTTTTTCGGACCGCGAACTCCGGGGTGAGCTGGTCACGGTTGAATCGCATTGGTGGCGCTTCTTTTCCACCAATGACAATTATGATCCGGACCGCCTCGAATTCGACCGCGAGCTGATCCGTCAATTCTATCAGAATCGCGGATATGCCGATTTCCGTGTGGTGTCTGCCGTAGCCGAGCTGACACCGGATCAGGAAGATTTCTACATCACATTCACCCTCGACGAGGGCGACGTCTATAATTATGGCGAAATCACTGTTGAAAGCGATCTGCCGGACGTAGATCCGGACGTTCTGGAAAGTTTTCTGCCGGTTCAAACAGGTCAGCTTTTCCAGGGCGAACAGATTGAGAATGCCGTTGATACGCTGAATTTTGCTGTCGGAGCGTCCGGATACGCCTTCGTCAACATCACGCCGAACATTTCGCGCAATCGCGCTGAACGGACAGTCGATGTTACCTTCGAGATCGAGGAAGGCCCGCGAGTCTACATCGAACGGATCGATGTCGTCGGCAATACGCGTACGCTTGACCATGTCATCCGGCGGGAGCTGGAGCTGGTGGAAGGCGATGCGTTCAACCGTTCACTGATCGATCGTTCTCAGGCGCGGGTCCGCCGCCTCGGTTTCTTCGAGGAAGTTGAAATTACGGAAGTCCAGGGCGCTGCGCCGGATCTGGCCCGCTTGCAAGTGTCTGTCGAAGAGCAGGCGACCGGCGAGCTGGCCTTCGGCGCCGGTTTCTCATCAACGGATTCCTTCCTGGTCGATCTGTCGATTTCGGAGCGAAATCTGCGTGGACGGGGTCAGTTTCTGCGCTTCCGGGTCGCGCTCAGCTCGCGGCGTGAGCAGATTGATATCCGTTTCACCGAGCCGCGTTTCCTTGACCGCAATCTGGCGGCCGGTATCGACCTGTTCTCGGTGCGCTCCGATTTCATCAATGAAGCCAGTTTCGAGACCCAGTCCACCGGTTTCAGCCTGCGCGCCGGTTTCCCGACGACCCGCTCAACCAATCTGGGACTGCAATACACTTTGAGGACGGATGATGTCCGCATCTTTGCCGGCGCGAACCAGGCCTTGCGCAATCAGGCCGGCTCCCGGATCACCTCGGTTCTGAACTATTCGCTCCGCTGGGATCGCGTGGATAATCCCATTACGCCGACCCGCGGTTTCCGCGCCGATCTGAGCCAGTCCTTCGCCGGGATCGGGGGGGATGTCCGCTTTGTGTCGACAGAGCTGAACGCCGCAGTCTATCGTCCGCTTTTCTGGAATGTCGTGGGCAGTCTGAGTGTCAATTCCGGCTTCATCATGGGATGGGGCGGCGACAATGTCCGCATCAATGACCGCTTCTTCCGCGGCGGAAATTCCTTCAGGGGTTTTGAAATCGCTGGCATCGGTCCGCGCGTTGTGGTCCGTGATGCTGCGACGGGACGCCTGCTGGCCGGCGATGCACTGGGCGGCCGCGTCTATGCGATCGGAACCGCGGAAATGTCCTTCCCGCTGCCGCTTCCCGAACAATATGGCGTTCGCGGCAGCCTCTTTACCGACTTTGGCACACTTGGACTTCTTGACGATGATGATATCATCGACGAAGTCACGGGTCAGTCTTTCACAGTGGATGACATGTCGCTGCGCGTTTCAGCGGGCCTCAGCATCTTCTGGGATTCACCTTTCGGTCCGGTCCGCTTTGACCTTGCCGAGGCGCTGGTCAACGAAACCTATGACCGCACCGAATTCTTCCGCTTCAGCACACGAACAGGATTCTAAAATGAAACCTTCCCACCTTAATCCGCTTGCGATCATCGCAGCTGCTGTCACGCTCATGGCGGTCAGCGCTCCGGCGATGGCGCAACAGACCATTCTTGTCATCAACGAGGATCAGATCCTTCGTGAAAGTGCCGTCGGACAGCACATCGCCTCCCGCCTGCAGGCAATTTCAGAGGAAATGGACAGCGAATTGCGCGCAGCGCGGGCCCCGATCGACGAGGAAGCCGAACGTCTGAATGCCGAAACCGCCGGAATCACGGAAGAAGGCATCCAGCAGCGCCCGGATCTGATCCAGCGCATTCAGACCGTCAGCCAGCAGGCGCAGGAATTCGAAGCCATGCGCCAGCGTTACTCCAACGAGCTCGTGGCTACCGAACGCGCTGCCATGCGGCCGGTCCTGGAGGCCCTGCAGGCGGTGTTGCAGGAAGTGGTTACCGCCCGCAATGCCGACATTGTCATTGATCGTGGTTCGCTGGTTTATGCCGGCCAGAGTGTCGATGCGAGCGCCGAGGTGATCGAGAGCCTGAATACGCGTTTGCCGACCGTTCCGGTCAACCGTGTCCGTCTTCCGCAGGGTGGCGGGCAACAACCGCAACAGCCGCAGCAGTAACACGGAAGGAGTGGCGTCCGTGGCCGATCCACGTTTCTACGAGTCGGCCCGCCCGCTTTCCATCCGGGAACTGGAAACACTGTCGGGCGCGAGCTTTGAAGAGCTTGCGCCCGATGGCGTTTCGGCAACCGGCGTGGCCCCCGTGGAAGCCATGCAATCCGGGCATCTCAGCTATGCCGAGCGCAAGGTGAGCCACCCGGTTGCAGGTGCTATTGTCTTCACGAAGCCTGATCTGGCCGGAGAGCTACGCGCGGCCGGCGCTATCGTGGGTGTGTCCGGCAATCCCCGCGCGGCTTTTGCGCGGTCCGCCGGCGCGATTTACAGATTGAAAGAGCTGACCGCCGGAGAGGCGGATATTCACTCCACAGCGCGTATTTTTCCCGGGGCTTTCATCAGCGCCGGAGCAATAGTCGGTGCACATGCCGTCATCGAGCCGAATGCGGTCATCGGCCCGGGCGTGGAAATCGGCGAGGCGGCCATCATCCGCGCCAACGCTGTGGTTTCCTGTGCCACCATTGGGGACCGGACCGAAATCGGGTCCTGCACGGTGATCGGAAAGTCGGGCTTTGCAGTCGTGTTGGGGGCAGACCAGCGCATCAAGGTGCCGCATTTCGGCCGGGCGATAATCGGTTCGGATGTCTCGATCGGCGCGTCCTGCTCCATCGATCGCGGCCTGTTTGACGACACCAGCATTGGCGATAATTGCCAGATCGATAATTTCTGTCAGATCGCCCACAATGTGCAGATTGGCAGCGGCACGGTCATGGCGGCCTTTGCGGGTATATCCGGCAGCACCAGGATCGGCCGGAATTGCCTGTTCGCCGGGCGCTGCGCGACGACGGACAACATCACCATTGGCGATGATGTCATTCTGCTTGCGGATACAGCTGCCATGTATGACATCCCCGATGGTGAGCGCTGGGGCGGGAGCCCAGCCATGCCGGCCCGGAATTTCCTGAAGCAATTGACACAGTTGCGCAAATTGTCCGGCATCAAGGGCGCTCAGGGCAAGAAGGCACGGAGATAGGCATGACGGAGTCAGGCACATCCATCGGAATCCAGGAAATTCTGGAGCGGTTGCCGCATCGCTACCCGTTCCTGCTGCTGGACCGGGCCGAAGACTACCGCGAAGGCGACTCCATCGTCGGGATCAAGAATGTCACGGCAAACGAGCCATTTTTTCCGGGGCATTTCCCGGGCAATCCGGTGATGCCGGGTGTCCTGATCATTGAAGCTGTCGCGCAGGCCGGGGCCTTGTTGATGTCAAAGACACTGGATGCCGATGTCTCGAAAACCGCGATCTACTTCATGGGCGTCGACAAGGTCCGCTTCCGCCGGCCGGTCAAGCCGGGCGATGTTCTGCGCATGCCGGTGCGGGTCACACATATGCGCGGAGACCTTTTCAAGTTCAGCGGACAGGCCTTTATCGGGGAGCATCGCGTCACCGAATTCGATTTTTCGGCAAAAGGGGTGGGGGTCCTATGAGCGCAAACATTCACCCGAGCGCCATTGTATCCGATACGGCAAAGCTGGGTGAGGGCGTCGAAATCGGTCCCTTCTGCATCGTCGACGGCGATGTCGAGCTGGGTGCCGGTGTCCGCCTGATCTCTCACGTTACAATATCCGGCTATACAAAGATCGGGGCGGAGTGCGTCATCTATCCGCATGCCTCGCTCGGCCACCCGCCTCAGGACTTCAAGTACAAGGGGGAGGAAACCTGGCTCAGGATCGGGGAACGCAACACGATCCGGGAATATGTCACCATGCATCCGGGCACGGGTGTGGGACGCAAGGAAACCGTTATTGGCGATGACGGCTTCTTCATGGTCGGAACCCATGTCGCGCATGATTGTGTTGTCGGTAACAAGGTCGTTCTGTCCAACCATGCTGTGCTGGGCGGGTATTCGGTTGTCGAGGATCAGGTCATCCTCGGAGGCTATACAGGCGTCGTCCAGTTCTGCCGGATCGGACGGCAGGCTTTCGTGAATGCGATGTCGCTCCTTACCAAGGATGTCATTCCCTACGGCGCAGCAGGCGGCAATTATGCCCATCTCGAAGGCCTCAACCTTGTGGGACTCAAACGCCGCGGGCATTCGCGCGAAGCGATCAAGGAATTGCGGACCGCCTATCGCCTGTTGTTCGCGGAAGAAGGCTCGTTCAGCGAACGGCTGGAAGATGTCGCCGGGCTTTATGTGAATAATCCGGCGGTCATGGAAATCGTGGAATTCATTCGTGCCGAGCCCAAGCGCTCGATCTGCATGCCGCATGACTGACACGCCGGATACGGGATGGTCACGGCTGGCTATTATCGCCGGCGGCGGTGAAGTGCCGCTTCTGATCGCCCAGGGCGAGGCCAGCGCAGGGCGCAAACCCTTCATTGTCGAAGTGACGGGCTTTGCCGATCAGGATTATACCCCATACGACCGGGCAGCCTTCCCCGTGACGAAAATCGGGGGCATGCAGAAAGCCATGCACGAAGCGGGCTGTGATGCCGTCTGCTTTATCGGCCGCATCACCCGCCCGGATTTCAAGTCCTTGATGGGTCTGGACACCGCCGCCATGGCGCTCCTGCCAAAAATCACCCAGGCTGCACGTTATGGCGATGACGCGCTCATGCGGGTTATTATCGATTCCTTTGAACACAGGGGCCTGCGCGCGATCGGTGCGGATCAGGCATTGAGCAGCCTGGTGCCGCAGGCCGGGATTCTGGGGGCCATCGAGCCGGATGCGGCCGCCATGACGGATGTCAGAAAGGCGCTGCAGATTGCGCGCGCCATTGGGGCGCATGATATCGGGCAGGGCGCGATCGTGGTCAACGGGCTTGTACTGGCAGTCGAAGCCCAGGAAGGCACGGATTCCATGCTCGCCCGCATTGCCGAATTGCCGGATGACATTCGCGGGCGGCCGGGTGTACGTGCCGGAGTGCTGGCAAAAACACCGAAACCGCAGCAGGAACGCCGGATCGACCTGCCCACAATCGGCCTCCGGACTGTTGAGGGCGTCAGCCGAGCCGGTCTGGCGGGCATCGCCATACAGGCGGGCAATGCTCTGATACCGCGGCGGGATGAAACCATTGCCGCAGCAGATGAGGCCGGCATTTTCATCTATGCCGCCCGGGCCGATGAATAACCCGAAGCGCATATTCCTTGTCGCGGTGGAACCTTCGGGTGATGCGCTCGGGGCGGACCTGATGACAGCCCTGCGCTCCGATCATGGCGAAGGAGTCGAAATCGCCGGTGTCGGCGGCGAGAAGATGGAAGCGCTTGGCCTGAAAAGCGCCATCGACATATCTGAACTGGCCATTCTCGGCCTCCTGGATGGCCTGAAATCATACGGGACCATTCTGAAACGGGTAAATGAAACCGTTGAAGCGGCCATGGATTTCGGTGCCGATGCCGTGGTGCTGATCGATTCATGGGGATTCATGATCCGCGTCGCGCAGCGCCTTCAGAAGCGGGAAAATCCGCCTTTGCTGATCAAATATGTCGGCCCGCAGATATGGGCAGCCCGTCCCGGGCGCGCCAGGGTGCTCGCGCATTCGGTTGATCATCTGCTGACCATCCACGCTTTTGACGCCCCGATGTTCGAAGCGGCCGGCCTGCCCACGACATTTGTTGGCAATCCGGCGCTGGAACGGCCGGTCACCGGGGACGGCCTGGCCTTCCGGGACCGTCATGGCATTGCGCCGGGCGCGCCGGTCATCGGCGTGCTTTTCGGCAGCCGTCAGAGTGAACGCCGCCGTATCGGACCGGTGCTCCGGGACGCCATCGCCCTGCTGGCGGAAGTCGAACCAGATGCGGTCTTCGTTTCGCCACTGGCTCCGGCGATTGCCGAAGGGATCGCCGCAGATATTGCGGGCGATCCGCGTCTTCCGCACATCCACCTGCTGGGTGAAGATGAAAAGCGCGATGCCACTTCGGCCATGACCGTGGCACTCGCCGTTTCGGGCACAGCCACGACCGAACTCGCTCTCGCGGGGGTGCCGACCGTGGCGACCTACAAGCTCGGCTGGCTGAGCTGGTTCATCTATCGCTTCATTCTGTTCAAGGCGAAGTATTTCAGCCTCGTCAATATCGCCGCCGATGAAGAGCTGATCATCGAACATGCGCAGACTGGCGCGAAGGGTGATGTCCTCGCGGAATCCGTCACAGCCTTATTGTCCGAAGTCAGAAGCGGGCATTCCCGCGGGCCGGCCTTGCAGACCGCCGCCCTGACCATGAAAGGCGATGGTCAGTCCAGCGCCCGGGCGGCCAGGGCCGTGACCGGTCTGATCACAGCCCGCAAGTCCACCGGCTAGCGCTTGGCGATCGGCACATAGGTGCGCTCTGTCGCACCGGCAAAAAGCTGGCGCGGGCGGCCGATTTTCTGGACCGGATCTTCCAGCATCTCGGTCCATTGCGCGATCCAGCCCACCGTCCGGGCCAGGGCGAAAAGAACCGTGAACATCGAGGTCGGGAAGCCCATCGCACGCAGGGTGATCCCGGAATAGAAGTCGATATTCGGATAGAGCTTCTTCTCGACGAAATAGGGATCCTCGAGCGCGATTTTCTCTAGCTCCAGAGCGACCTGCAGCAGAGGCTCGTCGCGGACACCCATCACGTCCAGTACTTCATGGCAGGTGTCACGCATCACTTTCGCGCGCGGATCATAATTCTTGTAAACCCGGTGACCAAAGCCCATCAGGCGGAACGGATCATTCTTGTCCTTCGCGCGGGCAATGAATTCCGGAATCTTGTCGACCGTACCGATCTCCTCCAGCATGTTGAGCGCTGCTTCATTGGCACCGCCATGTGCCGGACCCCACAGGCTGGCAATGCCGGAGGCAATACAGGCAAACGGGTTGGCGCCCGAGGAGCCCGCCAGGCGGACGGTCGAGGTCGAGGCATTCTGCTCGTGATCGGCATGCAGGATGAAAATCTTGTCCATGGCCTTGGCGAGCGTCCTGTTCAGCTCGAAAACCTCGGCCGGAACCGCAAAGCACATGCGCAGGAAATTACCGGCAAAATCGAGATCATTGCGCGGGCTGATGAAAGGCTGGCCAATGGAGTATTTGTAGGCGCGCGCCGCAATCGTGGGCATTTTGGCGATCATGCGATGGCTGGCGATCACACGGGCCTGCGGGTCATTGATGTCGGTCGAGTCGTGATAGAAGGCTGACAAGGCCCCGACCGTGCCAACCATGACCGCCATCGGGTGCGCATCGCGGCGGAAACCGCGGAAGAACTGATCGAACTGATCATGCAGCATGGTGTGCCGCCGGATCGTCATGTCGAAATTTTCAAGCTCCTGCGGGTTCGGCAGTTCGCCATGCAGCAGCAGATAGCAGACCTCTATGAAGCTCGATTGTTCGGCCAGCTGGTCGATCGGATAGCCGCGATAAAGCAGTGTGCCTTCATCGCCATCAATATAGGTGATGTGGCTTTCGCAGGACCCGGTCGAGGTAAAACCCGGATCATAGGTAAAGACGCCAGCCTTGCTGTAAAGCGTGCGGATATCGACCACATCCGGGCCGATCGTGCCTTTCAGAACCGGAAACTCATAGGTTTGACCATCGATTGTGAGCGTGGCCGTGCCATTGGGTTGAGCCTTGGTTTCCATCATGGTCTTCCTTCTCGTCTTCCTCGGGTCTATACGCCCGTTTTGATTTGATCCGCCATGCGGCGCAAGACCTCATCGCGTCCCAGCCATTCCATGACCAGGGACAGGTCCGGCGCAGGTGCGCCGCCGGTGAGGGCCGCCCGCAGGGGCGCCCCGATTTTTCCAAATCCGATACTCTCGGCCTCTGTAAAAGCCTCCAGCTCGGCATGTAGTGGGGCAGAAGCCCAGTGTGGCAGGGCCTCCAGACGCGGCAATAACCGCGCCAGAAGCTCCGGCGCATCCCCATTCAGGGGTTTGGCCGCCTTGCCTTCCAGCACGATCGGAACCGGCCGGAACAGGAAATAGGCCTGTTCGGCCAGTTCGGCGAGGGTCGAGGCCCGTGTCTTGAGCACATCCATCGCCGCCAGCAGGCGCGCGCGGAAGGCTGTGGAGTCCGTATCGAGGCCCTCTGCCAGCTTTTCGCACCAGGGCGAGACCAGTTCCAGCAGGCGGGCATTGTCTGCCAGCTTCATGTGATGCGCATTGACGCTGGCCATCTTGTCGAAATCCAGCCGGCCCGGCGCCTTGTTCAGGCCTGAAAGACTGAAAACGGCCTGCGCTTCGGCATCGGTGAAATATTCCTGGTCGCCATGCGACCATCCCAGCCGCAGGAGATAATTGCGCAGACCTTCAGGCAGATAGCCGAGATCGCGATAGGCTTCGATGCCGAGCGCGCCATGACGCTTGGACAGCTTCTTGCCATCGGGGCCATGGATCAGCGGCACGTGCGCGAACACCGGACGCTGCCATCCAAGGGCGTCATAGATCTGGGCCTGACGGGCGGCATTCACGAGATGATCATCGCCGCGCACAATATGTGTGATGCCCATATCATGATCATCCGCGACAACCGCCAGATTATAGGTCGGCGTGCCATCGCTGCGCAGCAGGACCAGATCGTCGAATTCCTTGCCTTTCCAGCGCACATCACCCTGGACAGCGTCCTCGACAATGATGTCGTCATCACCGGCGCGGAAGCGCACGGTAAACGGTGTGTCCGCAGGCGTTTCTGAACCCGGGCGGTCCCGCCAGGGACTGCGCAGGGCGCGCCCTTCCGAAAACGCCATCTGACGCTCCGCCGCGGCGTCTTCCTCGGTCATGTAGCAGCGGAAAGCGCGGCCTTTTGCCAGCAGCTCGTCCACCACTTCGGCATGACGCCGCGCATTGGCATTCTGTGAAACGGGTTCGCCATCCCAGTCCAGACCCAGCCAGCTCAGGCCATCCAGAATGGCGCGGGTGGCCTCTTCGGTTGACCGCTGGCGGTCCGTATCCTCAATGCGCAGAAGGAATTTTCCGCCCGCGCCCCGCGCCAGAAGCCAGTTGAAGAGCGCTGTCCGCGCCCCGCCGATATGGAGATAGCCTGTCGGAGAGGGCGCAAAGCGTGTAACGATAGGGTGTGTCGTGTTTTGCACTCGCGAAACCATGTTGCACTGCGAAAAGATGAGCGCGTGGTAGCATGGCGGACAGGGGGATGGAACAGCCGATTGCGCCAGACGGATACAGCATATCTGAAACCTGGCCCGGCATCAGGGTCAAGCCGGTGGACAATGGTGGCCGGCTACATGGATCTGGCCAGACCGGTCCGCATGGCCATCTGGGCGCCCGTCGCCCTGGGAGCGGGATCGATTGTCTATTACAGCCTGCAGGCAGAACCGCCGCCCGCGCTGACCGGCGTGCTGACCATCGCCGGGCTGCTGGCCGTGCTGGCCTGCTGGAAGGCAGCACCGGCGCGGCCTCTCCTGTGGTCGATCCTGATGCTGGCGGCCTTTGCCGCCTTCGGCTTCTCGCGCACGCAGCACCACACACTTTCACAAGACACGGTCTTCGTTGAGGACTCCGGCCGGGCGCGATCTGTGGAGGGCTGGATAGAGGCCGTCCAGAACAGAAATGGCCGGGAGCGGATCATACTGCGGGTCGCTTCGCTGGACGGTATGGACCGGCCGCCGGAGCGCATCCGCTTCTATGCCCGCCGTGGCGAATTCGGGCCGGGCGAGGGCGTGTCTGCACGAGTCGTGCTGACACCGCCGCGGCGGCCGGCGGTTCCGGGCGGGTATGATCCGGCCTTTGCCGCCTGGTTCTCCGGTCTGGGTGGCACCGGCTATGCCATTGCCCCGCTCGCGACGGCGGAGGTGAGCGGGGACCGGTGGCGCCGCTTGCTCGCCCGATGGCGCTGGCAGATGGCCGAACATATCCGCGAACGGGCCGCGCCGGAGACATCGGGCATTGCTGCCGCCCTGATCACCGGGGACCGGTCCGGCATCCCGCCGGACCAGGCGGAAGCCCTGCGCGTGGCCGGGCTCGGCCATATACTCGCAATCTCCGGCCTGCATATGAGCCTGTTTGCGGGGGGACTGTTTTTCGTGGCGCGGGCCATGGGGGCCGCGATTCCCGCCTTCGCCCGGAAATATGATCCGCGGATTCCCGCAGCGCTCATCGCGCTGACCGGTGCACTGCTTTACCTGATCCTGTCCGGCGCGTCGGTCTCGACCCAGCGCGCTTTCGTCATGGTCTCGGTGGTCCTGCTGGGTGTGCTGCTGAAACGCCGGGCGATTTCCCTGCAATCCATCGCTCTGGCCGCAACCATCATCCTGATCCTTCAGCCGCAAAGCATTCTGGCACCGGGGTTCCAGATGTCATTTGCCGCCGCCTCGGCTCTGGTCGCGGCGTTTGATCTGTGGCGGCGGCGCGAAACCCATGTTCGGCAGAAGGGCACGATTGACCGTTTTGTCGGCTTCTGGGGAACCTTGTCCATTTCATCACTCGTAGCCGGCAGTGCGACGGCGGCCTATGCCGCCTTTCATTTCAACCGCATTGCCGTCTACGGGCTGGCCGCAAATCTGGCCGCCATGCCGGTCTTCTCGCTCGTGGTGATGCCCGCAGGTGCTCTGGCACTGGCACTCGCCCCTTTCGGACTGGACGGTCCCGCGCTCGCGGTGATGAGCCGCGGCCTGATCTGGGTGGTGTGGATCGCGGACGGCGTGGCGTCCTGGCCGGGCTCTCTTGCACCAGCCGCCTCGGCACCGGGGGCCGTGCTGGCCCTCTATGCCTTCGGATTTGTGCTGCTGGTCGCTGCCTCCGGTCTGGCCCGGCGTATCGGCGCTGTGGCAATGATCGCGGCCTATGCGGCCTGGTTTGTCCATGAGCCCCCTGACGCCTTTATCAGCGAGGAAGGCGTGGTTCTGGCGCGGTTCGAGGGGGAGGCGGGCGCAGGCTGGGCCAGTACAGACCGGCGGCGGGCCCGCTTTGCAACATCGGTGTTTCTCGAACAGGCGGGAGAGCCGGTCCGCCCGGGCCGGGACGGGATAGAATGTGATCCGCGCGGCTGCGCGGGCCGGGCGCAGGGTCTTGCCATCACAGCTAGCGAAAGCGGGGAAACGCTTGGCGAAGACTGCGCTGTCTCCGATATTGTTGTGCTGAAAGCCTTTGCCTCACCCGTCGAGCGGGCCGCCTGTGAAGCCCGGCTGGTGGATCTGGGCGAGCTGCAGGACGGTGGCTCCATCGCCCTGTGGCTGCAGGATGGCCGCATTATCCGCGAATCGCAGGTCGAGGCCCGGCGTGGCCGGCGCATCTGGACCGTTAGTGGTAGCGGCGGATAAGCCCTACCAGCTTGCCCTGGACGCGGACACGGTCCGGACCGAAAATGCGTGTCTCATAGGCCGGATTGGCGGCTTCCAGGGCCACGGATCCGCCTTTCTTGCGCAGGCGTTTCAGCGTGGCTTCTTCCTCGTCGATCAGCGCCACCACGATATCGCCATTGGTGGCGGTGTCGCAGCGCTCGATGATCACGATATCGCCGTCGAGAATGCCCGCATCGATCATGGAATCGCCCTCGATCTCCAGCGCGTAGTGTTCACCGCGCCCGCCGGCGAGATCCGGCGGCAACATGATGCTGTCCTGCTCGTGCTGGATCGCCTCGATCGGCACACCGGCTGCAATCTTGCCGAGCACGGCGATCTCGATTCCCTGCGCGGGTTCCGGATCGGTCCCGAAATCGGGACGGACCACATTTCCAGCATCAGCGGCAATCGCAGCCGGCGAGGTGGAATCCGGCATTTTCAGCACTTCCAGCGCCCGGGCGCGATGCGCGAGACGGCGGATAAAGCCGCGCTCTTCCAGAGCGGTGATCAGGCGGTGCACGCCTGACTTGGAGGCCAGATCCAGCGCATCCTTCATTTCTTCAAAGGAGGGCGAGACGCCATCCTCGCTCAAGCGCTTGTTGATGAAGAGCAAAAGCTGGTGTTGTTTGCGTGTCAGCATGGCCAGACCCCGGCAGGAACAAATCGGAAACTTCTCTGGATGTTCTATGAGTGTTCCGGGTAAAGGTCAAGTTAATGCCGGTCAGGCCAGTAAGGCCCGAGTCGCCGCTGCCACATCCGCCTGCCGCATCAGGCCTTCTCCGACCAGAAGGCCTTTTGCGCCCGCTGTTTTCAGGCGGGCCACATCGGTCGGTGTGAAGATGCCGCTCTCGGCAATGGCGAATCGGTCATCGGGAATATCACGCGCCAGCCGTTCGAAGGTTTCAAGCGAGGTCTCGAACGTCGTCAGATCGCGATTGTTCACACCGATCAGGGGCGAGGGCAGGGCGAGGGCCCGTTCCAGCTCGGCCGCGTCATGGGTTTCGACCAGGGCCGCCATTCCCAGATCGTGTGCAGCCTGGACGAGATCGAGCGCCAGCGCGTCATCGACACTCGCCATGATCACCAGGATCGCATCCGCGCCCAGCGCCCGCGATTGCGGCACCTGCCAGACATCGAGCAGGAAATCCTTGCGCAGGGCGGGCAGGGCCGCAGCGGCCCGCGCTGCGGCCAGATAATCGGCATGCCCCTGAAAGCTCGGCGCATCGGTCAGCACGGACAGGCAGGCCGCACCGCCGTCTGCATAGGCGCGGGCCAGGGCGGCCGGGTCGAAATCGGCCCGGATCAGGCCCTTGGACGGGCTGGCCTTCTTGATCTCGGCGATCAGGGCGACCCCCTCTGATCCGGCTTTCGACGCCAGCGCGCCGGCAAAATCACGCGCCGGTCCCGCCGCAGACATCATCTCCGCCAGCCGGGCCTCGCTGAAAGCCGCCTTGCCGCGCGCAATTTCCTCCCGCTTGTAGGCCTCGATTTTCTGCAGTGCGTTCACGCTTCGCCCCGGGAGATGGCGGCCATCTTCATCAGCGTGGATTTCGCCGCCCCGCTATCAATCGCGGCTTCGGCCATCCGCGCGCCTTCAGGCAGGCTCGTGGCAAGGCCCGCCACGATCAGCGCCGCGGCCGCATTCATCACCACAATATCGCGATAGGCAGACGGCGTGCCGTCCAGCAGGGCCTGCAAGGCCGCCGCATTTTCTTCCGGCGTTCCCCCGATCAGCGCCTCGATGCGGGCTGTGGCCAGACCGGCCTCCTCTGGCATCAGCGTGAATTCGGTGATCTTGCCATTGTTCAGCTCGACCACACGGGTTTCGCCGGTTGTGGTGATCTCATCCAGACCATCCGAGCCATGGACCACCCAGGCAAATTCACAGCCCAGCGTGTGCAGCGCCTCGGCGACCGGCGCCTGCCAGCGGGCATCGAACACGCCCAGAAGCTGCCGTTTGGCCCCTGCCGGATTGGCCATCGGCCCCAGAAGGTTGAAGATTGTGCGCGAGCGCAACGCCTTGCGCGCCCCGCCGACATGGCGCACGGCGGAATGATGCGCGGGCGCGAACAGAAAGCCGGCCCCGGCTTCGCGCACCGACCGTTCCACCTGTTCCGGTGTGGCGTCCAGATTGATGCCCAGGGCCGCCAGCACTTCCGACGAACCGGATTTGGAGGACGCCGCGCGATTGCCGTGCTTGGCCACCTTGGCCCCTGCACCCGCCGCCACAATCGCGGCCGCGGTGGAGATATTGTATGTGCCCTTGGCATCGCCGCCCGTGCCACAGGTATCAATCGCCCCCTCCGGCGCCGTAATGCCCTTCATGCGCTTGCGCAGCGCCTGTGCCCCGATGGCAAGATCCTCAGGCGTCTCACCCACAGCCGCCAGACCGATCAGGAATCCGCCGATTTCCGCTTCTCCGGCTTCGCCCTCCATCAGCAGGTCAAACGCGCCGGTCATGTCTTCGGCAGACGGGTGTTCGCCGCGGGACAGCGATTGCAGGCAGTTGTGAAGCGCGCTCATCGGGCAATCTCCCTGACCGGAAGGCCGGCCAGCATCATGAAATTGGCCAGCACGTCATGACCATGAAGGGAGGCGATGGATTCAGGGTGAAACTGGACGCCGTGCAGGGGCCGCGTGCGGTGCCGCATCGCCATGATCTCACCGTCCGCCGTGCGCGCATTGACGATCATCCCGCCATCTTCCGGCAGATCACCGACCGCCAGCGAATGATAGCGCGCAACCCCGAACGGGCTGGGCAGGCCGGCAAACACACCGCTGCCATCATGGGTGATCTCGCTGGTCTTGCCATGCATGATGGCCTTGGCCTGCACCGTGCGGCCGCCAAACACCTCGCCCATGCACTGATGCCCCAGACAGACGCCCAGAACGGGCAGGTCTTCCGGGGCTGTGGTCAGGATATCCAGGCAGATGCCGGCAGTGTCCGGACGCCCCGGCCCGGGCGACAGACAGATGGCTGCAGGCTTCATCGCCAGTGCCTCGGTGGCCGTCATCACATCATTGCGGATGACATGTGTTTCCGCCCCCAGCTCCTCGAAATAATGCACGAGGTTGAAGGTGAAGCTGTCATAATTGTCGATGATCAGCAGCATGGGGCACGGGTCCTGTTGGCTGCGCGGTAATCTAGGCACGGACCGCCTGTGTGCAACGCCGCAATGCCGTTATCAGCGGTAAACGGGACATTAACCGAAGCGGTGTGGTCATCCTGTCATGAGCCGCAATACCATTCATCCGGCGACGCCGCTGATTTCGGGCCTGATCACCTCGCTGGCGTTTCTGGCCGGTGCGGCGGCGTTTGAAATCGGCCGGGCAACGGCGGAAGCCGATCCGCGCCCGGTAGAAACATGGACCGCCAGCGTGGAAGCGGCTCTGCCGGCCGCTTCGGTTTCGCCGCAGCCTGTGGAATCAACCGTGATCGACACACGTCCCGTCGTGGCGCTGGTCATGGATGATGCCGGTATCGACCCGCAATTGACGCGCCGCGCCATGGCGCTGGATATTCCGCTGACCCTGTCATTCCTGCCTTATGCGGAGCAGACGCCGGAGCTTGCCGTCATGGCCGATGCTCGGGGACATTCGGTTTTCCTGCACATGCCGATGGAGCCCTTTGGTCTGGAAGACCCGGGCCCCGGCGCCCTCAACCGCTACCTGCCGCCTGTGGAGACCGCCCGCCGCATCGAGGCCGCGCTGGCGCGCGTGCCGGGCGCGATCGGGCTCAACAATCACATGGGCAGCGCTTTTACAGCCGATGCGGATGCCATGCGCGCGGCCCTGGGACCGCTGACAGGCCGCGATCTGATTTTCCTGGATTCGCTGACAACCGGGCGCAGCCGGGCCGGAATGATTGCCCGGACTCTGGGCCTCACCACATTGCGGCGGGATATCTTTATCGATCATGACGCCGGAAACATCCCGGCCATGCTGGATGTCCTCGTCGAGGCGGCACACCGGAACGGGCAGGCCATCGCCATCGGCCATCCGCGTGGGGGCACGCTGGATGTGCTGGAGGCCTGGCTGGAAACGGAAACCGCCCGTTCGGTCCGCTTTGTCACCATCCAGGACTATGCAGACAGGGGGCAGCAACCGGTAAGGACCGCCGGTGCGTCAGACGAATCGATGGGCCTGTTCGGCGGCACGGAATAGCGCGCGCGCCTTGTTGATGCATTCCTGACGTTCGGCCTCGGGGTCGGAATCCAGTACGATTCCCGCCCCGGCCTGCACATGCATCTGGCCGTCCCGGATCAGCGCAGTGCGCAAGGTGATCGCCATGTCCATATTGCCGTCGAAGCTGAAATAGCCGGCCGCGCCAGCATAATAGCCGCGCCTGTGAGGTTCGATCTCGTCAAGGATCTGCATCGCCCGCACTTTTGGCGCGCCCGACACCGTACCGGCCGGGAAACCGGCAAACAGGGCGGATATGGCATCCTTGCCCTCGGCCAGTTCACCTTCGACATTCGAGACGATGTGCATGACATGACTGTAGCGCTCGACGATTTCCCTCTCGGTGATGCGGATCGTCCCGGGCCGGACAACACGGCCAATATCATTGCGGCCAAGATCCAGCAGCATCATGTGTTCGGCGCTCTCTTTCGGATCTGCCAGAAGATCGGCTTCCAGCGCAGCATCTTCGGCGGGGTTCGCCCCGCGTGGCCGTGTGCCCGCAATCGGCCGCACGGTGACGACGCCATCGCGGAGCCGCACCAGGATTTCCGGGCTCGAGCCGGTGACCGCATACCCGTCGAACTGGAAGTGAAACAGAAAAGGTGAGGGGTTCAGCCGCCGCAGGGCGCGGTAAAGCGCAAAGGGCGGCAGGGTGAAGGGCGTGGAAAAGCGCTGGCTCAGCACACCCTGGAAGATATCGCCCGCGCGGATGTGCTCCTTCACGCGTGCAACGCTGGCCCGGTAGGCATCGGCATTAAAGGTGGATTCCGGCGCAATCGATTGCGGCTGTGCCGTCTTCGCAGGACCCAGCGGCGCATCAAGCTCTTTCAGAAGCGACTCCAGCGTTTTGCGGACCGCATCCGCAGAGCCGCCGGCCGGTACACGTCCATAGGCGGTGATTTCCTGCTGCAGGGCATCAAAGACGATGACCGTGCGCGGCCGGGTCAGGCGCGCTTCGGGAATGCCGGCCGGATCGTCTGCCTGATTGTCAGGCAGGGGTTCGATCGCGCGGATGAGATCATAGCCGATATAGCCGAAAAGCCCGGAGGCGATTGACGGCGTATCGTCCAGGCCGGGCAGGCGGGACGCCTCGACAATCAACCGGAGTGACGCTATCGGGTCGCTCCCGTCCGCAACCGGCGCTCCGTCTGCGGTTGTCTGCAGGAAGGGCCGGCCTTTTTCGACGGTCCAGACCAGATCCGGATCAAAGCCGATGGCCGAATACCGGCCGCGAAACGATCCACCCTCCACCGATTCCAGCAGGAAGGCGTTGTTCCGGTCCTTTGCCAGTTTCAGGAAAGCCGCAACCGGTGTTGTCAGGTCATCGACCCGGGTCACCGAGACCAGACCGGCACCGGCAGCAAGAAGGCTTTCGGTCACCGGATTGCGTTGGGATCGACCACGCCCAGGGCCTGGTCGCGCAAGCGGACGTCAACCTCCGACCCATCATAGTCAAACTCGCGGTAAAGCGCGGAGACAAGGCTCGAATCAATGTCGCGGCGATAGCCCTGGTCCAGAAACTCATCCACCTGGGTGACAATTTCCGGCCGGATTTCACCATCGCGGGCATCATTCACCCGTAACACCATGTGCGAACGCCCGGAGCCGGAGCGCGTGGCTTCAATGTCGCCAATATCCATGGTGAAGGCGAGCTCCACGACCTGGCGGCTGAAATTGTCAGCCGATTCCCCGCGGCGCAGGCTGGCCTGCTCGATCCGGAAATCGGGATTGGCCGCCGCGATGGACGAAAATGACTGCCCGCTTTCCACAAGCCCGGCCACTTCCGTTGCCAGCTCTTCCAGCCGCGTGTCGATTTCCTGCAGCCGCCAGACCGTTTCGGCGTCATCGCGGGCTTCCTCCAGCGTCCGGACGCGGGCCTCTTCGACGACATCCACACGGACCGCATAGAAATTGCCATCACCATACTCGGTCAGTTCACCGTCCAGCATGGGCTGGCTGGCAAAGACGGCGGCAAGGATTTCCTGTTCGGCGAAAAAGCTGAAGGCAAACCGGCCGTCCTCGTCGCGGCCCTGATCATCCACCGGCTGGTAGACTTCATAGGGAATGGCCGCAGCAGCCGCGGCTTCCTCGACATTGAAACCGCTGCCGCGGGCTTCTTCATACTCGCCCAGATCGGCATAAAGCGCATCTTCCGCGGCGGCACGCGCCAGAAGCTCGCGAATCTCCTCGCTGCGCTCTTCCAGAGTCGGGATGTCATCCTCTTGTGCGGCTTCCACCACCAGGGCGAACCAGCTCCCGAACCGGGTTTCGATAGCGGCTGTATCGCCGGCCGCCATTTCAAACAGCGCGTCGCGGACATTCGTATCAGGGATCTGATAGGCTTGGCGGTCTTCCTGCCGGGACGGTGGATTGCCGCCGAGATCACTCGCAATGGCAGCAGGATCCTCGTCATTGCCGAGACGTTCGGCGGCCTCGCGCGCGGCGGCTTCATTGTCGAACGAAATCTGCGTGTAGGTCCGGGACGCCGGCGTTCCGATCGCCCCCGTCTCCAACTCATACTCGTATTGCTCGGCAATCCGGGTTTCATCAACGGTGATATTGCCCAGATAATCATCAATCCGCAGCCGCATCAGGGTGAAGCCCCGGCGTTCCGGCGTGGTGAAGAATTGCGGGGTATTGTCGATGGTGGATTGCAATTGTTCGTCGGTGGGTTCGCCGATCTCGCCGGCCGCGGCGGGCGAGATGACAATGGCTTCGAGATCGCGTGTCTCGGCCAGGAAACGCGTCAGAATGGTGCGGTAGACATCCGGCTGGCGGATACCGTCGAACAGGCCCTCGGTCAGTTGGCGCAGCACCAGGTCATTACGGATCTCTGCCTCGAACTGGTTCTCGCGCTGCCCGGCGCTTCTGAGGAAGTTGGAATATCCGATCCGGTCGAAGCCGCCGGTCACGGGATTCACGAAGGCCTCGTAGGACAGGATTTCATCCCGCACGGCGGAATCGGAAGCGGCAATACCCAATTCCCGGGCCTGGGAGCGCAGCATGGCGTCCAGCACCAGCTGGTTGAGGACCTGATCCCCCAGCCCGTCGGCCCGGGCCTGCTCTTGCGTATAAGTCGGGTTTTCCTCGCGTTCGCGCTGCACAGCGCGTTCGAAATCACGCTGCAATTCAAACGCTGTAACGCGTTCGCCTCCCACCACGGTCACGGAATTTCCGGGTGACTGGAAAATGTCGTTCACCCCCCAGAGCGCGAAGCTCACGATCATCAGACCGATGATAACCATGAAAATGGGAGACTTGAGAGCGTTGCGAACGGCAGAAAGCATTGACGATGGTCCGTTATTCTAGCGTGAGGGGCGGAAACTAGCGGCGGCGTTTACAGGCCGCAAGCGCGGCGTCATTGTCCGGTCGCAAGGAATCGCAAGGCTGGAGGGGCGCATGGCAAGACGCATGCTGATCGCAGGCAATTGGAAAATGAACGGCTTGCGCCAATCACTTGTATTTCTAGAAGAAATTCGTGGCATTGCGAATTCAAGAGCCGATCTCGACATTCTCATTGCACCTCCTGCCACCCTGATTCAGAGCGCAGCAGAAATTGCAGGTCCGGTGAAAATCACCGGGCAGGACTGCCATACCGAACAATCAGGCGCTCATACGGGCGATATTTCGGCAGAAATGCTGAAAGATGCAGGGGCCAGCCACGTTATTCTTGGTCACTCGGAACGCCGGGCTGACCATAATGAGCACAGCACAATGGTCTGCGCCAAAGCGTTGAGCGCCCTGTCTGCCGACTTGATACCGGTCATCTGTGTTGGCGAGAGCGAAGCTGAACGCCGCGCCGGGAAGGCCGAGGCGGTCGTCGGGCAGCAACTGGCTGAATCCCTGCCGGATCATGGCGGCTATGTCATCGCCTATGAACCCGTCTGGGCTATCGGCACGGGCCTGACGGCGTCTCTTGATGATATCGCAGCGATGCATGGCTTTATCCGCAGCAAAGTGCCGGATGGCAGCGGCGTGCAGATTTTGTACGGCGGCTCGGTCAAGCCGGAGAATGCGTCCGGAATTCTCGCGATCAGCGATGTCGATGGAGCGCTGGTCGGCGGTGCCAGCCTCGAAGCAGCCAGCTTTTCCGCAATAATTGAAGCAGCACCGATAAGATTCGCATCTTCAAAGTAAGCCGGTATCAATCATTTCTTGCCATTCTGACCCTTCACTTGCCTTTGCAGTCCGGGGTGCAACTCATGGCAGAAATGGATCTTCAGCGCGCAGCCGTCCTGCTATTTGACCCTGTGCACGTGAATTTACGCACAACCCGCTATGCGCTCAACGAAATCGGTTTCAAGTCGATCGAGGCTTGCAGCGCGATCGAGGAGTTCCAGCGTCAGCTGCGCGAAAACAACTGGGATCTGATCGTGGCCGAATGCTCGTCACCCAAGGTGGACGTCCTCAAACTCGTGCGGATGATCCGCCGCGGTGAGGCAACGCCCAACCCCTATGCCGTTATTGCGCTGACATCCTGGACCCGGGATGGCGGCCATGTGCGAAACGCGATCGAATCCGGCGCTGACGATGTGATTGTCCGCCCGTTTTCCACCCAGTTCGCCGAGGACCGGATCCGGACAATGATCCGCAACCGCAAGGCCTTTGTCGTGACCAGCGATTATGTGGGGCCGGACCGGCGGTCTGGCGAACGTGCGGCGGCTGTGAAAGATTCCCTGATCGTTCCCAATACCTTGCAAGCCAAGGCCGACGGCAATGAAGACCAGCTGCGCGAAGCTTATCAGGGTATCCGCGAGGCCAAGAAACAGATCGAGAGCGAGCGCATTCGCCGCCTGGCCATGCGGGTGGTGGTGACAGCGGAATTGCAGTTCGATTCGAAAGCCGGTCCGGCAAAGGTCTTTGATCCGGCTGACATGATGCGCACCGCACGCGAGCTTCGCGACCAGCTGGAGCAGGGCGGGCGCTATGAAGCCGTTCAGGTGGCGGAGGCGTTGATTGATCACGTCCGCAACTTCCGCAATCCGGAGGAGCGCAACGTCAAGAATTTCCGTCTCGCCAAGGAGCTGGCCATCGGCACATTTGCAGCCTATGCGGACGGCGAAACGCTGGAAAAAGCCAAGGATGAAATCGCCAGCACGGTCAAGGCTCTGCGAAAGCGGCTGTCATCCGCCGCACCGGGGAGTGGCGTTCCGGACTTGCCTGCGCTAAAAGCCGCCTCCATGTAGACGGGGTGTCCCGAAGAAGGCGGCGATTTTGCCATGATGACAGTTCTCTTGATCATTCAGCTTCTGGTTTCGGCCGGGCTGGTCGGCGTGGTTCTCATGCAGCGCTCTGATGGCGGCGCGCTGGGGATTGGCGGCGGTGGCGGCGGCATGATGTCCAGCCGCGGGGCCGCAACAGTCCTAACCCGTTCGACGACTTTCCTCGGAGCGGCTTTCTTTGCGCTCTCCATCATCCTGGCCATTGTGGCGGGTGTTGATGCGCAGGGGCAGAGCGTTTTCGATGTGGTCGAGGACGAACAACCGAATCTGGATCTGACGATTGATCCGGAAAACGAAACGCCGTCCCTGCCTGACGAAGGCTAGTCACTTACTGCCATTTGTACGGAACTGACGGACGGCGCGCTTTCGCCGCCGCCGAATCTGGGTTATTCAGAATTCCCATGCCGCGATATATCTTCATCACTGGCGGCGTGGTCTCCTCGCTTGGAAAAGGCCTCGCCTCCGCCGCACTGGGCGCACTCCTTCAGGCGCGTGGATACAAGGTCCGCCTGCGCAAGCTGGATCCCTATCTCAATGTCGATCCCGGAACGATGTCGCCCTACCAGCACGGTGAGGTCTATGTCACCGATGACGGTGCCGAGACGGATCTGGATCTGGGTCACTATGAGCGCTTCACCGGCGTTGCGGCCGCCCAGAGCGACAATATCACCACAGGCCGGATCTATTCGACCATCATCGAGCGCGAGCGCCGCGGCGATTATCTCGGCGCGACCGTTCAGGTCATTCCCCACGTCACCGATGCCATCAAGGAATTCGTCCTGTCGGATGCCGGCGATGTCGATTTCGTGCTGTGCGAGGTCGGCGGTACGGTTGGCGATATCGAAGGTCTGCCCTTCTTCGAATCGCTGCGCCAGCTCGGTCAGGAGCTCGGCCGCGATCAGGCCATCTTCCTGCATGTGACCCTGCTGCCCTACATCAAGGTCGCGGGCGAGATGAAAACCAAGCCGACCCAGCACTCGGTCAAGGAATTGCGCTCCATCGGTATCCAGCCGGACATTCTGTTGTGCCGGTGCGAGCAGCCGCTCGACCCCGGCGATCGCCGCAAGATCGCCCTGTTCTGCAATGTGCCGGAATCCGCCGTCATTGAGGGTCAGGATGCGTCATCGCTCTATGACGTGCCGCTGGAATATCATTCCCAGGGCCTCGACAGCGAGGTTCTGAAACGCTTCCGGATCGAGGGTGCGCCAGAGCCGGACCTGTCACGCTGGGAAGCGATTTCACGCACTATTCACGAGCCGGACGGCGAGGTCACAATCGGTGTCGTTGGTAAATATACCGGCCTGCTGGACGCCTATAAGTCGCTCAATGAAGCCCTGACGCATGGGGGTATCGCCAACAATGTGAAGGTGAAGCTGAAATGGCTGGATTCTGCGCAATTCGAGAGTCCGGACCCCTTCGCGCCGCTGGAAAATGTTCACGGCATCCTGGTACCCGGCGGCTTTGGCGAGCGGGGCGCTGAAGGAAAGATTGCGGCCGTCCGCTTCGCCCGTGAGCGCAAGATTCCCTATTTCGGCATCTGTTTCGGCATGCAGCTCGCTGTCATAGAAGCCGCCCGTAATCTGGCGGGTCTTCCCAAGGCCAGCTCGTCCGAATTCGGACCCACCGAAGAGCCCCTGATCGGGCTGCTGACGGAATGGACACGCGGGAATGCGGTCGAACGCCGGGGCAGTGATGATGATATGGGCGGCACCATGCGCCTCGGCGCCTACAAGGCGGCGCTGAAAGAGGGCAGCCGCGTCCATGGTGTCTATGGCTCGGCCGTGATCGAGGAACGCCACCGGCACCGCTATGAGGTGAACATCGCCTACCGCGACCGGCTGGAAGCAGCGGGCCTGACATTCTCCGGCCTGTCGCCGGATGGCGTATTGCCGGAAATTGTCGAGCTGGAAGACCATCCCTGGTTCATCGGCGTCCAGTTCCATCCGGAGCTGAAATCACGTCCGTTCGAGCCGCACCCGCTGTTTGCCAGCTTCATCAGGGCCGCCGTCGAACAGAGCCGGCTGGTCTGATTTTTTCGTCTGTTGCATCCATTCGCACTGTTGGGTGCATCCCTGAACTGACGATGTTTGTCAGGACGGGAGATTAACATGATGAAATACGCAATCTGTGCGCTACTTGCTGCCGGGCTGGCAGGAATGGCCGTGGCGCAATCCGGCACGAATGATCGCTCGATTGACGCTTTCCGTCACCTGGATGCCGGCGGAAATTTCAATATCCGGTTTGAACCGTCGGATGTCGCCCGTCTTCGCTTTGAAGGCGATGCGGACGACATTGCAGATATCGAAATTGACCATAGTGGAGACAGGTTGGAAATCCGGCAGGATCGCGGTGCCTTGGGGTGGTTTGGCCGTCGGCGTCATCTGAATGTAACGGTTTATGTAAGCGGCCCGGACGTCGCCTCATTCGATTTTTCCCGGGGCATTGATGCAAACATCACCTCGCTTGAGAGTGATGATATTGCCATAAGGGCCTCCACCGGTGCCGATGCGGAGTTTTCCGGAACCTGTGAGACAGCTCGAATCAATGTCTCGACCGGCGCGAATCTCGACGGACGGGAATTGGCATGCGCCAGCATTCGTGCAAACGCCTCAACCGGTGCGAACGTGACAATTGACGCCCGGGACGCGTTGGTCGCCAACGCCTCCACCGGTGCAATTATTCGTTCAATATCGCGGCCGGAAAGCCTGAGTGTCCGGTCAAGCACGGGTGGCAATGTCCGTGCAGGGAGCCGTCGTTAGGATTAGCCTCAGTCCATCCGCCCAAGGCGGTTGCGTTCTCGCAAGACTGGGGGTATACGCGCCGGTCTTCGCAGGCATGGGCTTGCGTCATCTGTTCACTTAACGACCGGAGAGACCTATGGCGGTCCCCAAGAGAAAAACCACCCCGTCCAAGCGCGGGATGCGCCGCAGCCACCACAAGCTGGCGAATCCGTCCTACGTGGAAGACAAGGACTCCGGCGAGCTGCGCCGTCCGCACCACATCGACCTGAAGACCGGCATGTATCGCGGCAAGCAGGTCCTGGAACCGAAGGAAGACTAGGTCTTTCCCGTTCCTGTTGGAAGTTTGATGAACGCGTGGGCTTGCGCCCGCGCGTTTCTCTTTTATGAAGCGCCCGGACACTGTCTTTGAACCGGAGCGCTTCCATGACTGCAATCGTCGACATTATTGGCCGTGAAATTCTCGACAGCCGGGGCAATCCCACGGTCGAGGTCGATGTCGTGCTCGAAGATGGCAGCCTGGGCCGGGCGGCGGTGCCGTCGGGCGCGTCCACCGGGGCCCATGAGGCGGTCGAGATTCGCGATGGCGGTGACCGGTATAATGGCAAGGGCGTCCGCAAGGCGGTCGAGGCAGTTGAGGCCGAAATTTTTGACGCCATCGGCGGTATGGATGCCGAACAGCAGCGCGAGATCGACGACGCGCTGATCGCGCTGGATGGCACCGGAAACAAGAGCCGGCTTGGTGCAAATGCCCTGCTCGGCGTCTCCCTGGCCACCGCGAAGGCGGCGGCCAATTCCCTCGGCCTTCCGCTGTATCGCTATATCGGCGGCATCAATGCCCGCGTTCTGCCGACGCCGATGATGAATATCGTTAATGGCGGGGCCCACGCGGACAATCCGGTCGATTTCCAGGAATTCATGATCATGCCGGTGGGCGCGCCAAGTTTTTCTGAAGCCCTGCGCCAGGGCGTCGAGATTTTCCACGCGCTGAAATCCCGGCTGAAGGCCGAGGGCCATAATACCAATGTCGGTGATGAGGGCGGGTTTGCCCCCAATCTCAAAAGCCCGGAGGAAGCCCTAGACTTTGTCATGGCGGCCATCGAGTCGGCCGGCTTCAAGCCCGGCAGCGAGATCGGCCTGGCACTCGATGTCGCCTCGACCGAATTCTACAAGGATGGCAAATATGTGCTCGAAGGCGCTGGTGTCACGCATGACGCTGAGGCCTTTGCGGCTTATCTCGCCAAACTAGCCAATGACTACCCCATCATCTCCATCGAAGACGGCATGGCCGAGGATGACTGGGACGGCTGGGTGGCACTGACCGAAGCCGTCAGTGGCAAGGCCCAGCTCGTCGGTGATGATCTCTTTGTCACCAATCCGGTCCGGCTCGCGAAGGGCATCGAGATGGGCGCTGCGTCCGCTGTGCTGGTCAAGGTCAACCAGATCGGCACGTTGACGGAAACACTCGAGACCGTCGAAATGGCGTTGCGCTCCGGTTATGGTGCGGTGATGAGCCATCGCTCCGGTGAAACCGAAGATTCCACCATCGCCGATCTCGCCGTCGCCACAGGCTGCGGGCAGATCAAGACCGGCTCGCTGGCGCGCTCGGACCGCACGGCGAAGTATAATCAATTGCTCCGCATCGAAGCCCAGCTGGGCGCCCAGGCGCTTTATGCCGGATCCGATCCCATCGCCATGTAGCTGTGGCGGGACGCCAGACGCACGATTCCCCGTTCCGCTTTCCCCTCCGGGCGATAGAAAGGCGGGACGGAGGACGCTCATGTTGGAATTTATATCAGATCACTGGTGGATGTTCGTGCTGCTGATCCTGATCGGAGGGTCGGGCGGAATCGCGATTTCCCGGCGCAAGGACGAATAATTTCGCTTGCTGTAACCCTTGATTCACCCTGTTGGCGTTGAATGCCGCCTCAGAAGACGAGCCCGGACAAACCGGGCCGGTTTCAGACGTGGTGAACCAGGCGGGGCATGGCATGCAATCCTTGAAACGGCTTTTTCCATCCATGCTGTTTGCAGCGATGATCGCCTATTTCGGCTATCACGCGCTGAATGGCGAGCAAGGCGTGCTCAACTGGATCGTGGTCAAGAACCAGATCAATGAGGCCGAGATCGAACTGGCCGAAGCCCGCAGCGAGCGTGAAGCTCTGGAAGTCCGCGCTGCCCGCCTGCGCTCCGACAGTCTGGACCTGGATTATGTCGAGGAACGCGCAACCGCTTTGCTCAATATCGCTCATCCGCGGGATTTCGTCGTCGATATCGAGACGCCCCGCGAGCGTTGAACGCGGGTTGAAGTCACGAAATTGCAGCTTGCCGCAGACGGCAACTTCCTGTTATGGCCGGGCCAGACATCAGGGAGTGTGGACTTTAGTTCACATACGAAAGAATGGCTGCAAAGAAAGCTGCTGACCGGACCACGGATACCGCTGCCAAACGGGCCAAGGGGCCCGCTGCCAAGGTCACCAAGAACGACCTGCTGACCTATTATCGCGACATGGTAATGATCCGCCGTTTCGAGGAGAAGGCGGGCCAGCTCTATGGCATGGGGCTGATCGCCGGTTTTTGCCACCTCTATATCGGGCAGGAAGCCGTCGTGGTCGGCGTTCAGGCGGCGTTGGACGAGGGCGATCAGGTCATCACCGGATATCGCGATCACGGCCACATGCTGGCCTGTGGCATGGACCCGAATGGCGTGATGGCCGAGCTGACTGGCCGCGAGGGCGGGTATTCGCGTGGCAAGGGCGGCTCCATGCACATGTTCAGCCGCGAAAAGCAATTCTTCGGCGGACACGGCATTGTCGGTGCTCAGGTCTCCATCGGCACCGGCCTCGCCTTCGCTGATCTCTACAAGAATAACGGCAAGGTCTGCGCCACCTATTTCGGCGACGGGGCGGCCAATCAGGGCCAGGTCTATGAAAGCTTCAATATGGCGAAGCTCTGGAATCTGCCTGTGATCTACATCATCGAGAACAACCAGTATGCCATGGGGACCAGCGTCAAGCGGTCGTCCTCCGAGACCCATCTCCACAAGCGCGGCGCGTCTTTCGGCATTCCGGGCGAGGAGGTGGACGGTATGGACGTCATCGCCGTGCGCACAGCCGCCGCGAAGGCGCGCAAGCATTGCATGGATGGCAAGGGCCCCTTCATTCTGGAAATGAAAACCTATCGCTATCGCGGTCACTCCATGTCTGATCCGGCGAAATACCGGACGCGCGAGGAAGTCGACGATATCCGTTCGCACCACGACCCGATTGAGGGCGCGAAAGAGCGCATCCTGAAGGAAAAATTTGCCACCGAGGACGATCTCAAGAAGATCGACAAGGAGGTGAAGGCCATCGTTAATGCTTCGGCCGATTTCGCCAGGGAAAGCCCGGAGCCGGACCCGTCCGAGCTTTATACCGATGTGCTGGTGGAGAGCTGATGACCCCCGCTGAATTCCTCTCCCGATGGCATGAGGCCGTCCTGAGCAAGGATGCTGCGCTATTGTCGTCCATCATCGCCGAGGGCTGCGAATTGCATTCGCCAGTGGTGTGGAAGCCGACGGCAGACAAGGCCTATCTCATCCACATCCTGCAGGGCGTCATCGATACCATTGATGATTTTGCCTATCGCGAGGAATGGGTGAAGGGAAACGGGATTATCCTGGAATTCACCGGCTCGGTCGCCGGCAAAGCCCTCGTCGGAATCGACAAGATCACGCTGAATGAAGACGGGCTTATGTCCCGCATCGAAGTGCTGATCCGTCCGATGAACACCTATATCGAATTTGCCACGCGCATGAGCGAACACGCGCAGGCTTTCAAGAAGGAAATCGCCTGATGATGCCTCTGGAACTCTCCTATCTCGTATCCGCGATCGCACTCTATTTCGTGATGATTGCGGTGCAGGCCTTCCTGTCCAACATTGAAAACAAGCCGGCTGTCATGGCCGGCGGCCGCGATGGTGTGACGGATAAAGGGGTGATGCTGGGCCGGGCGCGCCGCGCCAATGCCAACATGGTGGAATCCCTGTTGATGTTCGTGCCACTCGTGCTGGTCGCCCATGCCACGGACAATCTGAGTGGCATGACCGAACTCGGTGCCGGCCTGTTTCTGGCCGCGCGGATTGTCTACGCCCCGCTCTACTGGTTCGGCATTCCCTGGCTGCGCACACTGGCCTGGGCCGGGGGGCTTGCCGGCATTGTCATGATCTTCCTGCAAGTCCTGCCCTTTTCCGGAGCTTCCTGATGCCGATTGAAGTCCTGATGCCCGCCCTGTCTCCCACCATGGAGGAGGGCAATCTGGCCAAATGGCTGGTCAAGGAAGGCGATACCGTCTCGTCCGGCGATGTCATTGCCGAGATCGAGACCGACAAGGCGACGATGGAAGTCGAGGCTGTCGAAGAAGGTACGGTCGGCAAGCTGCTAGTGGCGGAAGGCACGGAAGGCGTGAAGGTCAATCAGCCCATCGCGCTTCTGCTGGAAGAGGGCGAGGATGAGAACGCTCTGGAGAATTATTCTCCGGACGGCCCGGCCGGTGACGACTCCGGTTCTGACTCTGACGCGGATGAAGAATCAGACGCGCCGGAAGAAAAAACAGAGTCCGGCAAGGACGATGCAAAAGAGAAAAAGCCCGAACCTGTCCGGCACATAAAACCCGCCGCCTCCGACCCCGAAATCCCGGACGGCACCGATATGGTGCCGACCACGGTCCGCGATGCCCTGCGCGATGCCATGGCGGAGGAAATGCGCCGCGACGACACCATCTTCGTGATGGGCGAGGAGGTTGCCGAATACCAGGGTGCCTACAAGGTCACGCGCAATCTGTTGCAGGAATTCGGCTCGAAACGTGTCGTTGACACGCCGATCACAGAGCACGGTTTTGCCGGTCTGGGCGTCGGCGCAGCCTTTGGCGGACTGAAGCCCATTGTCGAATTCATGACCTTCAACTTCGCCATGCAGGCGATTGACCATATCATCAATTCCGCCGCCAAGACGCTCTACATGTCCGGCGGTCAGATGGGCTGTCCGATGGTGTTCCGCGGCCCCAATGGCGCGGCCTCCCGTGTCGGCGCCCAGCACAGCCAGGACTATTCCGCCTGGTATGCCCAGGTGCCGGGCCTGAAAGTCATCGCGCCCTATGACGCCGCCGATGCCAAGGGCCTGCTGAAAGCCGCGATCCGCGATCCGAACCCTGTCGTCTTCCTTGAACACGAGCTGATGTATGGCGAGACCTTCGATGTGCCGGACATGGAAGACTGGGTCCTGCCCATCGGCAAGGCGAAAATCCGCCGTGAAGGCTCGGACGTGACCATCGTGGCGCATTCCCGCATGGTCGGTTTTGCCTTGCAGGCCGCCGAGGAACTGGCGGGTGAGGGGATAGAGGCGGAAGTCATCGATCTGCGCACCCTGCGCCCGCTCGATACCGAGACCGTCATCGAGAGCGTCAAGAAGACCAACCGCATTGTCTGTGCGGAAGAGGGCTGGGGCCAGCATGGCGTCGGTGCGGAAATCGCCGCCCGCGTTGTGGCCGAGGCCTTCGATTATCTTGATGCGCCGCCCGCCCGCGTCTTCCAGAAAGACGTGCCGCTCCCTTACGCCGGCAATCTCGAAAAGCTGTCCCTGCCGGGCAAGGACGACGTCGTGAAAGCGGCGAAACAAGTGTGTTACGTGGACTGATGAGCGCTCCCGTCAAACCCCGCAGCGGTGGCTGCCATTGCGGCGCGGTGCGCTTCACGGCCGATCTGCCGGATCAGGTGGTCGCCCTGTCGTGCAATTGCACGAACTGCGCCATGACGGGCTTCATCCATGTCATCGTCGAGCCCGAAAATTTTCACCTTGAAAAAGGTGAGGACGCCCAGAGCGAATACCTGTTCAACACCCACACGGCCAAACACCTCTTCTGCAAGACGTGTGGCGTCAAAAGCTGGTATTATCCACGGTCGCATCCGGGCAAGGTCTCGGTCAATCTGCGCTGTTTCGACAGTGATCAGGGCCTTTCCGGCCGTATTGTCGATTTTGACGGCGCGAACTGGGAAAAGAATGTGAACGAAATCAATCCGGAGATGGGCGCATGATCGCCGCTTTCCTTCTGTCCCAGGCCCTGTCGCCGGCCCTGCCGGCGCTCGACAGTGCGTCAGCCTGCGCGAACGATCAGGCCTGCCTGACCCGCGAAGCTGGCGCTCATGCCCGTCTGGCTGAGGGTTGGGCCGGACAGCCAGCCGCGGCGCGCGCCCATTGCACCGCAAAAATCATGGCCGGCGATATCGACCAGTATGCCGGCCTTGAAGCCTGCCTCGTTATTTACCGGGTGTTGGGCGATCAGGGCGCAGATGAAACCACGCAGGCCCGGATCGACCTTGCCCCCGTCATCGCCGAGAGGAATTAAAATGCCGATTGAAATCCTCATGCCCGCCCTGTCGCCCACCATGGAAGAGGGCACGCTGTCGAAATGGCTGGTGAAAGAGGGCGATACGGTCAGTTCCGGCGACCTGCTGGCGGAAATCGAGACCGACAAGGCGACGATGGAAGTCGAGGCCGTGGATGAAGGCGTGGTCGGAAAGATCCTCGTGGACGAAGGCTCGGACGGCGTGAAGGTCAATGCCGTCATCGCGCTGCTTCTGGAAGAGGGCGAGGACAAGAGCGCCCTCAAGGACTATTCGCCGGAAGGCGGCCCGGATGTGTCGTCTGACAAGGAAAAGAACAAGGAGGATTCCCCCCCTCCGTCTTCGGACAAGTCCTCAGACACCTCCCCCGCAAGCGGGGGAGGAAATGAAAGCGCCGGACAGGTTTCCTCCCCCGTACACGGGGGAGGTGGTCGCGAAGCGAGCGGAGGGGGGGATCGCATCAAGGCCTCCCCGCTGGCCAAGCGCATGGCTGAACAGGCCGGGATTGATCTCAAGGACGTCGACGGCTCCGGCCCGAATGGCCGTATCGTCAAGCGCGACATCGAAAACTTTGACGGTAAGGCAGCTCCGGCGAAGTCCGAGGCCCCCAAGGCAGCTTCTGCCGAAGCACCCAGGGAGATCAGCCAGGACGATCCGCTCGCCCGCTTCGGTATTTCCGCCGATCGCTACGAGATCGAGAAAGCCGACAATGTCACGAAGATTTCGGCCAAACGTCTGACCGACAGCTTCCGCGATGTCCCGCACTTCCCGCTGACCGTTGATTGCGAACTCGATGCGCTGCTGTCCTTCCGCAAGCAAGTGAATGACAAAGCGCCGGACGGCGTGAAAGTCTCGGTCAATGACATATTGATCAAGGCCTCGGGTCTCGCGCTGAAACGCGTGCCGGAAGCCAATGCCAGCTGGATTGAGGATGGCCGCATTGCCCGCCACAAACATGCCGACGTCTCGGTGGCCGTGGCCATCGAGGGCGGGCTGATCACACCGATCATCAAGGATGCGGACGCCAAGGGCCTCGCGCAAATCTCGTCCGAGATGAAGGATCTCGCCGCCCGGGCGCGCGAGCGCAAGCTGAAGCCCGAGGAATTCCAGGGCGGCACGTTCAGCCTCTCCAATCTCGGCATGATGGGGATCAAGTCCTTTGCCTCCATCCTCAACCCGCCACAGGGCATGATCCTGTCCATCGGCGCGGGCGAGGAACGCCCGGTGGTCAAGGATGGCGCGCTGGCCAAGGCGACCGTGATGACGGTCACGCTGACCTGCGATCACCGTGTCGTGGACGGCGCGACCGGTGCCAAATGGATCGCGGCCTTCAAGGGCTTCATCGAAGACCCGATGACGATGCTGATTTAGCCCGTTTCACCCGGGTCCCTCGGGCTCGCCTGCCCTCGACCACGATCGGGGGACCCGAGGGTCCATCTTTAATGAAATTGATGGATGCCCGGGTCAGGCCCGGGCACCCCGGTTTGTGACGAGGAACAAAATTCATCATGAAAACCAAAGTCTCCATCGCAGACAAGCACACCCTGTTCAACGAACGCTGGTCGCCGAAAATCATCGCCGGTCTGGACAATTACGACGTCAAGATCGCCAAGGTCGAAGGCGAATTCGTCTGGCACCAACACGACGAAGAGGACGAATTCTTCCTCGTCACC
The DNA here is from genome assembly GCA_016124665.1 of Alphaproteobacteria bacterium. Lineage (GTDB taxonomy): Bacteria > Pseudomonadota > Alphaproteobacteria > Caulobacterales > Maricaulaceae > Hyphobacterium. The sequence goes on along the minus strand of WGNH01000003.1, from coordinate 80,436 downwards.
AGAGGCCGGCTGAAGCTGGAGCTCGAAGGCCGCGATGCGGTCACACTGGACGAGGGCGAAATATATGTCGTCCCCGCCGGCCTCCGTCACAAGCCCGTCGCCTTGCCCTATGCCGAGATCATGATGATCGAGCGCAAGGGCGTGGTGAATACGGGCGATGCCGGGCATGAGCGGGCGGTGGCGGCGGAAGAGCTATAGGCCCGGCTATAGTCGGCATTCGATCCTTCGAGGCTCCCCCGGATCAAGTCCGGGGTCACGCCTCAGGATGAGGTGGTTAGGGACTTCAAACTCCAACTTACCTCATGGTGAGGTGCCCGCCTGAAGGCGGGCCTCGAACCACGCAATGCGGTCAAAACCCGAACCGCTTCACCGCCGCCTTCGCAATCGGCTCGCCCCATTCCTGCACGAAATGGCCGCCATCGGCGATTTCCATCGGCTCCGGACAGCCCTTGATCAGCTTTTGCAGGGCGCGCATGGCGGGCGGGCCCAGCACCGGGTCCTGCATGCCGATGGCCATGAAGCTGTCTCCGGCCCAGTCCTGATTCCAGAACTTCGCCGCAGCAAGGTTCGTATCCACGCCCTCCATGTCCGGCGAGATCTGCACCAGCATCGGGAAACGGCGCACACCGCCCATATAGGACGGATCGGGGAAGGGGGCCTGATAGGCCGTAATCTCGTCCTCATCGAGGATCGGCGTGGCCCGCTTCATCAGCTCGCCGACATTGAACTCCGGATTGGTCGCCACATAATCGCGCCAGGCCATGAAACCCGGACCCGGATCACGGCCGATTCCCAGCCCGGTATTCATGACCAGCAGGCGCGTGAAACGGTCCGGATAATCCATCGGCACCGACAGGCCGAGAAGCCCGCCCCAGTCCTGACAGACCAGGCAGACATCCTTCAAATCCATGTATTCAATGAAGGCTTTCAGGGAATTGCGGTGAAAGTGGAAGGTGTAGTCCTCATCCTTCGCCGGCTTGTCGGATCGGCCGAAGCCGAAGAAATCCGGCGCCACGACGCGGCAGCCGGCCTCGAGGAAAACCGGAATCATCTTGCGGTAGAGATAGGCCCAGCTCGGCTCGCCATGCAGGCACAGGAAGACGGGCGCATCCTTCGGCCCTTCATCGACATAGTGCATGCGCAGACCTTCATAGCCCGGCAGGCTGTCGACATAGTGCGGCGCATAGGGCCAGTCTTTCAGGTTTGCAAACCGCTCTTCCGGTGTGCGCAAGGCCTTGATCGTCATGTTGGTCTCCCTCTGTCTCGCGGCATCATGGCCTGACATTGCGGGTCTGCAAACCCGCCTTGCGTTTGAAGCATTGATTTTTTCCGGGTCAGCCGTCAAACCCGAGCCAGAAAGTGCAAGGAGTTATCCCGTATGGCCGAGCAATATGACCTCATCGTGATTGGCAGTGGTCCGGGCGGATATGTGACCGCCATCCGCGCCGCGCAACTCGGCTTGAAGACCGCCATTGTCGAACGCGACCAGCTCGGCGGGATCTGTCTCAACTGGGGCTGCATTCCGACCAAGGCGCTGCTGAGGACCTCCGAGATCTATCATCTGATGCACCGCGCGGACGAGTTCGGCCTGTCGGCCAAGGACATCTCCTTTGACATCAGGAAGGTGGTCGAGCGCTCTCGGAAGGTCTCGGGGCGGCTGTCGGGCGGTGTCGGCATGTTGATGAAAAAGAACAAGATCACGGTGATCGAGGGAACAGCGCGCCTGGAAAAGGGCAGCGCGGCACCGAAAGTCATCGTGACCGGCAAGGACAAGAAAGATACGGGCTACGAGGCCAAAAACGTCATCCTCGCCACCGGCGCCCGCGCCCGCACCGTGCCGCAGGCCGGCCTCGAGCCGGACGGCAAGCAGATCTGGACCTATCGCGAAGCCATGGTGCCGGAGGAGATGCCGAAATCTCTCCTCGTCATCGGATCGGGCGCGATCGGCATCGAGTTCGCCAGCTTCTACAAGACCATGGGCGCGGATGTAACCGTCGTCGAGATGATGGACCGCGTCCTGCCGGTCGAGGATGAGGAAATCTCCGCCTTCGCCGCCAAGCAGTTCAAGAAGCAGGGGATGAAGCTCATCACCGGCGCGCAGGTCGAAAAACTCGACAAGGGCGCAAAGTCGGTCAAGGCCACGATCAAGACAAAGGACGGCAAGAGCCAGACAATCGAGGTCGAGAAAGTCATCCTCGCCATCGGAATCACCGGTAATGTCGAAAATCTCGGCCTCGAGGATCTCGGCGTGAAGGTCGAGCGCGGGCATATCGTCATCGGCGCTTATGGTGCGACCAATGTCAAAGGCCTCTACGCCATCGGTGATGTCGCCGGCCCGCCCTGGCTGGCACACAAGGCCAGCCATGAAGGCGTTATCTGCGTCGAGAAGATCGCCGGGAAAAATCCGCACGCGATGGATACGTCCAACATACCCGGCTGCACCTATTGCCATCCGCAAATCGCCTCCGTCGGTCTGACCGAGGCCAAGGCGAAAGAGGCCGGACACGAGGTGAAGGTCGGCCGCTTCCCCTTTGTCGGCAATGGCAAGGCAATTGCCCTGGGCGAGGATCAGGGGCTGATCAAGACCGTGTTCGACGCCAAAACCGGTGAGTTGCTGGGCGCCCACATGGTCGGGGCCGAAGTCACCGAGCTCATACAGGGCTTCATGGTCGGCAAGGTACTCGAGACCACCGAGCAGGAATTGATGCACGCCATCTTCCCGCACCCGACGCTCTCGGAGATGATGCATGAGAGCGTGCTCGATGCCTATGACCGGGTTCTGCATATCTAGTGCATCCGGACGCGGCCTGACCTGCATCTCTCCAGCATAGGCCCGATAGCGGGACAGCACAGGGAGACAGGTGATGAGAGCGATACTGATGATCACGGCGGCAGCCACCGCATTGGCAGGATGCAGCTATTCAGCGCGCGGTCCGGCCGATAACCGCTCGATCGAACGGGCCGGTCTGGTGGCTGCGGGCGACGTCGATTCGACAGGCAGTGCTGACTATTCCGGCATGTTTGTCGATGCCGGCGGCAATATAGATCGAGACCTGTCGCTCGCCGGTGCCAATGTCGTTTCCGATGCGCGTGTGGGCGGCAATCTGAACATTGAAGGCGCGCGGATACGCTTCACCGGAAGCGTGGCCGGTGACACCGAGATTGCCGGAGCAACCATGTATCTGAATGGGCGTTTCGGCGGCCGCATGGAAATCATGGGAGCCCGCGCTACGATTGACGGTGATGTGCTCGGGGAACTCGATGCCATGGGAGCCCGTTTCAACCTGCCGGGCCGTTTCGCGGCGCCGGTTCGCATTTATGGCGGTGGTGGTGAAGGCCGCAATGGCCGCGTCGTCATCAGCGGTACGCTGGAAGAGGGCGGCTATATCTGTGCCCGGCATGTTGATTTCCGCAGCAATGCCCGGGTCAACGGCCCGCTGCACATCATTGCCGAACACCGCCCGGACTGGGACGGTGCCTTTGACTTTGAAGCTCTGGGCACGCGTGATTGCGAGGATATCCGCCGCAATCGTGGCTGATGCCTCTTGATTTTTATCGCGGAATGAAAAAGGTGAGCACCGGAAGGGGCTCTCTTGAATCCTTGAAGGGAGCTTGAAATGACTAAATCACTCTTTTTGCTGACCGCGTCGGCGGCAGTTTTACTGGCACCGCCTGTTCTGGCGCAGAGCCAGAACGTCTCCATGTCCGGCATAACGGTCGACTATTCCGGCGATGTCGCTGGAAATGGTGAATTCTCCGGGGCCACGGTCGACGTCTCCGGCACTTTCGGTGGTGATCTCGAGGTTTCCGGTGCCGCAACGGAGATCAATGCCGAAGTCGGTGAAGATCTCGAAGCCAGCGGCGGTGCTGTGGAAATCTCCGGTTCTGTTGGCGGTAATGCCGAAATCAGCGGCGGGGCCGTGGATATCAATCTCCAGGTCGCGGGCCGGTCGGAGATTTCTGGCGGCGCGGTGGATGTATCTTCGGGTTCGGTCTTTTCCGGCGATGTCGAGATATCCGCTGGAGCCCTGGAATTTGGTGGGCACGCCATGTCTGGCCTGCAGGTACGTTTTGGTGACATGGAGTTTTCCGGCCGCGCGGATCAGGCCATTGATTTCGAGGGTAATAACCGTGAAGGCATATTCCGCCGCCGTGATCGCAGCGAGATCGAGATCAGCGGAATTCTTGACGCCGGTGGCACAATCTGCGCCCACGAAGTCCGTTTCCTCAATGGCGCTGAAGTCAATGGCCCGCTGACGGTTCTGGCCGATGATGAACCGGACTATGCCGCAGGCGTCGACGCTTCCAATATCAGCTATGCCCTGCGCGAGCGGGAAAGCTGCCGCGGCGATTAATCCTCGCCCTTGGCGAGTTTTTCGATCGCCACATAGTTGATCTTGCCAGTGCCCAGGACGGGGATCTCGGAAACCGGGATCACCCGTTTCGGGATGGCCAGCTCGGCAATTCCGTGGCTGCGGGCAAAGGCCACCATGTCACCACGCTCGGCATTGGGGTATTCTGTCACGATGACGATCTGCTCGCCTTTCCGGGCGTCGGGCAGGGTGACAGCGGCATGCAGACAGTCTGGCCACAGTGAAGTCGCGATATTTTCGACCACCGCCAGCGACACCATTTCGCCGCCGATCTTGGCAAACCGCTTCTGCCGCCCGCGGATCTGCACACAGCCTTCCTCGTCAAAACTGACAATATCGCCGGTATCATGCCAGCCATCCTCGGGCGGATGGATGACACCGGGCTGGTCGCTGAAAATATACCCCTGCATGACATTCGGACCCTTGACGTGCAGGCGCCCCCCGTCAGCGATGCCCTCGACCGGTTCCAGCCTTGCCCTCATTCCGGGAATCATGCGGCCGACCGTGCCCGGCTTGTTGCGCTGCGGCTGATTGACGGCGATCACCGGCGCCGCTTCCGTAGCGCCATATCCTTCCAGCACCATCAGATCGAATTCGCGCCGCACCATGGTACGGGTTTCATCCTTCACCCGTTCGGCACCGCAGACGACAAAGCGCAGGGAGTCAAAATCGCCCTTGTCTGCCACCCGCGCATACTGGTTCAGGAAGGTGTCGGTTGCGAACAGCACTGTGGATTTCGTCTTCCGCACACGCTCCATTATGGTTTTACCTTGCAGCGGACTGGGGTGCAAAACGGCAGGAATGCCCACAAAAAGCGGCAGCAGCAATCCGCCTGTCAGACCGAAACTGTGGAAGGTCGGCAGGGAATTGAAGACAATATCCGTTGGCAGGATGTCCACATGCGCCCGGGCCTGTTCGACATTGGCGACCAGATTCATATGGCTGAGGGCGACTCCCTTGGGATCGCCTTCGGTGCCCGAGGTGAACAGGATGACGGCTGTATCGTCCGGGCTGACACGCGTGGCCACCAGATCCGGGAAGATCGGCCCGAGCACGGCACGGACCTTGTCGCCCAGGGAAATGTTTTCGCGGACATCCTCAAGATAGATCATTTCATGATCCTGCTTGAGATGCCCTTCAAGCTCCTCCAGCCCGCCCAGTTCAATAAATTTGTGCGCGGTGACAATTTTTGTCGCCTGCGCGGCCCGGCAGGCCGCCTTGATCGCTTTCGCGCCGGCCGTGAAATTCAGCATGGCGGGAATGCGCCCATACGTATTCAGCGCGAAAAACGCGATCCCCGAACCGGCACCTGTAGGAAGCAGCACGGCGATTTTCTCGCCCTTTTCGGTCAGCCTTGCGAGAGCTGAGCCCAAGGCAAACGACGCCCGCAGCATTTCATTATAGTCCAGCTGGCGCCCGTCAGCATCGATAATGGTGACGGTCTTGCCCCCGACCTTGTTTTTCGCCCGCAACATCGCCTGGAGTACGGACTTTCGGGCGCGGGATAAACGGAATGGCTCCCCCTCGATCTGGGGCCAGGATGACGGATCAACAGGCGGCGGGTTGTCACCGTCTGTGGTCAAATCATTACTATCGTCCGGTACGATCTCCGGCGAAGTCAACGCTTCGGGGTTGCTCTCGGTCTTTCGAGCTTCATCCAGGCCTTCAGCTGCAGGAATAACAGGGCCGCTGGCATTGGAATCAGAAAAAGAATTGTCGTCCGCGGTTTTGCGGTCGGTCATCAATATCTCCCCGTGTAACGCTTTGGCGCGCTTGTCATATCATTGACGCAGACGTTAAGCGGTGAGCCGGGCGCTGAAAAGCCCGAAATTCGCTTCTCCGAACGATTTGCGCAGCATCCGGACTGCCAAAATTTATCGAATAACGAAAAATCTCTTTCATATCGAAATTCGATATGTTAGAGAGGAATCACCGCTGGGGAGCGATCAGGACGGACTTATTCTTCGTCCATCGAGTCTGGAGTTTTCGGGCATGAAAAAATTTCTTGCCATAAGCGTGTCTGCGAGCGCGCTCATCATGGCTGGTTGCAGCAATAACGCTTCCGCTACAGTCCATGTCGACGCACAAAATCACAATGGCCGTGATGGTGCGCATCATTTTGATCAGGACGGCGACGCCAGCCTGATGGGAAGTGACATGTCCATTACCGGCCGGATTGGCGGTGATCTGTCTGTTATCGGGTCCGATCTTGATGTTGCAGCCGATATTGGCGGGGACATGTCCCTTGTGGGATCCGATATTTCATTCGGTGGCTCGATTGGCGGTGAAGCCAATATCGCCGGCAGTGACGTCGATTGGTCGGGCAATGCCGTGGGCGATATCGATATTGCCGGAAGTGACGTGAACTGGTCCGGCACCACGGAAGGCAGCCTTTCAATTGCCGGCAGCGATGTGATGATTGACGGTCGGATCGGCGAGGATCTGGACATTGCCGGAAGCGATATTGAAGTGTCCCGTGACAGTGAAGTCAGCGGCAATCTGTCCATGGCTGGCAGCGATCTTGAACTTTTCGGTTCTGTCGGCGGTAATGCCAGCCTGGCCGGCAGCTCGGTTATATTAGAAGGCCCGGTTGATGGCCGTCTTATCGCCGTTGCCCATTCGCGGCGGGGATGGAGCTGGTCTTCAGGCAACACTCATCAACGAGTCCGTATCAATGCGGCCATTGGAGAGGGCAGTGCAGTATGCGCCCGCCGCGTCGTGATTGGCCCTGAGATGGTGATAACCGGACAATTGGCGGTTTTTGCCGAAGAGGCTCCGGTGTTCGAAGCCGGGGCATCGCAATCCGGCGTGACATTCGAGGCGATTGACGGGCGCGATTGTAACGACCTTCTGGAGCCCTTTGACCGCTAGTTTTTCTTTGCACTCACTCGTTACGCTTGGGGGCGAACGGAGGTAATGATGCTTATACGTTCACTGCTGCTCGCGGCCGGACTGGCCGCCACGCTCGCCTCGGGCGCATCGGCCCAGCATTTTGGCGGCCATGTCGAACTTCGCGATGTTGACCGCGATGGCGACCTCAAGGTTATCGCCGGCTCTGCGGAAATTTCCGGACGGATCGGCGAAGATCTTGCTGTTTTTGGCGGCAGCATCGTCATCGATGCCCAGGTTGAAGGCGATATCCGCGTTGCCGGCGGAAATGTTACGGTCGCTGGGAATGTTGGCGGGGATGCCGAAATCGCCGGCGGATCGGTCGAGCTGACAGTCGATATCGGTGACAGTGCCGAATTTGCCGGGGGCTATGTCGAGTATTCCGGCACAATCGGCGGATCGCTGGATTCGGCTGCTGGCGTGCTGGAAATCGCCGAGGGCAGTGTCGTCACGGGCCCAGCCGATATGGCCGGTCAATCGATAACGCTGCGCGGCCATTTCCTCGACACGGTCGAGATTCTGGCTCAGGACGTCGTTATATCCGGCCGCATAGACGGCGATGTTGAAATCGAGGCCGAGCGCCTCACCATCGAGCCCGGAGCCGTCATTTCCGGCCGTCTTGAATATTTCGGCCCGTCCGAGCCTGACATTTCGCCTGATGCCACATTGGCGAACGGCTTTGAATACACATACCGCCTTATTGAGCTTGATTGGGACGGCGACCAGTTCAGCGATATTGATTTCGATTTCGATATCGTTCCGCCGGCCGAATTCTTTGCGGTATCCGGCGTCGCGTTTTCGCTTCTGCTGGGCCTGTTGGCACTTGTGATGATGCCGAAAGGCGTCACCCGTCTGTCGGCAAAATTCCGGAAACACCCGCTTCTTGCTCCGCTGATCGGCCTGTTCCTGCTTCCGATGGGCTGGATCATGCTGATGACCGCCGGCACGGTGCTCCTGTTCATCTCCGTCGTAGGTATTGTACTGATACCATTCTGGTGGGTTTTCGGGATTTTCCTTCTCTTGCTGGCCTATCCACTTGGAGCGATCGCCGTCGGCGACTGTATTTTCAATCGCGCCGGAAAATCCAATCCTGGCTTGGGAATGCGGCTTCTGGGGATGACCGTTGTCCTGATCCTGTCCGCTGCGCTCTGGATTTTGCCGCCTCTGGCCGTGATTGCATCGCTGATCCTGTCCTGGATCGGCCTTGGGTCCTGGATGCTGGCCGCTTTTGGCCGTAAGGACGATAATGGCGGTAGCCCGGTTGCGACATCTGCGGACACTTCTGTGTAGCCGCTGAACACAAATTGCGGGCGGTGCTTGAAGCCGCCCGCAACTAGCGCCATGTTGCGCCGCAATGGCTAATCTTATCGACACCCTCGCGGAAACCCCGCGGCCACGGCATCCGGAAAAGGAGCATCGCCCGGACAATCCGGTCCTGCGCAAGCCGGACTGGATCCGCGTCAGGGCACCGGTCGGTGGCGAGTATGCGGAAACCCGCAATATCGTGAAAGATAACAATCTGATCACGGTCTGCGAGGAAGCCGGATGCCCGAATATCGGTGAATGCTGGACGCAGAAACATGCCACATTCATGATTCTGGGGGACACATGCACCCGCGCCTGCGCGTTCTGCAATGTGAAAACCGGCCTTCCGTCGCCGGTCGATCATGATGAGGCCAATCGCATCGGCGACGCGGTCGTCAAGATGGAGCTCAAACACGTCGTCATCACCTCAGTGGATCGCGATGATCTGGAAGATGGCGGTGCGCAACATTTCGTCGATGTGATCAAGGCCATTCGCGCGGCATCGCCCGGGACCACCATTGAAATCCTTACGCCGGATTTCCTCCGTAAGGACGGGGCAATCAATACAGTGATCGATGCCCGTCCGGACGTCTTCAATCACAATCTGGAAACTGTGCCGCGGCTCTATCTCTCTATTCGGCCCGGCGCCCGCTATTACCACTCCCTGCGCCTCCTTGAGCAGGTGAAAGAACGCGATCCGTCGCAGTTCACGAAGTCCGGTCTGATGGTCGGTCTCGGCGAGAGCAAGGAGGAGGGCATGCAGGTGATGGATGATATGCGCTCGGCCGGAATCGATTTCCTGACCATTGGCCAGTATCTCCAGCCCACGCGCAAGCATGCTTCGGTTCAGCGTTTTGTCGAACCGCAGGAATTCAAGGCCTATGAAACCATTGCCCGGGCCAAGGGCTTCCTGATGGTCTCGGCAACACCACTGACGCGCTCCAGCTATCATGCCGGCGATGATTTCGTGCGCCTTCGTGCGGCACGTGACGCTTCGCTCGCCGGCGGCAGATGATTTCCCGGCATTCCGAACGCTTGCGGGTGCGTCATGCACCGGCAGACATATTCGCGCTCGTCTCCGATGTTGAACGCTATCCCGATTTCATTCCCTACCTGACCTCGTTGCGGATTCTCAGCCGGGAATCTGCCGGATCACAATTGGTTTTCGTGGCGGAGGCGGTCGCCCGCTACAAATTCGCCCGGGAACGTTTTGTGACGCGCGTCACGGCGGATGCCGCAGCGCTGCGCGTTTCAGTCAACCTGGTGGAGGGGCCGTTTCACATCCTACGCAATGTCTGGCAGATGTCGGAGCTGAGTGATGGCTCGACGGCAATCGATTTCGAGTTGGATTTCCAGTTCAATAACATGGTTCTGGACATGCTGATCCGCGCGAACAAGCAGCGCGCCGTGCACAAGATGATCGGATATTTCGTTCAGGAAGCTGACAGGCGCTATCCTGTGACCGGCCGGGCTTCAGGACCGTCCGACGCCGGACAGTAGCAATTCGAGCGCCTGCTTTACCGACGCCTGCCGCACAACGTCGCGGCCGATATCACCGAATCTCTGTTCCAGTGTCTCGATGAGGCCGGACGAGGTCGCCAGACCAAACCAGACGAGGCCGGCCGGTTTTACATCACTCCCGCCAGGACCCGCGATTCCGGTAATTGAAACGGCCACATCTGCGCCCGATGCCGACAATGCGCCGAGCGCCATTTTCCGGGCGACGGGTTCGGATACGGCACCGAATTCTGCAATCAAATCGGGATCCACACCAAGGCTGTCGATTTTCGCCGTATTTGAGTAGGTGATATAGCCGCGGTCATAAGCGTCAGATGATCCCGGAATGCGCGTGATAGCCCCCCCGACCAGCCCGCCTGTACAGCTTTCCGCCGTTACAAGTCGCAGCTTTCGTGCAGAAGCGGTTTCAACAAGACGAAAAGCCAGGGCGCTTATTTCAGCGTCGACATCATGCATGTCGTTTCACCGTTACGATCGCCTGCGCGGCAATTCCTTCCCTGCGCCCCGTGAAGCCAAGGCCTTCCGTGGTAGTGGCTTTGATATTCACAGAGGCGGGCGGCAAGCCCAGCAATTCTGCGACTCTTTCCTGCATGGCCGCACGATAGGGACCGATTTTAGGCTGCTCACAGATCAAAGTGATATCCGCATGTACCGGCTTCGCACCCACCTTGTGGAGAAGTGCCAGCGCATGTTCGACAAAAGCCGAAGACGCTGCGCCTTTCCATTGCGGATCAGAGGGCGGGAAATGTTGACCGATATCGCCCGCGCCGATCGTGCCGAGCAGGGCATCCACCAGGGCATGTAAGCCAGCATCTGCATCAGAATATCCGATCAGCTCGAATTCACAGGGGATTTCCACACCGCAGAGCCAAACGCCCTGTCCGGGCCCCAGGCGATGAACATCAAATCCGGACCCGCTGACGGTCATCATATCATCACCTGTTCTGGCCGGCATATGAAAGTCCTCGGGAAAAGTGAGCTTGATATTCGCCGGTTCGCCTTCCAGGATTTTCACGGGGATGCCGGCGGCGCGCATCAGGCTGGCTTCATCCGGAAAATCCCGGTCGGGCTCTCTCGCCTCAAAAGCGCCGAGCAGCGACTGGAATTGAAACGCCTGTGGAGTCTGTACGCGCACCAGACGATTGCGATCCACGCTGTCACCGATAGCATCCTGCTCTCTGGTGAAAGTCGCATCCGTGATAGGCAAACCCGGTACGGCTGCCTCTGACCCGGCCAGAGCATCACACAGACGTTGTACCAAATCATGTGAAACGAAGGGGCGGGCGGCATCGTGAATCAGGACATGATCCGGCGCGTGATCGGCCAGCGCCAGTAATCCCCTATAGACTGACCGGCTTCTCGTAGTTCCGCCAAAACAATGCATTGCACCGATATATTCATTTGTCAGATCAAAATACGCCTGATCGTCAGGGTGGATCACCACACAGACCGTATCAATGGCGGGATGCGTATGAAATGCCCGCAGCGTCTGCGCCAGCACTGACTCTCCGCCCAGGTCGCGATATTGCTTCGGCAGGCCATCGCCGGCCCGGTGTCCGCGGCCGGCAGCGACGATCAGGGCGGCGGTTGTGGTCTGTGACACGGGTGGGGCGCCTCAACTTGCGATTCAGGGAGCTCCTCTATAGGTTCCGCCAGCTTTTTAGACCAGCCGCGAAGTAAACGTCTCATGATTCAACTTGGTCCACACCGGATAGACGCGCGCGCCATGCTGGCGCCGATGTCTGGTGTGACAGACTTGCCTTTTCGGGCCCAGGCGCGCGCTTTTGGAGCTAAAATGGTAGTCAGTGAAATGGTTGCCAGCGAGGAATTCGTGACCGGCGGCAAGCAGGCTTGGGAAAAGGCTGCACTGGATGACGGCGCTGGCCTGAAAATACTGCAGCTGGCCGGCCGTGAGGCCCGGTGGATGCGTGAAGCTGCAAAAATCGCCGAAGGCGAGGGCGCTGATATCATCGATATCAATATGGGTTGCCCGGCCCGCAAGGTCACCAATGGCCTCTCGGGCTCGGCGCTGATGCGTGATCTGGATCATGCCATGAGCCTGATCGAGGCGACACTGGCGGCGGTAAAAGTGCCGGTAACTCTGAAAATGCGCCTCGGCTGGGATCACGACAACCTGAATGCGCCCGAACTCGCACGCCGGGCGGAAATGGCGGGCGTCCGCATGATAACCGTTCATGGGCGGACTCGTCAGCAATTCTACAAGGGGCAAGCGGATTGGGTGCGTGTCGGCGACGTGAAAGCCGCGGTCTCTGTTCCGGTTGTGGTCAATGGCGACATACGTGATCTGCCGACGGCGCGCGCTGCTCTCGATCGGTCTGGCGCGGACATGGTTATGATTGGCCGGGCCGCCGAGGGGCGTCCATGGCTGATTGCCGAGCTCGATTCAGCCCTTGCCGGCCAAGCGCACAGGATATCGCTAGCGGATAAGCTGTCGGCATTGACGGTCCAGCTTGAGCGGTCATTGACCTTCTACGGGGATCACATAGGTCTGCGGATGATGCGCAAGCATCTGGCGGCCTTTGCCGGTGTTGAATTCGCGACGGACCCCGGATTGCGGCAGGGCCTGTGCCAGACGGCTGACCCCGCGACAGTTTTCAAATTGCTTTCTGGTCTGCAAGAGCGCACCCATGTCGCCGCCTGACAGCCGTGTGTCATTCGCGACACAAGGGCGTTGATTTTCAGCAACAACTCGGCGAAACTCTTTGGAATGTCGGTGGATAACAGCGATCCTTCCTCACCGGATTTCCCGGAATCCGCAAACCTTCCCCGCGCCATCGTGGTTGCGCTCTGGGCCGGTGTCGGCGTTTCGACGTCCATCCTTATCCTTGCCGCATTCATTCTGATCTTTGGTGATGACCAGACATTTCCGGGGCGCCAGAACCTCGTTCTGCTGTTGATTGCCAACCTCGTCTTGTTGTCCGGTCTGGCCGGGCTCGTCGGTTTCCGGGTGGCGCGGCGCTTTGCCGGGCGTAAATATGGAGAACCGGCACCACGGCTTCACCTCCGTTTCATCGCCATGTTCTCACTGGCAGCGGCTGCTCCGGCCATATTGATGGCACTTTTTCTGGGAGGCGTGCTGACCCGCGGCGTGGAATACTGGTTCGGTGAACGTGTGAACACGGTAGTCGAGTCAGCCGCTGAAACTGCTGCGGTGATCGTGGAACAACAGTCCCAGCAGGCGCTGAACGAAATCCAGCTTATGGCATTTGACATCTCTGGCGCTGAGCCGGTTGCGGCATTTTCCGAGGATCTGGAGACTTACACAGCCTATTTCCGCCGTCAGGCGATTGTTCGAGGATTTCAGTCAGCCTATCTGGTGGACAGTGGTGGCAACATACTTGTCCGGGCAGAAGATTCCGGCTCTCCGGCTTTTGTCAGCCCGTCCCAGCGCCTTTATCAGCTGGCACGGGACGGCGATCTCGGTGTTTCCGATCCGGAGCAGGCGACTGGTAGTGAGCCAGCCTTGCGGGGGTTGCTGCTGTTGCCGGCATATGAGGATGCTTTTCTTTACGTCACGTTGGATGTCGATCTTTCATTGCTGCTGCGCGCCCAGGCGGCTCTCGATGATTTCCGTTCAGCGACAGAGAGTGAAGCGGAAACCCGGCTGGTTTTCATTCTGGTCTATCTGGAAACCGCATTCTTGATCCTGCTCGGTGCCATCTGGCTGGCCCTGTCAGCGGCCACACGGGTTGTGCGTCCTGTCGCCAGCCTTGTCCGCGCTGCTGAGCAGGTCCGTCAGGGCAATCTGGATACGCGCGTTGAAGTACACCGCGAAGACGATGAAATCGCCACTCTGGGGCGGGCTTTCAACCGGATGACCCGGCAGCTGCGCGGACAGCGCCGCGAGCTGCTCATGGCCCATAGCCAGTCCGAAAACCGCAGGGCTTTCACCGAAGCCGTCCTGTCAGGAATCAGCGCCGGAGTTATCCGGATTGATGATCAGGACCGGATTACCTTGTCCAACCGGCCGGCATGCGATCTTCTGGGCAGGGATGAGGACGACCTTGTGGGGCAGGAATTGGCGCAGGTGTCCCCGGAACTTGAGAGCGTGGCAGTTCAGGCTCGCCAGCGCCCGGGCGATATCGCCAGCTCCCAGATAGAATTGTCCGAAGACGAGGAACGCCCGATCAGCCTGAATGTCCGCGCCGGCTTGGACCCGGATGCAGGCTTGATCCTGACATTCGATGATGTCAGCCGCCTTGTGGCCGCACAACGCAGCGCGGCCTGGCGTGACGTCGCGCGCCGGATTGCGCATGAAATCAAGAACCCGCTTACACCGATCCAGCTCTCGGCCGAGCGTCTGCAGCGGCGTTACCGCAAACAGGTGGATGAAGGCGATGTCGAGACATTTGACCGGTGTGTTGCGACCATTGTGCGCCAGGTCAGTGATATTGGCCGTATGGTCGATGAGTTCTCGTCATTCGCCCGGATGCCGCAGCCTAAAATCGAACCAGTCGGCATGACAGAGCTGATCCGGAATGTCGTGTTTGCGCAGCGGGTTGCCAGCCCGGCCGTGACCATCGAATTTTCCCATCCTGAGGCTGATATCCACGCCGAATGCGACGAACGCCTTGCCGCACAAGCGTTGACCAATATCGTCAAGAATGCTGCGGAAAGCGTCACCGCGCGCATGGAATCCATTGCCGGAACAAAGCTGAAGGGCCGTATACAGTTGACACTTTCCGCAAGCGACGGATTCGCCGAAATTACAATTCAGGACAATGGGCTGGGCTGGCCCCTGACCAATCGTGAGCGGCTGACAGAGCCCTATATGACAACGCGTGAAAAAGGGACCGGACTCGGTCTCGCAATCGTCAAACGTGTGATGGAAGACCATCGCGGGCGCTTGGAACTCGATCAGCCCGATGAAGGCCACGGGGCCATCGTCCGCATGAAATTCCCGATGTCGGACCAGACTGGCCCGGATATCGCTTCTGAAACCGAAAATGCCCAGGTGTGAGACATGGCCAACGACATTCTCATTGTAGATGACGAAGAAGATATCCGCGATCTGGTCGCCGGATTACTTGAGGATGAGGGCTATCAGGCCCGCGAAGCGGCGAATGCCGATGATGCGTTGGCGGCGCTGAGGACACGCAAGCCATCGCTCGTCATTCTCGATGTGTGGCTGCAGGGCAGCCGGCTGGACGGAATCGAATTGCTGGAGGAGATGAAGAAGGTTGACCCGGAATTGCCGGTCATCGTGATCTCGGGCCATGGCACGATCGAGACCGCTGTCGCGGCCATCCGCAAGGGGGCCTATGATTTCATCGAAAAGCCTTTCAAGAGCGACAAGCTGATCCTGACGATCGAACGCGCCATGGAAGCCAGCCAGTTGCGCCGGGAAAACGCGGAATTGAAGGCGAGGGGACCAGGTGAGCCTGAACTTGTTGGCAAGTCAGGCCCGATTTCCCAATTGCGGCAGTTGATAGACCGGGTCGGGCCGACCAATAGCCGTGTTCTGATTTGTGGGCCCGCCGGAAGCGGAAAGGAAGTCGTGGCCCGTTTGATCCATGCCAGGTCACCGCGCGCCAAAGCCCCCTTCATTGCCGTCAATGCCGCGGGCATGGAACCTGACCGTGTCGAGGAGGAATTGTTCGGCTCAGAAACCGAACAGGGGCTCGTTTCGCAGGTCGGCCTTCTGGAGCGCGCCCATGGTGGCACACTGTTCTTCGATGAAATCGGCGACATGCCCATCGCAACGCAGAACAAATTGCTGCGCATGCTGGTCGATTCCAGCTTCCGGCGTCTGGGCGGCGGCGGCGATGTAAAGATCAATGTCCGTGTGATATCATCATCCTCGCGGAATCTGCGCGATCATATTTCGGCAGGCCTGTTCCGCGAGGATCTCTACCACCGCCTTGCCGTCGTGCCTGTGGACGTTCCCGGTCTTTCCGAGAGACGCGAAGACATTCCGCTTCTGGTCGATCATTTCCTGTCGCGGATCACCAGTTATTCCGGCCTGACCAAGCGCGAGATTGGCGAAGACGCCATGGCGGCACTCCAGGCACATGACTGGCCCGGAAATGTCCGTCAGTTGCGAAACAATGTCGAACGTCTGCTGATTCTGACCTCCGGAAATCCGGACGGGCCGATCACTCTCGATTCGCTTCCGTCTGAAGTAGCAGGCCGGGAAACAGACGATAGCGGCTTTGATGCAGAACGGATGATTGCCTTGCCGCTGCGCGATGCACGCGAAAAATTTGAACGTGAATATCTGAAATCGCAGATAAACCGCTTTGGCGGCAATATTTCACGCACAGCTGCCTTTATCGGCATGGAACGCTCTGCCTTGCATCGCAAGCTGAAGTCTTTAGGGGTAAATACTTCTGAAGCCCGCTCGGATGGCGAGCTCGCCGAAGAATAAGGATTTGACGCCATGAAGGCTGTCGTTTGTGGGGCCGGGCGCGTCGGATACGGCATCGCCAAGGCGTTGTCGCGTGAAGGCAATGCGGTAACTGTCGTCGACTGGTCGCAAGACCTCATTTCACAGATCACAACAGATCTCGATGTCCGCGGCATTGTGGGGCACGGATCGCATCCCGAGGCGCTGGAGCGTGCGGGTGCAGCCGATGCAGAATTGCTGGTGGCCGTTACCCATTCCGATGAAACCAACATGATCGCCTGCCAGGTGGCCCACTCGCTGTTCAAGACGCCGATGCGGATCGCGCGGGTCCGGGCCCAGGCTTATCTCGACCCGGCCTGGCGGGGCCTGTTCTCGACCGGTAATTTGCCTGTTGACGTGGTCATTTCACCCGAGCTGGAGGTCGGCCGGGCCATTCTGCAGCGTGTGGAGACCCCGGGAGCATTTTCCACTGCGCTCTTCGCAGGCGGACGCGTCCAGCTGCTGGGCATAAGGATGGAGGAAGACAGTCCGGTCGCCGGATCTTCCATTGAGCAGATCCGCGAGATTTTCCCGGACCTCCGGCTATCACTGTGTGGTGTCATGCGTGATGGCAAGCTGTTTGTCCCGACCGTCACCGACCCCCTGCTGGCCGAAGACGAGATCTATATCTCGATCGAGCCTTCCATGCTGGAACGGGCACTGCAGATCTTCGGACAGAAGGCGGAAAAGGTTCGCCGGGTTGTGATTATCGGCGCCGGCAATATCGGCGTTTACGTGGCCCAGGCGCTCGAACGCCTCGGACACGTCAAGGTCCGTTTAATCGAGGCCGACAAGAAGCGAGCGGAAAGCGCGGCTGACCAGCTCAAGAAGACCGTCGTGCTGCATGGGGACGGCCTGACTCCGGACCTGTTGCGTGAAGCCGGCGCGGACAGGGCCGAACTGGTCGTGTGTGTCACCAATGACGACAAGGTCAATTTGCTCAGCTCTGTTATGGCCAAGAGTGAAGGGGCAGGGCGGTCGATCTGTCTGGTCAATGAGCAGGCGTTCCAGCCGCTTCGCGAGCCTTTGCAGGTGGATGCCTTCATCGACCCAAGAACGACCACCGTTTCGACTATTCTCCAGCACATCCGTCGTGGCCGCATCACCGGCCTGCAATCCATTGCCGGTGGTCTCGCCGAGGCACTGGAAGGCGTCATTCTGGCCACATCGCCGCTGCTGGGGAAATCAATCGATGAATTGGAACTGCCCGACAATGTGACCATTGGCGCTTTGGTGCAGGCCGGAAAAATCTACATGCCGGGTGAGGGGGCGATCGTGAAAGAAGGCGACCGGATGCTGCTTTTTGCGGAATCCGCAGCCGTGTCCAAGGTCGAGCGCCTTTTCCGTGTCAGTCTGGACTATTTCTAGCGCGGATGAATGCGCTCGGCTTCCTCCGGCCGCTGGGGCAGACATGGACTGCACTCGCGGTCGTGATTTTAGCAATCGCTCTCGTCACGCTCATGGCCCAGTCATGGTTGGCTGCGCAGGCGTTCCTGATTACGGCCGGGACGATGGGTTTTGCAGGCGGGCTGATCTGGTCGGCGACGACAGGAACCACGGTCATTGCACGGGCTACTGAAGCCTCAGCCTATGTAATGGCGCTGTGGGTTCTGACTCCGCTCTTCCTGATCATTCCTTTTATAATGCTCGCACACGGTATGAGCTATCCGGAAGCCCTGTTTGAGTCCTATTCAGCCTTCACGACCACAGGAGCCATATTGCGGGCACCGGAAAACGTACCGGACACCGTTATCTTCTGGCGGTGCATGTTGAGTTTCCTGGGCGGGTATCTGACCTTGTTAACGGCGGCGGGGGTTCTGGCGGCTTTTGACAATACGGGACTTGAGCTGCGCAAGTCGATACTCTTGACCGTCAGCAAGGAAAACATCTTCTCCAACCTGCATATCGCGGCGCGGCGCATTGCTTTCATTTATTGCGGTCTGACGGCGGTCGGATTCCTGCTTCTTCTCGCATCGAGTGTGCCAGCCTTCGAGGCACTTTGCCTTGCTTTTTCTGCAATATCGACAGGAGGTTACACGGTTTCCTCAGGCGCTCTGGACGGGCAGGTCAATGGCCTTGCCATAGCCATTCTGGCCGTAATCACATTCATTGGCGCGAGCAATATTGCCTATTTGCGGAACCTGGTGTCACGGCATGAAACCGGGCTCAATATGGAGCCATTGGCCATGATCGTGGCCGTGGCGGCACTGGCCTTCCTCTTCTTTCTGGGCACGATCCATGTGGCGGGGCCGCATCACATCATCGCGGATGCCATTTTCGTGGTGACCACCACCGGATTTACAGTGTCCAACTCGGCCGGGCATGTACCGCTCGCGGCCGTCCTGGCAGCGATGATTGGAGGAGCCGTGGCGTCCACAGCAGGCGGTCTGAAGATATCGCGTCTCGTTATCCTCTCCCGTGCCGCTCTGGCCGAATTGGCGCGTATGGCCCACCCATCCGGAATCGTATCGGTGAAATTCCGGGGTCGGACGACAGCCAGCCCGGCCATGCTGGCGCTCTGGGCCACCGTTCTTGGTTATATCGGACTGGTCGCCATAGGTGTTGTGCTGCTGGCATTGTCAGGCGAGCCGTTTGAAGGAGCCTGGAGTTCGGCAGCTACGGCCATCGCCAATGCCGGGCCCTTGCATGATCAATTGTCGCCGGATCATGCCTGGGCTGACATGGCTCCTGTTTCACTCGGAATTACGGTCTTGCTTATGGTGCTTGGACGGCTTGAAGTATTGGCCGGACTCGCCGCCATAGCAGCGCTTTTCAGAAGGTTCTGATCTCCATGTCCCGCATTGCCTACGTCAATGGCCGGTTTGTCTGGCACCAGGATGCTTGCATTCATATCGAGGACCGGGGCAATCAGTTTGCCGATGCTGTCTATGAAGTCTGGGGTGTCAGGGGTGGCGCATTGATGGATTTTGACGGCCATATGACCCGTCTGGCCCGGTCACTGTCGGAATTACAAATCCGGCGGCCGATGAGCGACGCGGCATTGAGCGCTATTCTGGTCCGCATGGTCGCGCTCAATCACATCCGGAATGGCTTGATCTATTTGCAGGTTTCGCGAGGTCAGGCGCGCCGGGATCACATTTTCCCATCGCCGGACACGAGGCCGGGGATTATGATCACAGCCAAACCGGTCAATTTCGAAAAGGCGGAAGCCCGTGCCGGAAAAGGCATATCTGTCATCACACAGCCGGATATCCGCTGGGCCCGCCGCGACATAAAATCCGTGTCATTGCTTCCGAATGTACTGGCCAAGCAAGCTGCGGCTGAAGCCGGGGCAGGAGAGTGCTGGATGATCGATACAGACGGGTTCATTACCGAGGCCTCTGCTTCAAATGCCTGGATCGTCACCGCTGATGGCACATTGGTCACCCGTCCGGCATCGAATGATATTCTCAATGGCATTACCCGGCGCACTTTGTTCAGGCTGGCCCGGAATGCCGGTATCAAGACACAGGAGCGGCCATTCACCCGCGATGAAGCTCTTGCGGCCCGCGAAGCCTTTATCACTTCTGCGTCGGCGTTTTTGACGCCCGTCGTGGAAATTGACGGAAAACCGGTCGCAAACGGTCATCCGGGCACGTTTTCCTTGCAGCTTCGCGCGTCTTATGTTGCAACTGCGAAAGAACGTGCTCGTAAACAGATGAACCGCCCGTCGGTCTGGCTGGTTGCGTGCCGGGGCGAACGCCCTGTAAATTAGGCAAACGGTTCGGTAAAAAGAACAAGAACAACTGGAGCAGGCCAATGTCTGGCGAACGCAAAAGCAATAATCTGCAGGACGTCTTCCTCAATTCCGTCCGCAAAACAAAAACGCCGCTGACCATTTTCCTGGTCAATGGTGTCAAGCTCCAGGGGGTTGTGACCTGGTTCGATAATTTCTGCCTGTTATTGCGCCGCGACGGTCAATCCCAGCTTGTTTACAAGCATGCGATTTCCACCATCATGCCATCTGCACCGGTCTCCCTGTTCGAGGCCGAACAGGATGATGAGGACAGCGAAGATTGATCGAAACCGGCACGCCCGCTGACAAGGCTATCGTCATTCGCGCCCGGTTGGGCGGCGAAGATCCAGAAGAAAATGCGCGGCTGGAAGAAGCCACCGGACTGGCCGAAGCGCTCGGTCTGGACGTTGTCGAATCCATGTTTGCACCGGTACGCAAGATTGATCCGGGCCGTTTCTTCGGCCGGGGCAAGCTGGAAGAGATCGGGGCGCATATCGCGGAAATCGGTGCCACGGTGGCCGTCGTTGACGCCGCCCTGTCACCGGTCCAGCAACGCAATCTGGAAAAAGCCTGGAAGATCAAGGTCGTCGACAGAACTGGCCTGATCCTGGAAATATTCGGTCTGCGGGCGCGCACCCGCGAAGGCCGGTTGCAGGTCGAGCTGGCCCGGCTGGCCTATGAACGCTCGCGCCTGGTCCGGACATGGACCCACCTTGAACGTCAGCGTGGCGGGCAGGGCTTTATGGGCGGTCCAGGTGAGACCCAGATCGAGGCTGACCGCCGTATCCTCGCGGACAAGATGGGACGATTGCGCCGTGAACTGGAAGAAGTTCGGCGCACCCGTGCCCTGCATCGCAAATCCCGTCAGGTCGCGCCCTATCCGATGGTGGCGATCGTTGGCTACACAAATGCCGGCAAGTCCACTCTGTTCAACCGGATCACCGGAGCAGGGGTGTTCGCCAAGGACATGCCCTTTGCCACGCTCGATACGACCATTCGCGGCTTCAAGTCACCGGCCGGGACCCAGTTGCTGTTATCGGATACAGTCGGTTTCATCACCGATTTGCCCACGGAACTTGTAGCTGCTTTCCGGGCGACGCTGGAAGAAGTCCGCGAAGCCGACATCATTGTGCATGTCCTGGACGTCTCGGCAGTTGATTTCGAAACCCGCCGCCGCGAGGTCGAAGCCATTCTCGACGCCATTGATGCCGGCAGCGAACATGGTCAGCCGGTCATCGAGGTCTTTAACAAGATTGACCTCTGGAAAGATGAGGACGGGCTGGATCCGGACAGTCTCGCCGACCTGCCCCGCAAGAGCGAAGACGCCATCTGCGCCATCAGCCTGTCGGCACAGACAGGCGAGGGGATTGATCGCCTTCTCCATGCCATAGACCGAGCCATGGCAGAAAAATCCGTCATGCTGGAGGTCAAGGCTGGCGTCCGCGATCAGCGGGCACTGGCGTGGCTTCACCAGCATGGTGCCGTTATCTCGGAAAGCGTGGATGACAAAGGCGTGACCACAGCCCATGCGCGTCTGTCGCCGGAGGCTGCAGGCCGGTTTGCGTCCCAGTTTCCGGAACTCGCACCGAATTTCGAGGATGCCGGTTGATTACTCGCGGGACTTGGCTTCCACCCAGAGAGCTTCCATCTCATCCAGGGCGGTCTCGCGGATGTCGCGCTTTTGCGCTTTGAGCGTCGCTTCGATATAACGAAACCGGCGTTCAAATTTGGCATTCGCGCGCCGCAAGGCAGCCTCACCATCTACTTTCGTTTTTCGCGCCAAATTCGTACAAACAAACAATAAATCCCCGATTTCATCTTCGATTTTATCGGCATCATATGATGCAATGGCCTCGCGGACTTCTGCCAATTCCTCATCCACCTTTTCCAGCACGCGCTCAGCATCCGGCCAGTCAAATCCAACCGTGGCGGCCCGCTTCTGGAGCTTTTGCGCGCGTTTCAGGCCGGGCAGGGCCAGCGGAACATCATCCAGCAAGCCATCCGAGCCTGTCTTTTCCTTGCGTTCTGCGGCCTTCAGGCGTTCCCAGTCCTGCGTTTGTGCCTCCGCATCGGCATAGGATTTGGTACCAAAAACATGGGGATGGCGGCTCACCATCTTGTCGGATATTGCCGTGGCAACATCATCCAAGTCAAACAAGCCGGCTTCTTCGGCCATGCGGGAATGGAATACGACCTGCAGCAGAAGATCGCCGAGCTCATTCTTCAACTCCGTCATATCTCCACGGCGGATCGCATCATCCACCTCATATGCTTCCTCAATTGTATAGGGCGCGATGGTTTCAAACGTTTGCGCAACGTCCCATGGGCAGCCATTCTCGGGATCACGCAGGCGCTCCATGATGGACCGCAGACGCTGGAGGGGAGTTTGTTTATCGGTCATGCTTGCCCCAGGCTCCTACTTCTAAAATACGCATAATGTATATTATGAGACATATTATATGTTATTCTTATCATTAGTTCTTCAGGCGGGTCATGTTGTAGCCTCGCATTTCAGCGTCATGCCGTCAAAGGCCGGCTCAACACTCTCCGGCAGTCGGGCCAAGAGCGTTTCATAGTCGAGATCAACATGAAGATTGGTGAGTATGCCCCGCCCGGCACCAGCGCGATCCAGCCACGCCAGTGCATCACTGACACTTGCATGCGTTGGATGCGGTGTTTCACGCAAGGCATCGATAATCCAGACCGGGACCCCGTCCAGAATGCCAAAGGCGCGATCCGGGACCGCGCTGACATCCGGTGAATAGGCAAAGGGGCCGAACCGGAAACCGCCAGCGATGATTCCGCCGTGTTCCAGACGCATCATGGTGACCGGCATCGGCCCGCCCGGGCCATCGACATGAAAATATTCGCCTTCATCTGGAATGCCACGCGCCTCGAGTATCGCAGGATATGGCGATCCTTCACGCGCCTCGAACACGTATTTGAAGCGCGTCGTCAGGCTATGGGCGGTTTCCGGCATCATCCAGACCGGTAACCGCTTGCGGGCGCGCAGCACATAGGGCCGCAAGTCATCGATACCATGGGTCTGATCGGCGTGATCATGGGTATAAATGACCGCATCAAGGCGTTTCACGCCGGCCGACAACATCTGTTCACGAAAGTCCGGGGACGTGTCGATCACCGAAACTGTCCGGGCTCCCGACTGGAATAATTCAATATTATCAGCATATTCGACAAGAATGCTGCAGCGTCTGCGGCGGTTTTTCGGATTGCCAGGGTCGCAAGCGCCCCAATCCCCGTCCGGCCGCGGCACACCGCCCGACGATCCGCAACCAAGCACCGTTACCTGCCAGACAGATGTCTCCGTCATGCCGGACGCTCCGCCTTGGTGAACAGGCGGAAGAAAGCATCAGTGGTCTTTTGCTCCCCCTCTTCCCGGCTCCAGCCGAGTGTATCGCACACGCCGGTCAGGACGTCGGGCAGAAACGCCGGTTCATTGCGGCGTCCCCGATGTGGCACCGGCGCAAGATAGGGACAATCGGTTTCGATAATCACGCGATCTGCCGGAATATGCTCCCGGAAAACAGTCCGGACATCCTCTGCCTTCTTGAAAGTGATGATACCAGAGGCCGCGAAAAACGCGCCGGCGGCTGCGCCGCGAACCGCCAGTTCTGGGCCGCCAGTATAACAATGCAGCAAGCTCCGGAAAGCCCCCTTCCCCGTTTCCTCTTCCAGAAGGGCCGCCATCTCGTTATCAGCCTCTCTGGTGTGCAGGATGAGCGGTAGATCCGTGCGTCTGGCGGCCTCTATATGCGCCCGCAGGCTTTGAAACTGATCCTCACGCGGGCTGTAGCCATAGTGAAAGTCCAGCCCTGTTTCGCCAATCCCGATCACTTTCGGATGCTGCGCGATTTCGATCAGCTCGTCTGCACTGATATCCGGGCGGTCCTTGGCATGGTGAGGATGCGCGCCGATCGTGCACCAGATATCCTCATGCGCTTCTGCAATCGCCGAAACAGCCTCGAAATCCGACAACCGGCAACAAATGGCAATCATGCCACCAACACCGGCTGCGCGAGCGCGTTCAAGGACTTCCGGCAGGTCCTCGGCATAGGTGTCACCGTGTAGATTGGTATGACTGTCGATCAGCATGGCCTCAATTCCGGCTGGCGCGGGCCGCGCTCTCTATATGTGCAAACGCAGCAAGTGCGGCCTGTTTGGCATCCAGATACACGCCTTCGGCTTCCCTTTCGAGATTCTGGATGGACTTCCATGCATCAAGCCAGGCTTCTGGCGCCTGACCGCTTCTTGCGTTTTCCTTGGCCAGCCGCGCCGCATTTCGCGCCAGTGAGGCATAAAGATGCGGCCGCAAGGATTCTCCTGTTTTGGTTGAAACCCTGGCGGCCAGGCGTCGGCTGGCGCGCCCATCCCAGTTCGGTAGGCGGTCCAGAAGCGCCCGGACGTCCTTTTCCAGTTCCACCGCACCGGACTGCAGCAGCGCCAGCGCCCGGCCTGGTGCACCGGAGGCCAAAGCGGAGGCCGCCGCAGCCATCTCGGCTGTTACATTGTGGGTCCCGATCAGCCAGTCCCGGGTTTCATCCACAGGCGGTGATCGCAGTTCCAGCTGACGGCATCGGGACCTGATCGTCGGCAATAGCCGCCCGGGAGAATGCGTAACCAGAAAGAGGAGACCTTGCTTTGGCGGCTCTTCCAGCGTCTTCAGCAAGCCATTGGCCGCATTGCGGTTGAATTCATCCAGCGAGTCGATGATGGCGATCCGCCAGCCGTCCTCGCCACCACTGCGCGAGAAGAAGTCCGGAACCCGCCGCACTTCATCAATCGTGATTTCCCCCCGCCATCGCTTGCGCTTGTCATCCCAGGGCCGCCGGATGGTCAGAAGATTGGGATGAGCCTGAGCTCGAACCTTTTGCCGGGCGGAGTCCGGCGAGCCGCTACCCGCCAGTAGTTGCAGGGCCGCCGTGTAGGCAAGACTGGCCTTGCCGACCCCCTTGGGGCCGGTAATCATCCACGCATGATGCAAGCGACCGGAACGGCGGGCCGTGTCGAACTGGGCCAGTGCGGCGTCATGGCCGAACAGCGCGGCGATCTCGCGCGGCGGGGCGCAACCGGCTTCGCAGTCTGGCTCGAGGTCTGGGCTACTCATCGTTCAAACGGTCCATCACAGCGGCCAGCGCCATGGCTGCGACTTTATCGGCATCCTCTTCACCATTCAGTGTCACGAAACGGTCAGGTTCGTCCGCCGCCAATTGCCGGAAGCAATTGCGCAGGCGTTCATGAAACGCCAGCGCCTTGGATTCAAAACGCACTTCCAGCCCCAGCCGGTCGCGGGTCCGGGCCAACCCGGTTTCTGGCGGTATATCAATCAGAAGCGTCAAGGCTGGTTGAAAATCACCAAGCGCAAGACGATGCAGGTTTTTCAGACGGGCAAGATCAATACCGCCCGCTGCGCCCTGGTACGCCATGGTCGAATCCGCAAACCGGTCGGATATGACAATCGCCCCGCGGGCGATGGCGGGTTGAATGACTTTCTCGACATGATCGACCCGGGCTGCGTAGAACAAAAGAGCTTCGGTCATCGCCGACCAGCGTTCGGTATCGCCTTTGACCAGCAAATCCCGGATTTGTTCGGCCCCGGGTGTACCGCCGGGTTCACGCGTCAGGACAACATCGCGGCCATGCGCAATCAGCGCCGTTTGCAAGGCCCGGGCGAGTGTGGACTTTCCGGCCCCCTCACCGCCTTCCAGCGAGATAAACAATCCCTTCGGCATCAGTTGACGCCGAACAGGCTGCCCAGTCCGGCCAGTGCGCGTCCGATGAGGCCCTGCTTGGCCACCGTCCCGGCAGCTTCAAGCGCAAACTGACGTGTTTCCATACCCGGAGCCGACACTTCCAGGCGAGCAATCACATCCCCTTCGGCCACGGGAGCGGCAATCGGACCATCATAGACAATTTCGGCCTGGAGATCGCCGCGGACCCGAACATGCAGCCCGACGCGCGCATCCTCTGTCAGCCGCAGTGCAACCGTTTCCGCCTGTCCCAGAAACAGATCGGCTTCACCCACCACATCACCGGCTGTGCCCAGTTCAACCAGAGCGAAATCGGCCAGCGCAGCGCGCATCAGGCGTTCGCCTTCACTGGCCCGGGCCCGTTCGCTTTCCATACCGTTATAGACGACGATACGGCGCACACCGTCACGTTCGCCGGAGGCAACGAGGCCGTATCCGCTTTCCTCGGTATGACCGGTTTTGAGCCCATCAACCTCGTCCATGGTCGCCAGCAGCGGGTTGCGGTTGAACTGGCGGATGCCGTTATAGGTGAATTCCCGGACATCGAAGATTTCATAGAATTCCGGGTATTCGCGGATGATGATGGCCGCAAGCCGGGCCAGATCAATGGCACTGATCCGTTGATCCGGATGCGGCCAGCCGGTCGAATTTGCGAACCGCGCACTGGACAGGCCCAGCTCACGCGCCCGCACCGTCATATCGGCCGCGAACGCGCTTTCAGACCCGGATATCGCCTCGGCGAGCACGATGCAGGCATCATTGCCGGATTGAACGATGATGCTGCGGATCAGATCATCCACACGTGCCCGTGAATGGACCTCTAGAAACATGGTGGAGGAGCCCGAAGCCGCTCCGCCAGTCCGCCAGGCATGTTCGGAAACCGGCAATTCATCGTCCAGCGACAATGCGCCCCGTTCGATAGCTTCAAACGCCATCAGCAGCGTCATCAGCTTCGACATGGAAGCCGGCGGCATCGGCTCATCACCATTGTGGTTGAACAGGACTTCGCCGGTTTCGTAATCCAGAATGACAGCATGGCTGGCGGATGTCTGGAAATCCTGCGCCTGCGCCAGCGAAGCGAAAGTAAACAGGCAGAATACTATGAGTGCGCGCACGGGCGTTTCTCCATCACGGAATCAGACAGCCAGAAGACAAGGCTGATTGAAACGCGATGGAGGGCTGGCGTCCAGCCTGCTGTCAGTTCAGTGCCACAACCCGCGCGTCGTACACGCCGTATCGCGACAGATCCCGGCTGAGCATATCGGCATCGGAGCGGGCGAGATCGCCGCCTACATAAACCCGGTAGATGCGCCTTCCGGCTGACCGGGCATCTTCAATCCGCACATCCCCGGCAGATGCCAGGCGCTGGCGAAGAGCTTCTGCATTGGCTCGCTCCGAGAAGGCACCGGCCTGGACACGGAATCGGGTATTGCCATTGCTGGCCGTATAGATGCGGCTTTCAGCCACTGTTCCGGCCGGGGCTACGCCTTCGGGCGGGCCAAGATACCGCACCCTCACCTGCGCCAGCCCCTGCTCGAGAAAACCGAGCTCGATGGCGGCTGCACGGCTGACATCCAGAATCCGGTCGCCTGCAAACGGCCCGCGATCATTGAGCCGCAATACGGCTGATCTGCCATTTTCAAGATTGGTAACCTCGATCATGCTGGGAATCGGCAGGGTCGTATGTGCCGCCGTCAGCAGGTTCTGGTCGAAAATTTCACCATTGGCCGTGGGGCGTCCATGGAAATTCGGCCCGTACCAGGAGGAAATCCCGGTGGCATCATAATCATCGTCCCGTGCCGGCACATAGGTGCGACCGGCAATGGTATACGGCCGGCCGATCTTCTGCTCGCCACTCCCTCCATCCCAGGCCGGGCTGACCGGACCGGAAGAACCCGCGGATGTCGAGCGGGAGGGGGGCGATACAATATCGATCCCGCGCACAATGTGTGATGCCGATGACGAACACGCGCCGAGAAACGCCGAACAGATCAGCGTCGCAATCATGACTGAAGACCGGGCTGAAATCTGCACAGCGCCTCTCCCACACCATAAAATCCCGCACTGTTTTTATTCGAAAGGAGTGAAACAAGTGTAAGCATTCACCAGTTGCCTTATACCGGCCTCCCCCGCTAAGAGGAAACATCATCTGCGGAGGGGTGGCAGAGTGGTCGATTGCGGCGGTCTTGAAAACCGTTGAGCCGCGAGGTTCCGGGGGTTCGAATCCCTCCCCCTCCGCCAGTTATACAAGAGCCCGACATATTGACCGGGCTTTTCTGTGTTCAGAGATATCGGCAAGCATGTCATGGGGCCTGAAAAAGGGGCCGCTCCGAAAAGCAGCCCCTCGTCCAGTATCGACTTCGGGTTCGCAGACCTATTGGGTCCGGACCGCCACGCTTGTGGCTCCTACGGCATTACCACCCTCGGCAAAGCGGACGAAGACACGGTTTCGCGCCGGATCATTGCTGATCGCGGCCCCCGTGCCCCGGACGAAAATACCGAATGTGGCGGTGCCATTAGCACCTACTGACTGGCTCTGCGTGGCAGCCCGTGCCGCTGTGCAAGCCCCGGTCCCCGGATCAGTCGGACAGATTTCGATATTATCAATGGCCAGTGTTTGTCCGCCTGTATCTGCAGATACTTCAATCGTCCCGGCAGTACCAACATTGGAGATTGCGACCGCAAACACACCAACAAAATTGCCTGTTGTCGGAACATTTACGCGGCCCGGATCGCCCGAAGTAGCCAGCGCGACGATGTCAGCAGACCCTGCAGCGGTTGACCGGAAAGTGAGCGAGTTCAGACCCAGCGTGTATTCCGCCGAACGGCGATTGCCGCAAAACGCTTCAATGAAGAGATCACTCTCATTGTTATTTGACGGGTAGAAGCCGGGCGTGCCCACACCATCGACAAATTCATCAGCGCTGGTCACCGAGAACAGGAAGTTCTGTGCAGCCCCCGCGGCAATGCTGACAGGCGTATTTGCTGTACCGGTCAAGGCATTGGCGGACGTTGTTGTCTGATAGGAAAATTGCGCAGGTGTTGCGCCGGCCAGACGCAACCCGCAACCGGTCGCCGTTGACCCCGTTGCTGCCGGATTGATTATTGTGGCAAACGCCGTCGCGGCCGTGCCATTGGTCACTGACCGGGTGATCGGGAGCACCGATGAGACCACACGAGGGGCTTCATCGCGGAAACTCACGACATTCAGGCTTTCCTCGCGTGCAGCACGGGCATTGTCGGCCGGATCCGAAGTGGAAGGTCCGTCAATTTGTGCAAAAGCAACTTGCTCCTGCCCTGGCGCGGCAATCCCGCACGCAGCTCCTGCCGGGCACAGATTGATGTCCGGGTTCGAAAAATACATAGCTTCTTCTTCTTCGCCTGGTCCGTTTGGCGCACCGGCAGGACAGGTGACGTCATCAGCTGAAGAATAGGACATGATCGTACCGAAGGTGCAGTCGACGCGATGGCCATGTGCATAGGTCCGCACGCCGCCCGTAGGAGATCCGCCAGCATCCTCCACATTGTGCGCAAAGCCCAGATTGTGTCCGATTTCATGGGCGAAGGTCACATCCGAACAGAAGCTGTAGCTTCCGGCCGGAGAATCTGTGTCCCGAATCCAGTCAGCAGTAACGGAATAGCCATACGTCCGGCTGCCCTGGCTGATAACACCATTCGTGGCCGGTTGGCCGATCCCCCAGGCAAGCCCGCATGAGCTCTGTCCCGTCAAAGACCGCTGCACAATGGCAACGAGATCAGCACCATAGGTCACGCCGGCCGTGCGCAACGCACTCAGATCCTGTGTTTCGGGTGTGTCGCCATTCGGATTCCCGGAAAGGTTGTTCAGCGTTTCACTCTGATCCGCGGCATCATTGTCCAGAGTGACGGAATCGAGATGAACTAGACGGGCCCGCAACCCTGTGTCGGAATCGATCAGCGCCTGATCGAGCACCGCCATGAGATATTGAACACGGCCTCCAGTGGCCAGGCCCCAACGGGCGGAAAAGCCCTGTGAATAGAAAACGGCAATATCAATAATACCATTTGAACCGACCGCCACGGCGTCGGCAATGTTTTCGCCGGTTTCAGCGGCACGTTCGCGCCCTTCCTGTATCACCAGATCATAGTTCGGGATCAGCACATCATTGCGATTCTGGAGCCGTTCGCCGCCTTCCGGCATCTGCATGATGCGGTGACCATTGGCTTCCGGGATAATCATCCACAGACCGTCTTCGGTCTGGATACGCCCGAATACAAAGCCATTTGTCTGTGCCAGCAAAACCCGGTTATGGATGGTTTGCCCTGCCAGACGGCCAACCCACACCCGGGCACCTAACGCCTGGTCGCCTATCCGGTCCAATTCGGCTTCATAACCCGGGCCAAAATTCAGGGAGACGCGCTCACCGGTCTCCATCCGCATGATCTCCGGATTGAGCGATTCAAACATGATGCGGGTTTCACCATTGCTGTCAGCAATCGTGGATACGCCTGCAAACATGTCATCTGCAAAAGCCATTACGGGTATTGCTGTCATCGCAACACCGGCCAAAATCAATCGATGCATGAGTTTTCTCCCCGAAAATATTGCCGTCATCAAAAAGGTCTGTGACGCCACTCGCAGTATCTATAATTATAGTACACAAATTGACCGGCAGACGCCAATTATTCCGTTATTCTCCAGCCGGAATTCTTTTATCTACCTCCAAATGAAAGTCTTTTCCGAACTCGTCAGGGCCTTGTCTGTACTGCCGCGCTCGTCGCACCTACAGCAGTATCAGCCGAATTCGTAAAGCTGACCACTACACGGTTGGTTGCGGGCGCAGACGCGACGGCCGTACCCGTTCCACGTACAAAGACAGAGAACGTCCGGGTTTCATTAGCTTCGAAATTGAGGGTCGCCGTGGACGCGCGCGCGGCAAGACACTGACCCGTTGCCGGATTGGTCTCGCAAATTTCAAGTGTCAGCGGCAATGCTGCACCGCCGAAACCGGGGGTCACGGTCACACTTTCCGCCGTTCCGATATTGACCGCCGCGACCGAGAATGCGGTGGCAGCATCCAGCGGCACATTGACGATGCCATTGCCGGAGGCAGTCGCTGCCACAGTAATGACGTCAGCAGTCTGACCCGCAGATGCGGTCAGGGTCAGCGTCGTCACGCCGGGAATGGCGCTCGTGGCGAGGACATCATCACAGCGGAAGACCGGTGCCAGGACTGCGCCATTGAGGGGTGTCCCGGGCGTCAGAGCAAAGACAAAGCTCCGGGATGCCCCTGAGGCGATGGGGACTGGTGTATCATCGGTTCCGGTTGGCTGGTTCGTCGCGGGATCGGTTGTCCGGTAGGTGAAGCCTCCGTTGAACCCGGGGGGCGGCTCCAGCCGGCAATTCGTCCCGCCGGCACCAAAGCCCGCAGGATTGATCAGTGTGGCAAATGCCGTCGCTGATTGTCCCACAGTTACCGAGCGGGCATTGGGGAGGACCGCCGCGCGCAGGCGGTGCGTTTCCGCCGTGCCCAGCGTCCATGATATGGCAACGAGGCCGGTTGCGCCATCCGCGCCATCAATCGCGATAAGATAATTCGTGTCCTGCACGGCGGTGAAGGCCGCCGGTGCGCCATTGGCACTGGCCACAGAATTGAGCGTCGTGCCGCCATCAGAGCTGGTGTAGACGCCGATGAGTGTTGCAAAGGACGAGCCGGCAGGATCAAAAACGGCCGTCCCGCTGGAGGGTGATGTCCAGGAGAACCAGACCGATGCGCCGCCGGCTCCGCCGCCATGGGCTGGCTCGCCACCGGCCTTTGTCGCATTCACATTCGAAGAGGTTATTGCCCCGTTCGCGCCGCTTATGACGGTGGCGGACGCTACCGCGTCATTGGCGGGTGTATTGACAAAACGGATGGAAAGTTCGGCATTACCGGCCGCTCCCCCAAACCCGTCCACGGCGATCCGGTAAACTGTGCCTGCCGACACAGGAAATTCCACCTGACTTTGCGTGTCGGACGGGAAATCAATGTCATCATTCTGGGCAATCTGGGTCAGCACATTGACCTCATTGCCTGTATAAACAGCGAGCATTGTATCGAAATCCGCACCCTGTGTGCGGATCCGGGCGGTTCCGTCTACAGGAGACGTCCAAGACCACCAGACCGACGCACCGCCGGAAGCGGCATGATTGGGCTCCCCGGATTCCTTTGTCGCACCAACCGAATTGAACGCTGTCACTGTCGAGACAGCTGACAGGCGGAAGGCATTGGCGAAGTTGTCATTGGCAGGTGGCGGATCGGATACGCTCACCGATGCCGCGATCTCGACACTGCCTTGCGTGCCGCTCACGATGAAGGCGAAACGGGACAGAGCGGTCCCGCCGTTCAGTCCTTCCGGATTGACGCTGACGCGGACAATCGTGCTGGCCCCGGCGGCAAGATTTCCGCTGGCGCTATCCGCCGGGACAGCCGGCGTGCCACCACTGCCTGCAACCTCGGCGAACGCCAGAAAGGAAGCCGCTGAACTGACCGACCATGTCAGCGCCGAACCGCCGGTATTGGTCAGTGTATAGTCAGCCGTTGAAAAACTGCTGGCGTCGCCCGGTAAACCGGTCGAATTGAACGCCCGCAGTGGCGAAACGGTCAGGCTGCCCAGCACGCCCCCATTGTTCGCTGTCAATTGCGCGCTGGCCAGATCGACCCGGATTCTCGGCGTTGTTACATTGTTGGCCGAAAGCGTGATAGGCACACCGGTAGCCTCCAGCGCGGATTCAATGGCGTCGATTGAGGCGGCCGGATGCGCAGCACGAAGCAGAGCCAACGCGCCGGCCACGTGCGGCGCAGCCATGGACGTGCCTGACGCCGTGGTCGCGCCGCCCGTGCCGGAATCATTCGGGCTCGGCAGGGCAGACCGGATAGACGATCCCGGTGCCAGAACATCAACCAGACCATTGGAATTAGAAAAGGACGAGACGGTATCGGTCTTGGTCGTTGACCCGACCGTGATGGCATCGGGAATACATGCTGGCGAGCCGACCGAATCGCGGAAACCGTCATTACCCGCAGCAATGGCTGTCGCAATACCTGCAGCCCTCAACTGTCCGATGATCGTGACATGGGCGTGGCCGGTACAGGCCGACACCGTCTGGCCGCCGCCAAGGCTCATATTGATCGAGGCCAAATTCAACGCCACCCGGTTGTCGTGCAGCCATTCGAGCGCCGCGTTCTGATCACTCGTGAAAGAGCGTACGCAGGGCGTGGGATCATCACCGCAATCATCCTCACCCGTAAATTGTGAGAACACCTGTACGGCCACGACACCGGCACCCGGTGCGACACCGCGCAGCGTACGGGCAGCGTTGCCCGGATCGACGAAATCGCCGCCGACGGCAATACCCGCCACATGGGTTCCATGAAAGCATCCAGTGCCGCCGTTTACGTCATCGATAGAACGCTCCTCGCAATTGTCCCCCGCTTGCGGATCGGTGGTATTAGTCGCCTCCCCGCCCGGGCAGAAACTGGTGGACCGGCCAGCCTGGGAGGAGGAAAAACAGGCCGATCCGGCAATCCGGCCGGCAAACATGGGATGCTGCAGGTCCACGCCCGTATCAAGTATGGCAACAGAGACACCCTGGCCGGTCTGGCCGTCCGTGTGCATGGCCGTCGCGCCGATCAACGGAACGCTTTCGTCCAGCCCTGGAGAAGAGAGTGCGTCGATCTCGATCCGGCGCACCCCGGGATCGGCTGCGAGCGCAGCAATCTCCCTTGCCGACAAAACCATCGCAGCGCCTGGCGAATAGCGGAATTCGCGGGCAAGACGCGGCCCGTTTATATCCTGCGGGGCCGCAGCCAGCATCGCGGCGGGGACACCAAGGGCGCGCAATATGGTTTCATCCCGCAACGCATCGATCTGCGCGATCCGTGCATCCTGGTCAGTGCCCCGGGGCAGGGATTGCGCGATATCGGGTCCCGTAAATTCGGGCCCGGCAAACCAGACAATCACGCGAATGCGTTCACCCGCGTCCAGCCGCGCCTGTGCTGCGTCCGGGAGTAGGACCGGGGCGGCATGCGCTACCGAAGTCATCACAAAATTAATGGCCAGGGCCGCAAGAATGACTGTTTTCATGTCGGCCCACCCATGGTCCCTGATTTCTCCTGCAGTCATCCTAGCAAGAAGGGCCTCACCTGCAAGCCGCCAAATGCCCTGTAACGCCAGTGTGATAAATATTGTGTCACTGTGTTATGAAGGACTTGTCCGATCACGTAGCCAGCCGTCCCGAAGCTCTGCGAAATGATCACAAGTACAGACGCGGGGGGGGGTTACTTTCCGACTTTCTCCGGCGATACTGTTCACCGGAAATTCTAATACCCGAAGGGAAAAGAACATGAAAACATGGATGTATGGTGTGGCAGGTATGGCCTTGCTGGCTGCCGCCGGGTGCAGCGAAAGCCAGAGCAACGCTGCGGATTTGGAACAGGACAATTCCGGAAGCGAGATAACATCCGCCTCGGATAACCTGACCACCGCTGATGCTGAAGCCTTCCTTCAAGAAACAGAGGCCGAACTTGCCGAATTCAACGAATATGCGAGCCGCGTTTTCTGGGTTTATTCCAATTTTATCACTGAAGACACCGAGTATCTGGTCAGCCGTGTCAGTGCCGAAGGCACCGAAATGGCCGTCCGCATGGCGCTGGGCACCGCCCCGTTTGCCGATCTTGATTTGCCGCTGGATCTGCGCCGCAAAATGACCAATCTGACGGCGGGCATCACCCTGCCCGCCCCGTCCCGTGCCGGAGCGGCAGAGGAACTGGCAGAGCTGACCACGCGGATGAGTTCGGCCTATTCGACCGGAACCGTTTCCCTCGACCCGGAGCTGATCACAGCTGAGGAGATCACCGAGGCTACCGGCCGCGAGGATGTCGATCTGAACGCAGTTCCGCTGGATACGATGGAAGTGCTGATGGGGACCGAGCGCGACCCTGATGTCCTGTCCGCCATGTGGCGCCAGTGGCGCGATGCCATCAATCCCGAACAGATGAGCCAAGATTATGCGGCCATGGTCGAATTGGCCAATGAAGGTGCGCGCGAGCTTGGTTTTTCCGATCTCGCCGAAATGTGGCTGTCAAACTACGACATGCCGGCCGACGAGATGGAAGCCGAGGTCGAGCGGCTCTGGGGACAGGTCGAGCCGCTCTATGAACAGCTTCATTGCTATGCGCGGGCAGAATTGAATGAAGAATATGGCGATGCCGTCCAATCTGCCTCTGGCCCGATCCGCGCGGATTTGCTGGGCAATATGTGGGCACAGGGCTGGTCCCCCATCAGCGACATCGTCAGCGTCGGATCATCCGATCCCGGCTATGACCTGACCGAATTGCTGGTGGCCGTCGACTACGATGCCCATGAGATGGTCGAGGCCGGTGAACGTTTCTATACCTCTCTTGGCCTCGACCCGTTGCCGCAATCCTTCTGGGACCGGTCGCTGATCACGCGCCCGCGCGACCGGGATGTGGTTTGTCATGCCTCGGCATGGAACCTCGATTCCCGCGATGATATCCGCATCAAGA
The DNA here is from genome assembly GCA_016124665.1 of Alphaproteobacteria bacterium. Lineage (GTDB taxonomy): Bacteria > Pseudomonadota > Alphaproteobacteria > Caulobacterales > Maricaulaceae > Hyphobacterium. Next base: position 44,893 of record WGNH01000003.1, on the reverse strand, counting down.
TGTGCACCAATGTGAACGCCGAGGACTTCCGTACGGTTCACCACGAGCTGGGTCACAACTATTATCAACGCGCTTATCAGGATCAGGACACGCTGTTCCAGAATGGCGCTCATGACGGTTTCCACGAAGCCATTGGTGATTTTGTCGCGCTGTCAGTGACGCCGGAATATCTCGTCCAGATCGATCTGCTCGCCGCCGATCAGGTGCCGGGGGCCGAAGCCGATCTCGGGCTCCTGATGGACCTGGCGCTCGACAAGATCGCTTTCCTGCCGTTTGCGGTGATGATGGATCAATGGCGCTGGCGCGTCTTCCGCGGCGAGATCACGCCAGAGGAATACAATTCCGCTTGGTGGGAGCTTCGTGATCAGTATCAGGGCGTTTACCCGCCCGTGGACCGGCCGGACACCGCATTTGATCCGGGTGCCAAATACCACATCGCCAATAATGTCCCCTATCTGCGCTATTTCCTCAGCTATATCCTGCAATTCCAGTTCCAGCAGGCCGCGTGCGAAATGGCCGGATGGGAAGGCCCCCTGCATCGCTGTACGGTCTATGGTAATGAGGAAGTTGGCCGCCGTTTCAACGAGATGATGGAAATGGGCGCGTCACAGCCCTGGCCGGATGCGCTGGAAGCCTTCACCGGCACGCGCGAAATGGATGGGTCCGCGATCATCGCCTATTTCCAGCCATTGATGACGCATCTGGAAGAAGAGAATGAAGGCCGTAATTGCGGCTGGTAGACCTTGTTTCAGAGTAAAAAGGGGCGGTCCTGTCGGGCCGCCCTTTCCATTTCCGGTGCAGTTGATCCGGATACATCATGCCGCCTTCCGTCCCGGCATCTCCCGGACTAGTCTTGCCGCAAATCAAATGACTGGACCCTGCAAATGCCTGAAACCATCAGCACATCCGTCGATCTGTCGGGCGAGGACGTTCACTGGTCCCCGGAAGGCGGCCTGTCCTATGGGGCCTATCTCAAGCTCGACCACATCCTGAAAGCACAATCGCCGTTGACCGCGGAGCACGACGAGATGATGTTCATCATCATCCATCAGGCTTCGGAATTATGGCTCAAGCTCTGTCTGCACGAGCTGGATGCTGCCATTGATTGCATCAATCGGGGCGAATTCGGCCCGGCGTCGAAAATGCTGTCGCGCATCGCCCGGATCCAGGAACAGCTGACTCAATCCTGGGCGATTCTGGCTACCATGACGCCGGCCGATTACCTGAAGTTCCGCGACCGGCTGGGACAGAGTTCCGGCTTCCAGAGCTATCAATACCGCATGCTGGAATACCGTTTGGGCAACAAGAATGCGGCTATGGCCCGGGTCCACGGAAAATCGGAATACGCAGATGCCGTGCGGAGATATCTCAATCTTCCCAGTATTTACGACGAAGCGTTGAAACAGCTGGCCAAAGCCGGGTTTGATATTCCGGCCGACCGTCTGGAGCGGGACTGGTCAGAACCCTACAAGCCCAGCGCTGAGGTCGAGGCGGCCTGGAAAGAGGTCTATTCCAACATCGAGGATCACTGGCAGCTGTATGAAATGGCCGAGAAGCTGGTGGATGTGGAACACAAATTCCAGCTCTGGCGCTTCAATCACATGAAGACCGTGGAGCGTATCATCGGCTATCGCCGCGGCACCGGCGGCACGGGCGGCGTCTCCTATCTCGTCAAGGCGCTGGATCTGCGCTTTTTCCCCGAATTATGGACGGTCAGGACATCGCTCTGATGGTGAAACGGCTGATCGATATATCCCAGACCCTGCGGCCTGCCCTGCCCGTCTGGCCCGGGGACACCGCCTTTTCGCTGGAACAAGTCTGGACCATCGAACCGGACTGTCCGGTCAATGTCTCCCGCCTGACGCTCTCCACCCATTCCGGTGCCCATGCTGATGCCCCGCTTCATTATGATCCGCAGGGCAAGGCCATCGCGGAGGTGGATCCGGAGATCTATATCGGCACCTGCCACGTCTTTGATGTCCGCAAGGCGACCAATCTTGTGCGCCCCACTGATTTCAACCTCGAAAATGCCGCAGGTTGCAAACGCATTCTGTTCCGCACCTTTGACCGCTTTCCGCACGATCAATGGGTCTCGGACTATGCGGCGATCGCACCGGACACGATTGACGCCCTGCATCATGCCGGCGTGAGGCTGGTTGGCATGGATGGACCGTCGCTTGACCCTGAAACGTCGAAAACCCTGGACGCGCACCACGCCGTCAAGCGAGCCGGAATGGCCATTCTCGAAGGCCTGGTGCTGGATAACGTTGCCGAAGGCCGCTACGAACTCATCGCCGCACCGTTGAAAATCGAGGGGGCCGACGCCTCCCCGGTCCGCGCGTTGTTGAGAGAGCTTTGACATGAGTCAGATCAGTCTTGAGTCCATCGAACAACGGGATTCCGGCGATCCCTTGGCATCCTTCCGTGACCGCTTCGAGATACCCGATGGCGTGATCTATCTGGATGGCAATTCGCTGGGCTGTTTGCCTAAAGCCACACGCGAACGGGTGAATGATGTCGTCGCCCGTGAATGGGGGCAGGATCTCATCCGCTCCTGGAATACCAATGACTGGATCAACGCACCCACGCGGATCGGCGACAAGATCGCCAGGCTGATTGGCGCGGATGTTGGTGAAGTGATTATCGGTGACAGTACATCTATCAATGTTTTCAAATGCTTGACAGCTTGCCTTCAATTGAATTCTGATCGCAATGTTTTGCTCACGGAATCCGGGAATTTCCCGACCGACGCCTATATGACCGAAGGCCTGGCGGCGATTGCACCGGACCGGATCACGGCTCGTCTTGTTGAGCCGGATGCGGTAATTACAAGCTTGGATGATACGACAGCTGCCCTCCTCCTGACCCACACCCATTACAAAACCGGCCGCGTCCGGGATATGAAGGCGATAACCGCTGCCGCTCATGCCGCAGGCGTACCGGTCATCTGGGATTTGTCACATTCCTGCGGGGCCATGCCGGTGGACCTCAATGGCTGCGAAGCCGATTTTGCTGTCGGTTGCGGATATAAATATCTCAACGGCGGGCCCGGAGCTCCGGCCTTCACATTCGTGGCCCGTCGGCATCAGGAAAAAGTGTTTCCGGCCCTGTCCGGCTGGCTGGGCCACAAACAGCCCTTTGCCTTCGACGATACCTATACGCCCGGCCCCGGCATTCATCGCTTTCAGTGCGGCACGCCGGGTATCATCGGCTGTGCAGCGCTGGAAACCGGCGTCGATCTGATGCTGGAGGCCGATATGGCCGCGCTGCGTAGCAAGTCTTCGGCGCTGGGTGATCTGTTCATCCAGCTGGTTGAACAGCGCTGTAGCGGGTTCGGCTTTGAGCCCGCCTGCCCCCTTGAGGCTAAGGACCGCGGCAGCCAGGTGAGTTTTCGCCATCCGGACGGCTATGCCATCATGCAGGCGCTGATTGCGCGTGGTGTGATCGGGGATTTCAGGGCACCGGACATTCTCCGTTTTGGCTTTGCACCGCTCTACAATTCCTATGCCGATGTCTGGAACGCTGTGGACACTCTGCGCGATGTCATGACAACGAACGAATGGAACCAGGCCCAATTCAATCAGAAGGCGGCTGTCACATGAGTGAAATCGTTAGCACCGAACGCCGCGGAGATTGCCTTGTCATCCGGGTGAATAATCCGCCGGTAAATGCCCTGGCGCATGCGGTTCGCGCAGGCGTCGTTACGGCGCTTGCAGATATTGGCGGTGCCAGATGTGCCGTGTTGCATTGTGAAGGCCGCACATTTTTTGCTGGTGCCGACATCACAGAATTCGGCAAACCGCCGCAATCGCCCTCTTTGCCGGACATGATTGCCGCGCTTGAATATTGCCCGATACCCGTGATCGCGGCCATTCACGGTATGGCGCTGGGGGGCGGGCTCGAAACAGCACTCGGCTGCGATTATCGCATCATTGACCGCAAGGCGCGTATCGGTTTTCCGGAGATTGATCTGGGCATTTTCCCTGGCGCAGGCGGCACACAGCGTGCCCCGCGTCTGGCCGGCATCGCCGCAACGCTTGGCATGACGCTTGATGGCAAACCGATTGATGCCGCGCGAGCCGTCAAAACCGGCCTGTGTGATGAAATCTCTGATGGGGACATCCTCGAAAACGCCAACGAATTCGCGATGCAGAAATCGCAAAAGCGCCGGGTCAGGGACCTGCCTTCGCCGGTAGTGGATCAGCCCGCCATCGACGCCGAATTGGCCAAGGCAGCAAAGGCGCGGCGCGGCCAGATCGCAGTTGAAAAGGCCACCGAAGCCGTCCTCGCCTCCGCTTCCCTGCCGTTTGAGCAAGGCCTGGAAAAAGAACGAGAGCTTTTTCTCGAACTGATTGGCGGGCCGCAATCTCGCGCCATGCGTCATCTTTTCTTCTCCGAACGCCTGTCCGCCAAAGTCGACGGCCTGAATGCCTCACCAAAATCGCTTGGTCTGATTGGCGTGGTGGGTTCGGGAACGATGGGCAGCGGCATCGCCATGGCCTTTGCCAATGCCGGTTTCTCTGTCCGCCTCTTTGATGCCAATGCCGACGCTTTGAAAGCCGGACTGGAGAGAATTCGAAGCCTCTATATGGCGTCCGCTTCAAAAGGCCGGATCAGCGAAGCCGAAGCCCTGGATCGCCATGACCGGATCCAGCCCTCTGACGGCTGGGCAGGCTTTGCAGCCTGTGACCTGATCATCGAAGCCGTATTTGAACGGATGGACGTCAAGAAAGCCGTCTTCGCGGAGCTGGACAAGGTTGCGCGCGCCGACGCCATTCTGGCCACCAATACCTCCTATCTGGATGTCGATTCGATAGCTGCCGCGACAAAGGATCCGGCCCGTATTCTGGGCATGCATTTCTTTTCGCCGGCCAATGTCATGCGCCTTCTTGAAATCGTACGCGGCGCAAAGACATCCGACATCACGCTTGCGACAGCACTGGACGCCGCAAAGAAGATCAAGAAGGTCCCCGTCGTGTCCGGCGTGTGTCATGGCTTCATCGGCAATCGCATGCTGAAAGGTTATGGCCGTGAGGCCGGGCTGTGCATGATGGAAGGCGCGGCACCTGAAGCCGTCGACAAGGCGCTGTATGATTTTGGTATGCCAATGGGGCCGCTGGCCATGGCTGATCTGGCCGGCCTCGATATCGGTTATGACAATCGCCGTTCCATGACGGCAGGCGAGGATTACGAGCCCCTCGCCTCCCTGTTACAGGACCGGCTGGTGGAAATCGGCCGCAAGGGTCAGAAAACCGGAGCCGGAATCTACAATTACGAGCCCGGAAACCGCACGCCCCAACCTGATCCAAACGTCGCGTCACTGATCGAGCAGCTGGCCGCCGAACACGGCATCCAGCGCCGTGATGTGTCGGCTGACGAGATCGTCGAGCGCTGCATGCTGGCGCTGATCAATGAGGGCGCGGCCATCCTGTCAGAGGGCATTGCCCAGCGGGCCAGTGATATCGACGTGGTCTATGCCAATGGTTATGGCTTCCCGCGATATCGCGGCGGCCCCATGTTTTATGCAGACGAGCTGGGGGCAGCGCGCGTACTGGAACGCATCGAACACTATCAGAGCATTCATGGCCCCAAATGGTGGACGCCCTCCCCGCTGATCCGGGAACTGGCGGCCAGCGGCGGCACATTCGGACACTGGAAAAAGGGATAGATAAATGGGACACTTGACCGGCCAGACGGCGGTAATCACAGGCGGCGGAACAGGCATCGGGCTCGCCATCGCACGGCGGCTGGCTGCGGATGGCGCCAATTGCGTGCTGATGGGCCGCAATCTGGAACGCCTTGAAACCGGAGCGGAAAGCATCCCCCGGGCCCGCGCGATCCAGTGCGATGTCACTGATGCCGCAAGCGTTGCAACAGCTTTCGATGCCGCGCGCGCAGGGGGGGCGGTCACCATTCTGGTGAACAATGCCGGCATTGCCTCTTCCGCCCCGTTTCATCGCATGAGCGAGGAAGAATTCTTGCGTATCCAGGACGTCAATGTCACCGGCGTGTTCCGCTGCACCCGGGCGGTGACCAATGATTTGCGGGCTGCAGACTCCGGCCGCCTCATCAATATCTCCTCGATCGCCGGGCTTTCAGGAGGACCTTACATCTCTCATTATTGCGCCTCGAAACATGCGGTCATCGGCATGACCCGGGCGCTGGCGGCTGAGTGGGCGAAGACCAACACCACTGTAAATGCGATCTGTCCCGGCTATGTCCGTACCGAAATGGCGGAAGGCGCGATCCGCACCATTATCGAGAAAACCGGCGCCACACGCGACCAGGCGATTGCCGAGCTGGCCAAGAGCAATCCACAAGGCCGCCTGCTCGAAGTAGAAGAAGTCGCCGAGATCGCAGGCTGGCTCTGTCATCCGGACAGCCGCAGTATCAATGGTCAGGCCATTGCGCTCAATGGCGGACATTCCATGTAGGAAGCAAGGGTGTTTAAGCCTAGAAAGCCTGTGACAGTCAGTGAGGGTGTGATGCGTCAATTCTACGTTTTTATCAAATGCGAGCTGGGCCGGACTTATGATGTAGCCAGCGACATCGTCGATCAGATCGACGAGGCGCGGCATGTCCACTCTGTCTCCGGCGTTTATGATCTCCTCGCGCATTTTTCGGTCGAGGCGGACGAGGATATCGGCCGCTTTGTAAACCAGCGCCTGCAAGTCCTGCCGGGAATCAAGGACACCCAGACAATCCTCTGTTTCAACGCTTTCACACCCGACCGCGGTCTGGGCGAAGGCTGATCCCATGCATCTCGGCGTCTTCGACCTCTTCAAGATCGGCGTCGGCCCTTCCAGTTCCCATACGGTCGGGCCGATGAAAGCCGCCGCAGCATTTGTCTCGCGTGTGAAGGATGAACACGGCCTGGAATCCATCACACGCCTTCAGGCCGAACTTTATGGTTCACTGGCCTTTACCGGCGTCGGCCACGGCACGGACAGCGCAATTCTTCTGGGTCTTGAAGGTGAAGACCCGGCCGCCATCGACCCCGACACCATGGCGGCAAAAATTGAGCGTATCCGGAAGGAAAACCGGCTCAAGGCCGGCGGAGAGCAAGAAATCACTTTCAACGCCGTCGAAGATTTGGTTTTCGATGGCGGAACACGCCTTCCGTTTCATTCCAATGCCATGAAATTCTGTGCTTTGGATCAATATGGTGAAGTGTTGCGAGAGGAAATATGGTATTCCATCGGCGGCGGTTTCGTCATTGATGAACGCGAAGCCGGACGCAATTCTGCCGTAGGAGATCAGGAGGGAGAACCCTACCCTTTCAATACCGGCGATGAGCTGATCGCAATTGGCAAGGAACACGGCCTCTCGATTCCGGAAATCATGCTGGCGAACGAGATGGCTTTCCGCTCCGAAGCGGACATTCGTGACGGCATCAAGACCATCTGGAAAGCAATGGAAAGCTGTATTGACCGAGGATTACGGCAGGACGGCATTCTGCCCGGCGGGCTCAATGTCCGCCGCCGTGCGCCGAAAATGCACCGCTTCCTGCTTGAAAATCCCGACAAGGCCGAGGCCGACCCCCTCACCGCCATGGACTGGATCAATCTCTGGGCCATGGCGGTCAACGAGGAAAACGCCGCCGGTGGCCGCGTCGTCACCGCGCCGACCAATGGAGCCGCCGGTATTATTCCTGCTGTCGCGCGCTATTTCGACCGGCATCACCGCCGCACTGGCGATACGGAATCGATGTTGCGTTTCTTCCTGACAGCCGCGGCGATCGGGGCCCTCTACAAGAAGAATGCGTCAATCTCCGGCGCAGAAGCCGGGTGTCAGGGCGAAGTCGGTGTCGCCTGCTCGATGGCCGCCGGCGGCCTTGCGGCCGCACTCGGCGGTACTAACCAGCAGATTGAAAACGCCGCTGAAATCGGCATGGAGCATAATCTCGGCCTGACCTGTGATCCGGTCGCCGGATTGGTGCAAATCCCCTGTATCGAACGTAATGCGATCGGGGCGGTCAAGGCGATCGATGCCGCCCGCCTCGCCCTGTCCGGCGATGGCGAGCACAAGGTCTCGCTGGATCAGGTCATCAAGACGATGAGCGATGTCGCCAAGGATATGTCGGACAAATACAAGGAGACCTCGCAAGGAGGGCTCGCGATCAACGTCCCGGTGTGCTGAAAAACGGCTCCTAATTGGCGATATTTCCGCCCGTATTTCCGCCCGCATTTGCCGATACAGCGTCGGTCAGAATCGTCACAGCCTGACCCGGCTGAAGATTTTCAGCTCCACGAACGACGACGCGATCCCCCGCTTCGAGATCACCGGCAACAGCAGTCAGCCCGTCTCCTCGAGTACCGGTTGTTACCCGCACCTGGCGGACCGTATCACCGTCTTCAACAACCCAGACATGGGCGCCGGAAGACCTTAGCACCACCGCATCCTGAGGTACGGCAATCACATGTTCGGCAGGCGCACGAGGAAGATGCACCCGCACCGCTGTTCCGGCGATCCAGGGAGAATCTGCAAGATCCACGCGGACTTCAAAAGTACGAGTGGCTTCATCACCAACCGGAATGATGCGGCGGACAGGAGCTTCGATATCACGTTCACCATCACTGACGGTCACGGCGTCACCGGTCTGGATGTATGCCGCAACTGCAATCGGGGCCTGTGCGCGGGCTTCCAGCGCCGAGGTGTTTACAAGGCGGACGATCTCCCGCCCCGGATTTGAATACTCACCAACTTCAATCAAACGCTCGACGACACGGCCATCAAACGGAGCAAGGATTTCCATTCGCTCCAGTGTCAGCCGCGCGCGTTGGACCGCACTACGGGCCTCCGCCACCTCTTGCACCGCCAGATTCCGCGCCAGTTCGGCCTCTCGCAGACGGGTTTGCGGGGCCGTGCCGGCGTCTGCCAGTCGCGACCAGCGCTCGTATTCCGCATTCTGGTAGTCAGCATTGGCTGACAGACGCGCCAAACGCGCTTGCGCTTCACCCAATTGCAGACGTGGCTCGGCATCATCCAGCCGCGCCACAGCCTCGCCTTCCGAAACCAGATCTCCCGGCTCCGCGACATAGACCACTCGGCCCACACCTTCCGAGGCGATACGGGAGTCACTACGGCTCAAAACCGTGGCCGGGCTCTGGATTGTTGGCGCCATATCCGTTTCGACCGCTACATCGACGCGTACCGGTGCCGGAGGTGGCCCGCCAGCTCCCTGCCCTTGTTGAGCCAGAGATGTCGTTGCTGACATCATAAACGCGGTAACAAGCAAGATCATATTTTTGAGAAGCATCAGGTTACTCCGCCGGTGCAAGCCCGGATTGACCCTGACGGGCCGGTGAATGTTCGCCCAGCCTCAGCAGGCTCGGAATGAGGATGAGGGTGAAAACCAGGCTGACACTCATGCCGCCAACAATCGCCGCAGCAAGGCCGCGATAGATTTCGCTGCCGGCACCGGGGAAGACCAGCAATGGTGTCATCCCCAGTATGCTGGTCAGGGTAGACATGAAAATCGGACGAAGCCGCATGCGCAATGCTTGCTCAACCGCATCTGTCCGCGAAAGGCCCTCCCGTTCGCTCTGCCGCGTTTGATCAACCAGCAGAATGGCATTGTTGATAACCAGTCCCAGAAGAATGATGAAGCCCATCATGGTCAGCAGGTCCAGCGGCTGTCTTTGCTGCGTGGTCGCCTGCATGACCATGTCGAGAATACGTAGCACGGCCACACCGCCGACTGTGGCCAACGGGATGGAGATTAGAACCAGCAACGCATCCCGTATGGATCGGAACAGGCCCGCAAGGATCAGGAAAAGAATGAACAATGCAAAAGCAAAATTCTGAAGCATGGTCCGGATCGCACGATTGAGGCTGTCGGCACTGCCGCCATAGACAATGGATCCATCCTGACCGAGCGTCTGCATCAAGACGGGCTCGACTTCCGCCTGAATCGTATTCAGGACTTCCTGAAGCGTCTGGCCTTCTGGCTGAGAGATGTTGAGCGTGATGGTGCGGCGCCGGTCAACCCGTTGAATTCCGGCCGGGGACAGGCTTTCACGTACTTCCACGAGGTCGCCGAGCGGAACAATTGCCCCGGAAGGTGTAGCAACCGGAATTCCTTCCAGCTCCTGCACATTCTCCCAGCCATCACTTCGAAGGATCATGTTCAGCCGTTGATCGCCATCAAAATATTCACCGACAAACTGACCATCTCCCAATGCCGCGATGACGCTTCCGACCTGTTGCCGGGTCCAGCCGGATTCCTGGATGCGGCGGTCATTGGGAAGAATCGAAAGGCTGGGCTGAGTTGCCTGCGGTGAGGGGTTGGCGTTGATGTTGGTGCCCGGAAACCGCGCCCGCAAGAGTCCCAGCCCCTCCACGGCTGCAGCAGAAAGCCGGTCGGGATCGGCAGATTGCAGATTGATCTGGATACCGCCACCCTGCCCGAATCCGCCAAACAATTCGCCGCGGAAAGCGAAGGCACCGACATCGGGAATGCCGGCGATCAGCTCATCCCGGACGAGTGTTTCCAGCGCGCGGATATCTTCGATATTCCTGGCCCGGAATCCGGCATTGGCGAATGTGCCAAATGTACCGAAATAATAATTCAGCAGCGCCGGCTCTTCCTCACCGGCCATATAGGGTGCCGCCCGTTCGATCACGACACTGGCAACTTCTTCATCGACCCAGGCCGGGTTCGCGCCCGGTGGCAACTGAAAAAACACATCAATGGCATCCCGGCGAACCGGTGGCAGGTAATCCAGATTGGGCAGCAGAAACCAGCTGGCGGCGGCGGGAACGACTATGAGCCCCGCAATCAGGCCTATGCGGCGCGACCGCCCGCCCGTTATCCGCATGAGTTGGGTAGTCAGTTTTTCAATGACCGGCTGACCCGTGGAATTGTTTTTGTCGCGAACCCATTTTTCAGTGGCAACCGGCAGAATGGTAACAGCGACAAACATGGAAATCGCCACGCCAACGGCGATGGTTATCGCCAGGTCGGCAAAGAGCTGCCCTTCTGCGTCGTCCAGAAAAATGATCGGCAGAAAGATTGCGACCGTCGTCGTGGTAGAGGCGAACAGCGCTCCCCAGACTTGCCCCGCTCCTTTGTCCGAGGCCGTGCGCGGATCATCTCCCGCTTCACGCCTCCGGATAATGTTTTCCATGACCACGATCGCCGCATCGAGGACCATGCCGGTGGCAAAGGCGAGCCCTGCCAGCGAAATCACATTCAACGTGCGCCCGAGCGCAAATAGCACGATCAAGGTTGCCAGGAGGCTGACCGGAATGGCGAGGGAAATGATGAGTGTAGCGCGGCTGCGGCGCAGGAACAGCCAGAGCCCGCCGATCGCCAGAACAATCCCAAGCGCCAAGTTTGTACGCAGAAGGTTGATCGCCCTGTATATAAAGACGGAGGCATCGAAAGAGGGCTGCAGGGACAGCCCAAGCTCAGCCGCCTCATTCCCATTGATTGCCTCGATTTCCGCCTTCACCGCTTCAAGGGCCGCAAGGAAATTCGCACCGTTTTCCCGGGTGATCTGGATACCGATCGCCGGATTTCCATTCTGATAGGCGAATGTATTGTTTTCGCCATAATCTATCCGGGCATCGGCGACATCCCGCAGATATACGGGCCGCCCGTCACGCCAATCAACAACGAGGTCCGCCAGCTCGCTGGGATCGTATTCGCCCTCATACCGGACTGTGAAAGCCCGGCGGCCGATAGTGGCGTCGCCGCCGGAAACATCCGTATTCCCACGCAAAGCCGCTGCTATTTCAGGAATGGTGACGCCAAGCGCCGCTGCGCGATAGGGGTCGAATACAATCTGGTATTCCTGTGGCAGCAATCCCCAATTGGCCTGGGCATTGGCAACGCCGGGCAAGGCTGAGAGGCGCGGCACGATCGTATTATTGATGAAATCGCTGTAATCATTGATTTCGCGCGGATTTCCGGGCAACGCCTGAACGAAATAATAGATCAGGATCTCGCCGGATCCGCCTCCAAAGCCATTATTGATATTCGGGCCTACCGCATCCAGCGGCATGGGGGGCAGCTGATTCATGCGGCCAATGACGTCGATCAGCGCCTGATCCATATCCGTACCGTTTGCGAATGTAAGATTCAGGAAAGCGCCTCCCTGTCCAATATTTACGCGCAATTCTTCAAGACCGGAAAGGCCGGCAAGGGCTTGCTCCTGCGGCTCGACAATCTGGGATTCCATTTCCTGCGGAGATGCTGCGCGCCAGAATGTCTGGATGAAAAGCTGCGGCCGGTTTGTATCCGGAAAAAGCTGCACAGGAAGCCGCGTCACACTCATCGCGCCGATCACTGCAATCAGCATGACCCCGATCAGAATCGCGACAGGGTTGTTCAGGGCAAAACGGGTCAAAGGCATTTGTGCGTCTCCCTCGCAATGAGAGATAAATGCGACGACGCGTACAATTTACCTAGTTAAACTATGGACAGGCGCCTCACACAGTTGTGATGGTGAGCCTGCCCATATTGAATATTGGACAGTTCGCAAACTATTTTTGAATGGCCAGGCGTCCGGGAAACTGCTTGCCTATTTGCCTGCATGTCATCCACATCGGTAACACCCTGTTGGCCATCATAGAATATGGGGCCTGTGGGAACAATTCTCTGACATCCCCCGGATAACGGCTTCATTCTGACGGATCGTTTTTCAGACGCGCACGCAGCAGGGATTGAACAATCGCCGCGCCGATGGCGAACGCCAGAAACGCCACGCCCAGAACCAGCCCGGTCCGGACCAGCCAGTCGATATTTTCGGAACTCCCCGGAGGGCCCTCAAACCATTGCTCGAGCGCCGCCGCGGTCTGGTTCACAACGCTGAACAGGATCGCCAAGTTCACAGCACAAGCGGTCAATTGCGGTGCCAGCGTCCATCCTCGGCGAAGCCCGGACCTGTCGATCAGCGCAGCAGAAGCAGCAAAGAGCACCGCCGCAATAAATCCGAAAAAGGGCAGAACACCTGCAAGCAAGAGGTGGTGGCGAGCTTGATCGTTTGGAGCGTAAGGAAAAACTGAGCCCAGAAACGTCAAGACCGTCAGAGCTGTTGCACCACTGGCAATCATGCAGGCAGTGCCAATTCCGAAACGTCCACCCATAAGGATTGCTCCCTAGACTGCCAGTCCTTCTGAAAGGGTGAATTTAGCTTCTGTATTCGCCCGGACTTCACCCACTGTCATCTCCGGGGCGAGCTCGACCAGAACCAGCCCGTCGCTGGTCACATCGAAGACGCCGAGATTGGTGATGATCCGGTCGACAACACCTGTACCGGTAAGCGGCAACGAGCACTGTTTCAACAGCTTCGGGTCACCCGTCTTGGACGTATGATCCATAATGACCACCACCCGCTTGACGCCTGCAACGAGATCCATCGCGCCGCCCATGCCCTTGACCATCTTGCCCGGGATCATCCAGTTGGCGATGTCGCCGGATTCGGAGACTTCCATGGCGCCGAGAATGGACAGGTCGATATGCCCTCCACGGATCATGGCGAAACTGTCGGCAGAGGAAAAATAGCTGGTCCGGCGTAATTCCGTGATGGTCTGTTTGCCGGCATTGATCAGGTCCGGATCTTCCTCTCCTTCATAGGGGAAGGGGCCCATACCCAGCATGCCGTTTTCCGATTGCAGGGTGACATCAATACTTTCATCGATGAAATTCGCCACCAGAGTCGGGATGCCGATACCGAGATTGACGTAGAACCCGTCTTCCATCTCCTGCGCCGCGCGGCGCGCCATGTCTTCGCGTGTCCAGGCCATGATTAACCCTCCCTCGTCCGCGTGGTGCGCTGCTCAATCCGTTTTTCAAACTCGCCCCTGATCAGGCGCTGAACAAAAATACCCGGCGTGTGGATATGATCGCCATCCAGTTCGCCGGCCTCGACGATTTCTTCAACCTCTGCCAGCGTCACCTTTCCAGCTGTCGCCATCATCGGATTGAAATTTCGTGCGGTTTTCCGGTAGATCAGATTGCCTTGCGTATCGGCTTTCCAAGCTTTCACGATCGAGAGGTCAGCCGTCAGCCCGGTTTCCATGATGTAGGTTTCACCATCGAAATCGCGATGGTCCTTGCCCTCGGCAATAACAGTCCCGACGCCGGTCTTGACGTAGAAGCCGGGAATGCCCGCCCCGCCTGCGCGTATGCGTTCGGCCAGCGTGCCTTGCGGGTTGAATTCCAGTTCCAGCTCGCCGGACAGGTATTGGCGCTCGAATTCCTTGTTCTCGCCAACATAGGAGGAGACCATTTTGCGGATCCGCTTTGCATCCAGCAATTTGCCCAGCCCGAACCCGTCGACACCGCAATTATTGGAGATGATGGTCAGATCCTTGATGCCGGAGTCCAGTATGGCATTAATCGCATTTTCCGGAATGCCGCACAGGCCGAACCCGCCGGCCATGATGGTCATGCCGTCAAACAGCACACCGTCCAGTGCGGCTGAGGCATTGGGAAATATCTTGTTCATCAGACGTCCTTGGCTGGGATTTTGTGATGTGTGCTCCGCTTATATCGCGTGCAGAAAAATTGGCCAGTCATTCGCGGTGACGTTGCTCAGCCAGCCGCCTTTTATCGATTTCAACCGCCATGGCACCGCCGAAGAAGACGGTATAGGAACCCCAATAGATCCAGAGTAGAAAGACGATCAGCGCGCCGATCGAGCCATAGGCGGTCGGATTGACCCACCCAGTGACATAGTAGGAAAACCCGGCGGACAGAGAGAGCCATAACCCGCAGGCCGTCGAAGCCGCAATCACCGATGCAATCCAGCTGATTTCCCCTGCCCGGCGCATCAGATAGCGATAAAGCAGCACCAGCGCGGAAATCATGGTGACGCTGACCGCCGTCCATTCGTTGAATACCGAATTCAGAATGGAGATTTCCCAGCCCAGCCAGCGTATGGCCGGACGGACGATATTGGGGATGGCAAGTACCATAATGTTGGATACGATCAGCAATATGCCGCCGACAATCACGGTCATGATGGCGAGGACGTTGAATTTGATCACATTCCGGAAATCCCCCATGCCCGCGATCTGGTTCAGGCCGGCAATCAGCGCCTTGGCACCGCGCGAGGCCGCAAACACCGTAATGGTCAGCGCCAGCAGGCCCTGTAAGGATAGTGCGGTTCTTGAAGTCCCGGCGATGGGCGCAATCTGGTTCTCTACAAACACCTGCGCCGACTCAGGCATGACGCTGGACAGCCGCGCCAATTGCTCGCTGGCATCTGTCGCATCGAAGATCAGCCCGTAGGCCACCGCTGCTACGGCAATCAGCGGAAAGATTGCCAACAGGGTGAAGAACGACACACCACCCGCAAACAACATGACTTCCCGCGCCATGGTCCGGCTGACCGAAGCGATGACGATTGCCAGTGGCGGCCAGGCCAGAACCGGTTTTATCAGGTCGCGGTAGATGTCTGCGAGGATATGAAATCGTTTCATACCGGAGCCAATAACGCGATTTCGCGGGTTCGGAAACGGAAACGCCAGCCTGTGGGTGCAGGCTGGCGCATCTGGGATAGTTCAGACCGGTTTCCCGGCCAAGACAACGGACGTGCGAGGGACAAGAAGGTGTCCGTTGATCTCGCAAACAGGAATAAAGGGGGCTGCTTGAACGCTATATGAACGAAATCCGTGCTATCGGTTGAGCGGTTTCCACATTTACTTTTTTATGACAACCTGTTGTCATTCGCCTTGGGGGAAGGCCGCACCTGCATGCTGAATGTCGCTCTTATTGATGCCGATGGAAATCTGTCGCTGAAACCCGGCGAGCTTGATGTCTATCAGATCAATATCCACTCCATTCCGGCCGATCAGCCCGGCCATGCGGAACGTATTGATGCCATCGTCATTTGCGCGTCGGATCCTGAACACGCGCGGGAACTGGCGGATCTGCATGCCGGCAAGGCGAAAGGCCGGCCGCCTGTCATTCTGATATCCGATACAGTGCCTCCGCCAGACGGATTTGATGGCTGGCTGCGCCGTCCGGTCTCGCCGGTCCAGCTTGCCAATCGTGTTCAATCCCTGCGCCGCCTCTGGGTGATGGAGGATGTCGCGCGACGGCGCCGTGCGGCCGTCGAGGTTTTCGGACATCCGGTGACGGGGGAAATCCAGCCCGAAAAGCGGCCGACAGTGCTTTTTGTCGGCGATGCCACATCCCGGTTCATGGCGATCCGCCACGCGCTCAACGCGTCCGACACCGGCATGATCGCCGCATTTTCTTCATTCTCGGCGTTCGATTACTTGCATGAACGCCCCTTTGATGCCGTCATTCTGAATGCGATCAACAAGAAGGAGCTGGCTTTTACCATCTCCTCCGCCATGCGCCGCAATGCCCGGCTCTATCACACACCGGTGCTGTTGCTGACACCCTCCGGGCGCTTTGACGCGGCCGATGAAGCCTTCGCTCGCGGTGTTTCAGACATCCTTCCCGACAACGCATCGCCAGCTGAAATCAGTGCGCGGGTCTTGCGCCTGGCAGACGAACGCCGACGGCGGCGCGCCGCCAAGGCGCTGCTCGAGAACTGCCGGGCCCGCTCGACCACGGATGCGGAACTGGGCCTGTATCGTCCGAAGCTGGCCCTCGCCCACTTGCAGGACTTGCTGAACACAGCCGCGAAAACGCGCAAGCCGACCGGTCTGGTCCTTATGGCCATGGAACCGCCGGATACCGCCATCAGTCCTGAAAAGCTCAGTGGCGCCCAGGTTCAGTTTGCAGCCATGTTGCGCCATTTGCTGCGGGCCGAGGATTTTCCGGCCCTGATTGCAGCCAATCTTTATGCGGCCATCCTGCCCTATACCGGAAAGGACGGTGCTGAATGTGTGGCCGAACGCGTGTCAGCTGTGGCCGAATGCACCGCTTTTGATGGCGACGATCCCTTACACCCCTTCCGCCTGAATATTAATTGTGTGTCACTGGAGGCTGCTGGCGAAGAAACCGCCGAAGCCCTGATAGAACGGGGCACGCGAATGCTGGATCGTGCACGCCTGGAAGCCGTCTAGCCTGACGTACGCCGCGCCAGATCAGCCAGGCGGGCCAACGCGCGCTCCATGCCTTTCAGCCGCTGCCGGGCCTCGGGCCAGTCACCGGCGATGAAGAGTTTATGATCCGGACGGACGCGGAATTCGTGCGGGTTATCAGTGATCAGCTTCACCAGACCGGCCGGGTCGGCAAACGCATCATTGCGGAACTGGATTGTGGCGCCCTTGGGCCCGGCATCGATTTTCTGAACGCCGGCAATCTTGCACAGCATCTTCACCTGCATGACATGCATGAGCTGTTCGACTTCCTCGGGCAACGGCCCGAACCGGTCGATCAGTTCAGCGGCAAAAGCCTCGCGTTCCGCCTTGTTGGCGAGGTTTGAAACCCTCCGGTAAAGCTGCAGCCGCAGATCAAGGTCGGCAACATAGCTTTCAGGTATCAGGACTGCTGCTCCGGCATTGATGGACGGGGACCAGTCCCGGTCATCCTCTTCCCGGTCGTTCTGGAGCGATGCGACCGCCTCCTCCAGCATGGACTGATAAAGCTCGACGCCAACATCGCGGATATGTCCGGATTGTTCTTCACCCAACAGGTTACCGCCACCGCGAATGTCGAGATCATGGCTGGCCAGCGAGAACCCCGCACCAAGCGTATCGAGCGAATGCAGGACCTGCAGCCGGCGCTCGGCCTGCGGCGTGATTCCCGTGTTCGGCGAAGTGGTCAGATAGGCATAGGCGCGCGTCTTGGAGCGCCCGACCCGGCCCCGAAGCTGATACAGCTGAGACAGTCCAAATCGGTCGGCCCGGTAGATCACCAGCGTATTGGCGGTCGGAATATCGAGGCCGGATTCCACGATCGAGGTTGAGACCAGCACATCATAGCGGCCCTCATAGAAGGCGGTCATGATATCCTCGAGCCGCGTCGGTGCCATCTGGCCATGTGCGACCACGAAGGAGACCTCCGGCACACGCTCACGCAGGAATTCCGCCATGGCGTCGAGGTCGGTGATGCGCGGCGCCACGAAATAACTCAATCCGCCGCGATACTTCTCGCGGAGCAAGGCTTCCCGCACGGTCACCGGATCAAATGGCGAGACATAGGTGCGGACCGCCAGACGATCGATCGGCGGCGTCGCGATGATCGACAGATCGCGGATCCCCGTCAGCGCCAGTTGCAGCGTGCGCGGTATGGGAGTGGCCGTCAGCGTTAGCACATGAACATCCGACCGCAGCGCTTTCAGACGTTCCTTGTGCTTCACCCCAAAATGCTGCTCCTCGTCGACAATAAGCAAGCCAAGATCAGAAAACTTCACCGAATCCGACAACAGGGCATGTGTTCCCACAACGATCTCGGCCTTGCCATCCTGCAATTCCTGCCGTGTCAGCGCCGCCTCCTTCGCAGGCACCAGACGCGATAAGTGCCGCACCTTGACCGGCCAGTTGCGGAAACGGTCAGAGAATGTCTTGAAATGCTGGCGGGCCAGCAATGTGGTCGGCGCGACGACGGCAACCTGCCGGCCTTCCATGGCGGTAATGAAAGCGGCTCTCAGCGCCACTTCGGTCTTACCGAAGCCTACATCCCCGCAAATTAGCCGGTCCATCGGCCGGCCGCTGGCCAGATCCCCGAACACATCCTCGATCGCCGAGAGCTGATCATCGGTTTCGACATAGGGGAAAGCTGCGCTGAACTCGTCATACGTCCCGCTTGGCGGTGTGATGACGTCCGCTTTCCGGGCATTGCGCTCTGCGGCAATCCGGATCAGCTGCTCGGCCATGTCGCGCAAGCGCTTCTTGGCTTTTGCCTTGCGCGCCTGCCAGGCGACGCCGCCCAGCTTGTCCAGCTGCACGCCTTCACTCTCATTGCCATAGCGGGAGAGCAATTCGATGTTTTCAACTGGCAGAAACAGCTTCGATCCGCCGGAATACTCGATTTCGAGGCAATCATGGGGGGCGTCCTGAACGTCCAGCGTTCTGAGCCCGAGATAGCGCCCCAGCCCGTGATCACTGTGGACGACCAGATCGCCCACGCCGAGCGAGCCCGCCTCCAGAATGACCTCTGCGCCTTTCTTGCGGCGCGGGCGTGCCAGCCGGTCACCGAGCACATCCTGTTCGGAGATAACGACAAGATCCGCCGTCTCGAATCCGTGTTCGAGTGGCAGGACCGTGCGCAGCGCCACGCTCGGGACCGCCTTTTGAATATCGGACCAGTTATTCGCCTGCTGCGGTGTCTTCAGACCATGGTCGGCCAGAACACCGCCCATCCGGTCAGACGCGCCTTCCGTCCATGAGGCGATAACAACCCGCTTCCCGAATGAGAGTTGTGACTGGATATGTTTTGCGGCGGCATCGAAGATATTGACGCCTTCCGCGGCCCGTTCAGCGGCAAAGCTGCGGCCCTGGCGCCCACCGGCATCCATGGCATCCGGCTCGCTGAAAGGCGTAAAGCGGCGCGTATCGAAGGGTTGGATCGCGGCATCAAAATTGTCCGGCGGCAGATAGAGGCTGTCCGGCGGCAAGGCACGATAGGCCGGAGCCTTGATGCCGCCCGTTACGGTCCCGGCAGCTGACTTGCGGGCATCGTAATAATCGGCCACCAGCTCATTGCGTTGTGCAAGCGCATCGGCTGCCTGATGATCAACAGCAATCAGGGCGTCCGGTCCAAGGTAATCGAACGGGGTTTCCAGCGTCTCGTGAAACAATGGCAGCCAGTGCTCAATGCCTTGCGGTCTCAATCCGGAACTGACCCCTTCATAGACGGGATCCCCATCCGTGATCGCCCCAAACGCCCTGACATATCCAGAACGGAACCGGGAAATACTCGCCTCATCCAGAAAAAGCTCACTGACCGGTGAGAAAGTGATGGATTTCAATTGCCGGGTGGAGCGCTGCGTTTCAGGATCGAATGACCGGACCGATTCAAGCGTATCCCCGAACATGTCGAGCCGGACCGGCTCCTCCATGCCCGGCGGAAAAGCATCCACAACACCGCCCCGGACCGCAAAATCTCCCGGCTCCCGGACAGTTGTCGTCCGCGAATACCCGTTGGCCGCAAGATAGGCCTTCAGCGCGTCCAGATCGATGACTTCGCCAGGTTTCGCCTGAAAGCCGCGTGATGCCATCGTTGCCCGTGGTGCGCATTTTTGGGTCACCGCATTGATCGTCGCGATGATCAGCAATGGCGATGAATCATCCGCATTCCGGGCGGCCAGCCATGCCAGGGTTGCCGCCCGCCGGGCCGCAACACGCGGGCTGGGCGATATCCGGTCATAGGGCTGACAATCCCAGGCTGGCAGGCGCAAGGCAGGAATGGACGGCGCAAAGAATTGCCATGCACTTTCGAAAGCGGCCGCGCGTGAGGCGTCCCGTGCAATGAACAGGGCTGTCCCGCCCCGCTTTTTCAGGGCCTCGCCAAGGATAAGCGCGTCATACCCCTCCGGCGCACCGCCGATCGTCAACCTTCCCGGTGACGAGGCTATGGGCTCGACCCAATTCATGCTCAGGGCTTGCTGACAGCGACAGCCGAGGCGGCGAGTGCGTCAAAGACCGGACCGCGGAATTCGTCCGGCACCTGTTCACGGCCGACGATCCAGGCATAAAGGTCCTGGTCCGGCGTATTGATCAGGGCTTCGAACTCATCCAGCGCGGCGGCATCCATATCCGGCAGGTTTTTACGTGCAAATCCGCCAATCACCAGATCGGCTTCCTTGAAGCCGCGATGTTCAGCGCGGAAGAGCAAACGGCGGCGGCGTGTTTCAACAGTTTCTGACATGGGTCGGCCATATAGGCTGACCCGGCGCTGGCGTGAAGCGCCAGTCTGCCGCAATCTGCACTTCATGCGTCCGGAGATTCTCTTTTCCCTCTTCAAGGAGGTCACCACCCTGCCCGGCCTCGGGCCGAAACTGGCGGCTCTGGTTGAGAAAGTCGCCGGCAGCCGCGTGCGCGACCTTGTCCTGTTCCGACCGGTCTCGGTCATTGACCGCAGCTTGCGGCCCACCATTGAAGACGCGCCCGAAGGTCAGATCGTCACGATCAGGTGCGAGGTGGAAGGTCATATCGAGCCGCCCAAAAACCGGTTTACGCCCTACAAGGTCCGCATGAGCGACGAGACCGGATTTCTGCACCTTGTCTATTTCAAACCCCGCATCGATTATCTCAGACGCCTTCTGCCGGAAGGTGAAACGCGGATTGTCTCTGGCAAAATCGAGAGATTCGGCAGTGAAAAACAGATTACCCATCCTGATCTTGTCCTGACAGAAGCGGAAGCCATGGAGCTCGGCGGACTGGAGACCGTCTATCCACTGACGCAAGGCCTCAGCCTGAAAGTCCTGCGCAAAGCCATCCGTGCTGCCATGCAGAACCTTCCGCATCTGCCTGAATGGCATGATGGATCGGTCTTGCACGAGCGGAACTGGCCCGACTGGCATCACGCCCTTCATATACTCCATTATCCGGAAAACATCGCAGAGACCGATCCGGCACATCCCGCGCGCCAGAGACTGGCCTGTGACGAATTGTTTGCCCGCCAACTCGCGCTCCAGATCGTCGCGCAACGCCGGCGCCGCCGCGCCGGGCAGCCTGTCATCGGCAATAATGAGAGTGTCGACAAGGTTCTGGCGGCAGCACCCTTCACGCCGACAGACGCACAGCTGCGCTCTTTCGGTGAAATCTCCGGCGACATGGCCTCCGATCGCCGCATGATGCGATTGCTTCACGGGGATGTGGGGGCCGGGAAAACCTTCGTCGCCGCATTGGCAGCGGCGCGGGCGTATGAAGCCGGATTGCAGACCGCAATCATGGCGCCCACTGAAATCCTTGCCCGGCAACTGGCGCGGAATATCGAAACCTTTCTGAAACCAGCCGGCATGACCGTGGGGGTTCTCACAGGGCGCGACAAGGGGAAAAGGCGAAGCGAGATCCTGGACCGTCTGGAACGCGGTGAAATCGATGTCGTGTGCGGCACGCATGCCCTGTTTCAGGAGGGCGTAACGTTTTCAAATCTCGGCCTTGTGGTAATCGATGAGCAGCATCGCTTTGGCGTTTCCGACCGGCTGAAACTCTCCTCGAAGGGCCGCCGCCCGGAATTGCTGGTGATGACCGCAACCCCCATTCCGCGAACATTGTCGCTTTCGGTCTACGGCCATATGGATATGTCCAGACTGGATGAAAAACCTGCCGGCCGCCAACCACCGGATACCCGCACGATTTCCATGGACCGGATCGACAGCGTGATTGACGCCATTGGCCGCGCCATCCAGCGGAATGAACGGGTCTATTGGGTCTGCCCGCTGGTCGAGGAATCCGACCTTTCCGACCTCTCGGCTGCAGAAGATCGCTATCGGCAGCTTGCGGCAATTTATGGCGAGGACCGTGTTGGTCTCGTCCATGGGCGCATGAAGGCTGCGGACAAGGACGCCGAAGCCATACGGTTCCGCAATGGCGAAATCGACATCCTTGTGGCGACAACCGTCATCGAAGTCGGGATAGACGCGCCGGATGCAACCATCATGATCATCGAGCATGCGGAGCGATTTGGTCTCGCCCAGTTGCATCAGCTGCGCGGCCGCGTCGGGCGGTCAGACAAGGCATCAACCTGCCTCCTGCTCTATCAGGCACCGCTGGGCGAGATTGCCCGGAAGCGCCTCGATATCATGAAGCAGACAGATAATGGCTTTGTCATTGCCGAGGAAGACTGGAAACTCCGGGGAGCCGGCGATCCGCTGGGCGTACGCCAGAGCGGGCTGCCGGAATACCGGCTCGTTGATATCGAAGCGCATCTGGACCTGATACCGCTCGCAAACGAAGCGGCAAAGAAAGCCGTTTACGAAGATCCGGATTTCAAGGGGCGCTACGCCGAAGCCCGGCGGATACTGCTCTATCTGTTTGAACAGGATGAAGGCATCCGGCTGATTGAATCCGGCTAGCTTTTCTTGTCCAGCTGTGCCGCTTTTTCCTTGATATGCTCGGGGACATCGGCGCGCGCCAGCCCCTCGGGCGTCACCAGACCGAAGGAGATAATCATCTTGGCGGCCTCTTCCACCGACATTTCCAGCGGCATCACCCGTTCACGCGGTGTGTAGAGCAGAAAGCCCGAGGTCGGATTCGGTGTGGTCGGGACAAAAATGCCGATTGCATCCTCACCGACATCATCCCTGATTTCGCCTTGTGCAGCTGCGGTCACAAATCCGACCGCATAGGAGCCCTTGGTCGGAAATTCGACCAGAACAACTTCCTGAAAGGATTGCTGGCGGCTGGAAAACACGGTCTCGGCGATCTGTTTAACGGCCCCATAGACATTCCGGACAAGTGGCACCGAATTCAGCAAGCGTTCGCCCATGCCGATCAGTGTCCGGCCGAAGAAATTTGCCGCCAGCGCACCGAGAAGCGTCAATCCCACCACAGCCACGACCACACCCAGGCCGGGCAAGGCAAATGGCAGATAGCTTTCAGGATTATACTGGGCCGGGATGAGCGGCTTGATAACCTGATCAACGAAAGTCACAAAAGTGTATATTAGCCAAACGGTTACGGTCACCGGCAAAGCGACGACAATACCCGTAAGCAAACTGTTTCTCAGCCAGCGAAACACGCCTGACCTCCTTTCCGGTATTTCAGACAGCCAATCCGGTTGATTCTCCGCCGAACTCGGCAACACTACGCTTCTGGCGGATCAACGCCAACACGCAAGAAAGTTCAGGGTCAGGCATGCTCAAAATCTGGCAATCCGTATCCCGAACCCGCATTGCCCTGTGGGTGATCACCGTGACAGCCATCGGTTTCCTGCTCTTGATCGCATTGGCCGCCTGGATATTACGAGACCAGATCTATCAGTCCCTGCTTGATCCCGGCGAACCCTATCAGACCTATATCCGGCCGGACGCGCCGGATTATTCCGGCAATGCCGCCTGGTATGCCCGCCCGGCCGCTCAGACCGGGCAAGCGGCTGTTTTCTTTGTGCATGGCACGACCTACCCTGGCGGATCAGACTGGAATGCCGCCATCGACGCAGAGGAACCGGCCAATCTGGTGATCGAGGAACAATTGCCCAATTTTGCAGCGCCGTTTGCAAATGCCGGAGCAATTTATGCGCCCCGCTATCGTCAGGCTGCGCTCTACACCTTCATGAACCTCCGAGAGGACGGCGTTGCTGCCCGCCTGACGGCCTCTGCCGACGTCCGCAATGCATTCGTGACTTTTCTGGAACTGATCGGGGATGACACGCCATTCCTGATTGTCGGTGTGGGCCAGGGCGGATTGCACAGTCTCGCCGTCCTGACCGAAGATGTGGCACCGCGACCTGATTTGCGCCGGCGATTGATTGCCGCCTACATCCTTGAGCACCCGCTGCCGCTCGATTTGCTACAGGACCAGCTGGCGGACATTTCAGCGTGCGAAACCCCATCCGATTTCCGCTGTGTTTACAGCTATGTTTCGGCTGTGTCGGAGAATGAGAACCGGATTCGGTATCTGACGGAACGGACCATGACATGGGCATCGGGCGGCGCGCTGGCGCGGGTCGAAGGACGCGGCCTGTTGTGCGTCAATCCCATTCTGGGTGCGCGAACAACCGATTACGCTCCCGCCCGCCTCCATCGTGGTGGCGCGCAAGCCTCCGGTTTCCGCGAAGGCGCCTCCCCGGCAGCCCTGCCGGCACAAACCGGCGCCCAATGCATTGACGGTGTGCTGATGACAGAATTGCCGCGGTCCCGGTCACTCTACCGCCCACGCCGGCTGGCCGAGCATTTCCGGCTCCCGCCCTTCAATCTATTCTACGAGGATTTGCGCACCGATGCCGGGCGGCGCGCGGCAGCCTTCATGCCGGTCTATACTGACGAGAACATGCAGGCGCCGCCAATGGGTCAACCCGAGGAAATCGAGGATGCACCCGTGATACCGATTCCTGACCGGGCGGACGGAAATTAGGATTGTTGATCGGCGAGTTTTTGCAACAGGCCTGTGGTGGATTGACCTTCAACCAGGGGAATTAGTCGGATTTCCCCGCCATAGGATCTGACGATTGACCCGCCGAGCGGCAACAGGTCCTCGACCGTATAGTCCGCGCCTTTCAGATACACGTCCGGACGCAGCGCCTCGATCAGGCCGGAGGGTGTATCTTCATCAAAAACAACAATCTGGTCCACAGCGGCAAGCGCCGACAGAACACTGGCCCTGGCGTCTGCATGATTGACCGGACGGCCTTCACCCTTGAGACGGCGCACCGAGGCATCCGAATTCAGACCGATGATAAGACGGTCACAATGCGCACGCGCTTTTTCCAGATAGCTGACATGCCCGGCATGCAGGATATCAAAACAGCCATTGGTCAGACCGACTTTCAGGCCATGTGCGCGCCAGCGGGCGACAGTTTCCACGAGCTGGGCAAGGGAATCATGTCCCGTCTTGTGGCGTCCGGCATTGGCAGCGATGAGCAGATCATCCGGGGAAACCGTGGCGGTTCCGACCTTGGTGACCACTTCACCCGATGCATGAACCGCCGCTTCCATGGCCGACCGCAGATCAGCGCCGGCGGCCAGAGCGATCGCCAGCATGGAAATCGCTGTGTCACCGGCCCCTGAGACATCATAGACTTGGCGCGGTTGGGCCCGCACATGCATGACCCCGCGCTCGCCATAAAGGCTCATTCCTCTCGAGCCGCGCGTCACAATCAAATGGCTGACATCATCAAGCCCGCCATAGACGGTCTCCAGCCCGGCGGCTGTCGACTCGTCATCTGCCGGATCGATGCCGCATTCTTCAAACAATTCCAGCGCATTCGGCTTGATCAGGAAAGCTCCATTATAGCGGGAAAAATCCCGCCCGCGGGGATCGACACAAACGCGCTTTCCGGCTTCGCGTGCCAGCCGCATCAAGCCATTACTGATCGCCGGTGAAACCACACCGCGCCCATAATCGGAGAGAATGACAATGTCTGCTGATGCTATTTCCAGCCGGATTTTCTCCAGCAGCGCCGTCGCTATTGTGTCCGAGAGTCCGGATTTCGGATTGCGGTCGACACACAGCATCTGATGACCATTGGAAACAAAGCGCGTCTTGACCGGTGTCGGACGGTCCGCTGCAATCACGATCGAATTGCCCGCGCCCTCCGTATGCAGCCGTTCAGCCACATCCCGGCCCTCCGCATCATCACCGACCACGCTGACCAGCGTCGCGTCAGCGCCGAGCGCCCGCAGATTTCGGATCACATTACCGGCACCGCCCAGCATCAGTTCAACGGCGTTTTCGTCCAGCACAGGCACCGGTGCCTCACGGGAAACGCGATGCGTCGCGCCATACACAAAACGATCCAGCACCACATCGCCGACACAAAGGACCCGCAATCCCTTGGCCTGCTCCAGAATGCCGGAGAGTGTCGTGATATCCATTTTGTCCCCGCCTGAATGCCCGCGCTGAACTACCAGCCCTTGGTCAACTGGTCATATTCAAGCAAACGCGAGACCATATCCTCAAACTGGCTCAACGGCACCATGTTGGGACCGTCGGATGGCGCATTGTCCGGGTCGGGATGGGTTTCCATGAAGACCGCTGCGACGCCGATCGAAACTGCCGCGCGCGCCAGTACCGGCACAAACTCGCGTTGACCGCCACTCGTGCCGCCCTGCCCGCCCGGTTGTTGGACGGAGTGGGTCGCATCGAACACCACCGGACAGCCGATATCGGCCAGCACCGGAAGCGCGCGCATATCGGAAACGAGAGTATTATAGCCAAAGCTCACACCGCGTTCGCACGCCATGACATTGGGATTACCGGCCTCTGTAACCTTGGCAATGACATTCTTCATGTCCCACGGGGCCAGGAATTGGCCCTTCTTGACGTTGATTACCTTTCCGGTTCTGGCCGCGGCGATCAGCAGATCGGTCTGCCGGCACAGAAAGGCCGGAATTTGCAGGACATCCACCGCCTGCGCTGCGAGCGCGCATTGTTCCGCTGTATGAACATCGGTCAGCACCGGCAGGCCGGTCGTTTCCCGGATTTCCTGGAAAATCGGAAGCGCGGCTTCAAGCCCGATGCCGCGGGCGCTGGAAATGCTGGTACGGTTCGCCTTATCGAAAGACGTCTTGTAGACAAGGCCGATACCGAGACGGTCCGCAATTTCCTTCAACTGACCGGAGACATCCAGCGCATGATCGCGGCTTTCCAGCGCACAGGGCCCGGCCAGCAGGACCAGCTTCTTGGCATTAGAAATCTGGATCGGGGCCGCATTCGGACGCGGCACCTCGATAACAGCATTCGGTTGGCTATTCGCCATGATCTGACTTCCTGCAATCTGCGGTGCGGATGCAACTGATCCGCTTCTTATCTGCTTACGTAGTTATGGGAGAAAAGAATAGAAGGCCGCTGAAGTTTTGTCCTCCTCCCCCCGTGCCCCTGTCATTGTCTGGTTCCGTCAGGATCTGCGGCTATCGGACAATCCTGCTCTGGAGGCGGCCCGACAGACCGGCCAAGCCGTATTACCACTCTTTATTCTCGACGAGAAAACCCCCGGGCAATGGAGACGCGGCGGCGCCAGCCGCTGGTGGCTGCATCACAGTCTGGCCGCACTGTCCGGGGCTCTGGAAGCGATCGGCGGCCGTCTATTGTTGCGGCGCGGGCCAGCCGGCGCTGTCCTGAAGGCATTGATCGGAGAGACGGGCGCAACCGCCGTCTTCTGGAATCGCTGCTATGAACCTTTCAATTGCGAGCGTGACAAATCCATCAAGGCGGAATTGAGCAGCAGCGGACTGGAGGTGAAGTCATTCAATGCATCGCTGCTGGCTGAGCCCTGGAGCGTAAGAAACAAGTCCGGTGATCCCTTCCGGGTGTTTTCCCCCTTCTGGCGCAACATCCGCTCCGAACTCGACCCGGGCTATCCTCTCAAAGCCCCCGAACACTTGCCTTCCCCGGCAGAATGGCCGGCGGGCGATCCTCTGAAAAGCTGGAATCTGCTGCCGCGCAACCCGGATTGGGCCGAAGGTTTCAATACCGTCTGGACCCCGGGAGAAGCAGGCGCCCGGAAACGCCTGGAAGATTTCTTGGCCAGTGGTGCAAGGCAGTATGCCGGCGGACGCGACCGGCCGGACAAGCCCTATACGTCGGGCCTGTCACCGCACCTGCATTTCGGTGAAGTCAGTCCACGCCAGATCGTCAGCGCGATCGAAAGCGCTCGCGAGGACATCGGTGACAGGAATGCCGAAAAATTCCTCAGCGAGCTCGGCTGGCGGGAGTTTGCCTACAGCCTGCTCTTCAATTTCCCGGACCTGCCTGAAGCCAATTACCAAGCAAAATTTGACAGATTTCCCTGGCGCGAGGATTCCGCTGCATTGACGGCATGGCAACGTGGCCAGACCGGATATCCCATGGTCGATGCCGGCATGCGCGAGCTCTGGGCGACAGGCTGGATGCACAATCGCGTCCGCATGATCACCGCCTCCTTCCTCATCAAACACTTGATGATCGACTGGCGTGAAGGCGAAAAATGGTTCTGGGATACGCTCGTTGATGCGGATCTCGCGAATAATTCCGCGAGCTGGCAATGGGTCGCCGGTTCCGGAGCGGATGCTGCCCCCTATTTCCGGATTTTCAATCCGGTTACCCAGGGGGAGAAATTCGATCCTGACGGCGATTATATCCGCAAATGGGTGCCGGAACTGGCCCGCCTGCCGGGCAAATATCTCAACCAGCCCTGGAATGCCGGCCCTCTCATTCTGAAAGAGGCCGGGATCGAGCTTGGAAAGACCTATCCCGCACCCATCATTGATCATAAGGCGGCAAGAGAACGTGCCCTTGCCGCATTCCAGAGTCTCAAGGAAACGGCATGAGCCCGGTCATTACCCCTGATTTCATTCCCCGCAGGAAAATCGCCATTATCGGTGCCGGCATTTCCGGGCTCGGCGCGGCCTGGGCGCTGCGTAATGTGCATGACATCACGCTGTTCGAGAAACGCAGCCGGCTGGGCGGGCACGCCAACACCGTCGATATTGATTACGATGGCACGCCGATAGCGGTGGACACGGGCTTTATCGTCTACAATCCGCTCAACTATCCCAACATGGTCGCTCTGTTCAACGAGCTGGGCGTGGAGTCGATCCAGTCGGATATGAGCTTCAGCTTTGCGCTGGACGGCGATATCGAATGGTCATCCAATGGACTCGGCGGCCTGTTTGCACAGAAGCGCAATGCCCTGCGGCCCTCCTACATCGCCATGCTCCGCGACGTGCTGCGCTTCAACAAAACCGCCCCCGGTGACCTAGAAAGCGGCAGATTAGCAGGGCTGGCTCTGGGAGAGTATCTGGAGAAATTGGGCGCCGGTGAGCGCTTTACCCGCAACTATCTGCTGCCCATGGGGGCGGCCATATGGTCTGCTAGCGAAGAGGAAATGCGAGCCTATCCAGCCGATGCTTTCATCCGATTCTTCCAGAACCACCGCCTGATGAATATGTCACGTCCGCAATGGCGCACGGTCAAAGGCGGCAGCCGCGAATACGTCAAGCGGATGGCGGCGAACCTCGAAGGCCATGTCCGGATATCCGCGCCGGCCAGCGCCATATGGCGACATGAAAACGGTGTCAGCATCCGGATGGACAGCGGCGAGACGCAGGAATTTGATGAAGTCATCCTCGCCTGCCATTCCGATCAGGCCCGCCGCCTATTGAAAGACCGGGACGATCAGGAAGACGAATTGTTGTCGGCCATCCCCTATTCCAACAACCGCGCTGTTCTGCACCGCGATCCATCATTGTGCCCGAAAAGAAGCGGCGCTCGCGCCGCATGGAATTACTGCCGCGATGAGGCCAACGGCCCCGCCAGTGTGACCTATGACATGAACCGGCTGCAGGGCATTGATCCGGCAAGACCGCTATTCGTGACCCTGAATCCACACCGGCAACCGGACCCTGCCCTGACCTTTGGTGAATTCCAGTATGACCATCCGCAATTCAGCACGGCCGGGCTGGCAGCGCAGCGCATCTTCAACCGCATACAGGGCGTCCGCCATACCTGGTTTGCCGGTGCATGGCTGGGCTATGGCTTCCACGAGGATGGTCTGCGGTCAGGCCTTCGTGTTGCCTTGCGCCTTGGCGGGCAAATTCCCTGGGCCTTTGTTGATGGCGATATCGACGGCGGCCGCTGGGGCGAGCGCAGAATCGTGGCGAAGCCCGCCATGGCAGCGGCAGAATGACATCGCCACTCCATATCTGGCGTGGGTCAACCACGCATAGACGTCTCAAGCCTTTTGAGCACCGGTTCCGGTATCCCGTCGCCATGATCGGGATCGATCTCGGCCGACTGGAAGAGGCGGATCGGGCCGGAATATGGTTTGGCGTCAATCGCGCTGCCTTGTTCAGCTTTCATGAGAAGGATTTCGGTGCCCGGGATGGATCAGGGGTAAAGCGCTGGTCCCGAACACAGTTTCAGGCCGCCGGAATAGTGGGCATCAAACGCGTCATCCTGATCTGCCAGCCGCGCATTATGGGTTACCAGTTCAATCCGATTTCCCTGCATTTCGGATACGATAGCCACGGCGTCTTGCGAGGCATCATCTATGAAGTGCATAATACGTTCGGGGAAGCTCATGCCTATGTCGCGCCCGTCGCGGCGAATCCGGTTGAGCATCATCGCGCCGACAAGGCGTTTCATGTTTCGCCCTTTTTTGATGTGTCCGGACATTATGAATTCGCACTTCAGCCACCCGGCGAGTCGTTGTCGCTGGCGATCCGGAAGATTGCAGAAGACGGCCCGGATTTTCTTGCGTCCATGTCGCTGAAACGGATACCGGCGACCAGCAAGGGCTTCCTGGGCTGGTTTGCGGCTTTCCCGTTCTCCACCCTTACCACCATTGCCCTGATCCATTTCGAGGCACTTCGCCTCTGGCTCAAGGGTGCGCGCTATCACAAACGTCCCTCGCCTCCCGTCAAGGCGTCAACGCCGGTTCTGGAAACACGGCCATAAAAACAGTAAGGTTGAAACATGACCCCAAGAAGCCGTTCCACATCCGTGGTGGCAACACCCGAGACAATAAAGGCGCTGCAGGGCCTTCCGGTGGGCATGAAGACCGGGCTGAACATTCTTTTGCGGCTACCCAACGGACAATTGACGATCCGCTTCCCGGCCGGTCAGTCACTGACCTTCAAGGGCAAGTCCGCGGGGCCGGTCGCCGAACTCCATGTCCGGGATTACCGCTTTATCCGCCGCGCGCTCGCTGGCGGTGATGTCGGTCTGGGTGAAGGCTATATGGAAGGCGAATGGACGACGCCTGACCTGACCGCCCTGCTTTCCTTCTTTTCGGTCAATCTTGATGCCAAGCCGGATATCGTGGCGGGCGGTCCCATCACACGCTTTTTTCACTGGGCATTTCATCAGCTCAGGGCAAATACCAGGGCCGGCGCAAAAAAGAATATCGAAGCCCATTATGACCTCGGCAATGACTTCTACGAGAAATGGCTCGACCCCTCGATGACCTATTCATCGGCCCGCTTCACCCGGGACGGCCAGCCGCTCGAGGACGCTCAGCATGAAAAATACCGGGCGCTGGCTGATTCCATCGACCTGAAGGAAGGAGACCATGTTCTGGAAATCGGCTGTGGTTGGGGCGGATTTGCAGAATACGCAGCTCGCGACCGCGGAGCACGGGTGACCTGCCTGACGCTTTCAACCGAGCAGCGCGCCTACGCAATCAACCGTATGGAAAAGCTTCAGCTGGGCGACAGGGTCGACATCAAGCTTCAGGATTATCGTGACGAATCTGGTGTTTACGACAAGATTGCCTCCATCGAGATGTTCGAGGCCGTAGGGCAGGAATACTGGCCATCCTTTTTCTCGAAAGTCCATGATTGCCTCAAACCGGGCGGCAAGGCCGGACTGCAGATTATCTCCATTCGGGACGATCTCTTCGAAACCTATTCAAAACGCGCCGATTTCATCCAGCGCTATATATTCCCAGGCGGCGTACTTCCCAGCCTGACCCGGCTGAAAGAGGAGTTCGTCAATGCCGGCCTGACGCTGGACCGGATTGAAGCTTTCGCCACCGACTATGCAGATACGCTGGCCGAATGGATGAAGCGGTTCACGGCGAGTTGGGATGAGATCAAGCCGATGGGTTTCGATGACCGCTTCCGACGGATGTGGGAATTCTACCTCGCTTATTGCGAGGCCGGTTTCCGCACCGGGCGCATCGACGTGGCGCAATACGCGCTCAGCCGTTAGGCGATTCCGATCTCCTCGAAAAACCAGCGGCTGTCCTCCCGGATCGCCGTCTTTTTTTCGACACTCATTTTAGCCAGATTGCGATAGGGCATGGACAGGCGTTGATTTCCCTTCAGCCTGTCCGCATTCTCGATCAGGAAATTCCAGTAGAGATAGTTGAACGGACAGGCGTTCGGTCCGTTTTTCTGGCTGACTGAATAACGGCAGCCGCGGCAATAATCCGACATCCGGTTGATATAGGCCCCGCTGGCCGCATAGGGCTTGGTGGCCATCATTCCGCCGTCAGCAAACAGCGCCATCCCATGCGTGTTTGGCAATTCCACCCATTCATAGGCATCGGCATAGACTGCCAGATACCATTCCTCGACGGCTATAGGATCAATCCCTGCCAGAAGCGCGAAATTGCCGGTAATCATCAGACGCTGGATGTGGTGCGCATAGGCATGCTTGCGCGTGGTTTCCACGGCATCACGGACACAGGCCATCTGTGTGTCGCCGCTCCAGTAGAATGACGGAAGCGGCCGTCGGGCTTCGAGATGGTTTGTCTCGGCATAATCAGGCATTTTCAGCCAGTAGAGCCCGCGCACATATTCGCGCCAGCCCAGAATTTGCCGGATAAAGCCTTCCACCGCATTGAGGGGCGCGCGGCCGGCCTGCCATTCCTTTTCAGCCCTGCGGCAAACGTCCATCGGATTCAGCAGACCGCAATTGAGATATAGCGATATCACCGAATGAAAGAGGAAGGCTTCTCCCCTGGCCATGGCATCCTGATAATCCCCGAATTGTGGCAGACACGCCTTCAGGAAGAAATCCAGATCCGTCCCGGCTGCCTCAGCGGTGACACCATAGTGAAAGGGCTCCAGGTCGCCAAAATGAGCGGAAAACCGCTCCGAGACCAGCCGGATGACATCATTGGTGATCTCGTCTCTCGGATGACGGGGCCGCTCCGGTATTTCCATCGACTCCGGAAGGCGTTTGCGATTTTCCCTGTCGAAATTCCACTGCCCGCCTGCAGGCTTGCTGCCCCCCATCAATAACCCGGTCTCCCGGCGCATCTCGCGGTAGAAATACTCCATCGTCAGGCGTGTACGCCCCTCGGCCCAGTCATTGAATCGGGCCAGCGGGCAGATGAAACGATCATCGGGACGAATATGCACGGGCAGATCCAGACGTTTGGACCACTGACGCATTTCGTCCAGCAGCCGCCATTCCCCGGGCGAGGTAATGATGAGGCCCGCAAATGCACTGCCCGTATCGGAAATCAGCCGCTCGACTTCACCGAACAGCGTGCCTGAATTGCCGCAATCATCCAGCTTCACATAACGGACATCATATCCCTGTCCGGACAAATCCGCTGCAAAATGGCGCATGGCCGAAAACAGAAAGGCAATTTTCTTCTTGTGGTGAGCCACATAGCCGGCTTCTTCATCAACCTCGGCCATCAGGATGACGTCGCCGGCGGTATAATCACGCAGCGATGAGACCGATGCTGATAACTGATCACCCAGAATGAGCCGGATGCAGCCGCCTGATGGGCTCAAATGTCCCGGCGGACATAGGTGATGTCCTGTCCCCGCGCGGAAAACCGGCTTCTGACCCATTCCCCATTGGCATCATACCAGAGCTCGAGTGTGAGCGAGCCTTCCAGCCGGATGTGCCGCGCTTCGATCTGCCGTCCGCCGACCTCGATATTTGTCATGCCCAGCTCGGTGATGGTCACCGGCATTTCGTTCCCGGTTTCGGTATTGATCACCGTATCAAGCCCGGGCGCATAGCCCGCCCAGTGGCTCGAAGGCGTCAGCGACGCCGGGAGGCTGACAGGCTGACGGTTGCCGTCCTCGTCTGATCCCAGACCTGAAAACACATCGCCATTGCGCGAAAGGCTGACACTGAGCTGTTCGCCATCCTTCAGGGTTGTGGAGTCAATCCGCGTCAGGCGGCCATCCTCATAGACTTCGACCGCATCATGCTCGTACCGGAACACAGTGACCGGACCGATCCGGACCCGGAGTTCGACATCGGTTGTGACCCGCAATTCATCCCCGTTTTCTTCAAACCGGAGAATGTGAGTGCCAAACCGGCTGTCGCCCCGGAACACATCGAAGGCAATCGTTCCCGTATCCGGAACAGCCTCGCGATTGGCCGCCATGGCCGGGGACACAAGGGCCGCGATCCACACCGTGCCGGTCAGAATTAAGCGCATCATGACAACATCCTTGCAGCAATGGACATCAGCGGATTCCGGAACCGGTAACCGCCGAGAGAAACAGCAAAACAGATACAGGGCTCACCGGCCAGTCCTACAGGCGTGTGCGGCTCGCCCGCCTGCCCGGCACAGACATCGCCGCGATGATAGACGCCCTTTTCATCCGAAAAGCCACCCTGCAGCACAAGCGTCAATTCCTGACCATAATGATCATGATGGGGGATCGCTGCACCCGGCCGGATTTTGAATAGCCGTGCATCCACGCCCGGCTCGCATAACCGCTTCACCTTGCGGCCCTGAACGCCACCCAGCTTGCTCCGCCACGGGCTGGCAGATGCATCGAAACCATAGCGACGGAGAGCGGAAGGAAAGAGCGGATCAGGATTGCCCAATACATCCGTCCGGATGTCTTCGACAGGTTCAGGCACCGCGGACATCACATCGCCCCGGAAATCATCGGCCATAAGGACGGCGCCGATCTGATCGGCCAGCTCCAGGCGCGAGCGGATCAGCGGGTTGATTTCTGCGGCACTGTCGACCAGCACGCATACTGCCAGAGGTGCCGCACCGCTGGCGCGATCCACAATCCATTGAGAATCAAGATCCGAACGCAATCATCCAACTCCACTCTGTTTGCCAATTATTACGCCCATGCCGCCATTCCGGATCACAATGCGCGGACAATCCTTGCAGCCGGCTTTTTGCGCCCATACCTTCTGCCGGTCATCATCTGGATATCCCCATGAAACCTGCCCGCAATATCATCGACCTGATCGGAAACACGCCGCTGCTTCGTTTGCAGAAAGCGTCCCGGGAAACCGGATGCGAAATTCTGGGGAAGGCCGAATTTCTCAATCCGGGCGGATCGGTAAAGGACCGCGCCGCGCTGGGGATTATCCGGGAAGCTGAAAAATCCGGCGCACTCAGACCCGGCGGAACGATTGTCGAGGGGACGGCCGGCAATACCGGCATTGCCCTGGCCATGATCGGAGCCGCCCTGGGCTATCGCGTGGTCATCGTTTTTCCGCGCACCCAGTCAAAAGAAAAAAGAGACGCGATCCGCCTGATGGGGGCCGAGCTGATCGAGGTTGATGCGGTGCCGTATGCCAATCCCAACCATTATGCGCGCTATTCGGGTCAATTGGCGGAGGAACTGAACCGGACCGAGCCCAATGGGGCCATCTGGGCCAATCAGTTCGATAATACCGCCAACCGCAAAGCCCATTATGACACAACCGGTCAGGAAATCTGGAATCAGCTGGAGGGCCGGGTTGATGGCTTTGTCTGCGCGGTGGGTTCGGGCGGAACCATCGGTGGCGTCTCGATGGCGCTCAAGGAACGCAATCCCGATATCCGGATCGGACTGGCCGATCCGGGCGGAGCCGCCCTTTATGGCTTCTATGCCGAGGGTGAATTATGTGCCTCCGGGACATCCATCACCGAAGGCATCGGTCAGAGCCGGGTTACGGCAAATCTCGAAGGCGTTGCGGTGGATCAGGCCTGGCGGATCGCGGATGAGGAAGCCCTGCCCATCCTGTTCGATCTGGTGGAGGAGGAAGGGCTTTGCCTTGGCGGATCGGCCGGTGTGAATATTGCCGGAGCCGTGCGTATGGCCCGCGAAATGGGGCCGGGCCATACCATTGTGACCATCTTGTGTGATCATGGCTCGCGCTATCAGAGCAAACTCTACAACCCCGAATTCCTGAAGGAAAAAGGACTTCCGGTTCCGCCCTGGCTGACTGCCTAGCGGAAAGGCGGCGAATACAGCAGCCCGCCTTCGGTCCACTGTGCGTTGAGACCGCGCCGCAGGCCCAGGGCCGAGCCCTGGCCCAGATTACGGTCGAATATTTCGCCATAATTGCCGGTTGAACTGATCATTGTGACCGCGAAATCGGGGGCCAGGCCCAGGCGTTCTCCGAAATTGTCCTCCTCTCCCAGCAACCGCCGGATCTCGCGGTTATTGCTGGTTCCGGCGGCGGTTTCGGCATTGGCGGATGTGACGCCGAATTCTTCGGCCGCGATGAGTGAGAACAGTATCCACCGGGATATGTCGAGAAACTGCGAATCCCCGGAACGGATAACCGGTCCGAGCGGTTCCTTGGAGATCACATCCGGCAGAAGAACATGACCGGAGGTATCCTCGAGGCTGACACGCAGCCCGGCCAGCGACGACAAATCATTGGTATAGACATCACACTCACCGCTCGCATAGCCATCCAGACCGGCTTGTGCCGTCGGGTATTCGATCACTTCGACAGTCAGGGCGTTCGCAGCAATGAAATCCTGAAGATTGAGCGCCGTGGTCGTGCTGCCCTGCACGCAAATGCGGGCACCATTGATGTCGCGGGCGCTGGATATGCCGAGATCAGCCGGCACCATGAAACCCTGGCCGTCATAATAGGCAATGCCGGCAAAATCGAAGCCCTGGCCCACATCCCGCGCAAAAGTCCAGCTGGTATTGCGGATCAGGATATCAATCTCGCCATCTGCCAGAGCATTGAACCGCTCCGCGGTTGTGACCGGAACAAAACGGACATCCCGGGCATCGCCGAGGATGGCAGCAGCATAGGCGCGACAGAGATCGGCATCAAAACCGGACCAGTTTCCATCTTCATCACGGCTGGCAAATCCGGCCAGGCCGCCATCCACACCGCAGAGCAACACGCCACGTGTCTCGATGGCCCGCATGGTCGATCCCGATTGCGCCACCTCTCCGGTGTCCACCGCAAACCCGGCCAGACCGCCCAGCATCACAATGGCGGCTTCGCGCAGACGGCGCGGCGACAGGAAGGTCAAGGGCGACACCGGACAAAAACTCCTGTTGAATGAACGAACCTCTATGACGTGTTTAACGGGGAATCGAATGAAGCGCGACACCCAATTAACGCGGGCTGGCCGTCCGCACCATGGAACCCGGCCCGTCAATGCGCCTGTGGACCGCGCCTCCACCATTCTGGCCGGGACGGCAAAGGAGCTCTACAACCGCCCGGACGGCACGCCGCTCTACGGGCGTTTCGGCACGGAGAGCCAGAACGCGCTACGCAGTGCGCTGTGCGAAATGCAGCGGGCAGATTACTGCGCTCTGACGCCCTCCGGCCTGTCAGCCATGACCCTGACCGCCATCGCCGAGGTAAGCGCGGGCGGCCATGTGCTCGCATCGGACAGCCTTTATGGCCCGACCCGCATGTTCCTGACCGACACCGTGGCGCGCTGGGGCGTGGAGGTGGAATTCTATGACCCCCGGGCGGGAGCCGGGATCAGTGAACAAATCAAAGACAATACCCAACTGGTCTTCTGTGAATCGCCCGGCTCGCTGACCTTCGAGGTCCAGGACATCCCGGCAATCTCCAGGGCGGCCGCAAGAACCGGGGCCCGCATCATGGTTGATGATACCTGGTCGGCCGGGCTTAATGCCAACATGCTGGATCTCGGGGCCGATTATGCCGCCCAGTCCCTCACCAAATATGTCGGCGGCCATTCCGACGTCATCATGGGCGCAGTGCTGGCGCGGGGTGAAGCAGCAAAACGCCTGAAACAGGCCGAATGGCGCATGGGACTTTACGTCTCGCCGGATGATGCCTTCCTGGCATTGCGTGGCCTGCGGACACTTGAATTACGCATGGAGAAAAGCGCCCGCAATTCCCTCGAAATTGCCCGGCGGCTTGCGGACCATCCGGCAGTTGCTTCAATCATCCATCCGGCCCGGGATGACCATCCCGACCACGCGCTCTATCTCCGGGATTTCACCGCGCCCGCAGGCGTGTTCAGCGTTGAGTTTGCAGGTTGGGACATTGCGCGGAGCGAACGGTTTCTCGATGCGCTGGGGATTTTCGGCCTGGGGTTTTCCTGGGGCGGTTTTGAAAGCCTCGCCGTCCATTGCGATCCGCAATTGCGCCGCCATTTCCGGACCGCTCATGACGGCGCATTGATCCGCCTCGCCATCGGCCTCGAGAATGTCGAGGATCTGTGGACCGACCTTGAGCAGGCGATCAGTGCCAGCGCCTGAAAACTGGCGACCCCGGCAGGACTCGAACCTGCAACCGTCGGATTAGAAGTCCGGTGCTCTATCCAGTTGAGCTACGGGGCCGTGCGCGCGGCTGGCCGCACTCGAACCGGCATCAATGCGACCAGGGTTCTTTCCGGTCAGCGGCGAAATTCGACGCATAGGTTTTCGGCTTGCGCCTGATTTCCGGTTTCTCGGTTACGCGGAAAGGAATGCCATACTTGTTGGCATAGGCCACAGCCTGGTCCTTGTCGTCGAATTTGAGGCGGATCTGAGCGGACATGTCCGACGATGAATTCCAGCCCATGAGCGGATCCGGGCGTTTGGCCATGGACGGCTCGAATTCGAGGACCCATGCGCGGGTCTTCGCTTGTCCCGATTGCATGGCGGTGCGAGAGGGGCGGTAGATCTTTGCAAACATGACAGCCCTCAAGGCCTCCAGAATTAATGGTCGGGGCGGCAAGATTCGAACTTGCGACCCCTCGGTCCCAAACCGAGTGCTCTACCAGACTGAGCCACGCCCCGACAGATGAATTCCGTTATCGTCCGGCGGTGTTTAGTGGTGTCCTGGCGGACTGGCAAGCCAATCACTCGTCTTCAGGTGCAGCCGGTACATCGGCACCTGGATCGCTATCAGCCTCCGATGCATCACCTTCATCCAAAACCTCTTCGGTTTCAGCCACTTCGATATTGTCGAACATGGCATGACGGACAATGTCACCGGGACGGATGCCGGCATCACGGGTCAGGCCGCCGCGCACTTCCAGCACGCCGAGAACCGGGAAATCCGATCCCAGGGGACGCAGGGAATGCGGCTGGGCATTGGCGATGATTTTCAGAATTTCACCATCCGGCGCGATATAGATCAGATCCAGCGGAATGAGCGTATTGCGCATCCACATCGAAACCGTCTGGACCTCACCGTAATTGAACAGCATGCCCTCATTGTCGGCGAGCGCTTCCCGGAACATCAGGCCGCGCTGACGCTCTTCATCACTGTCAGCAATCAGCGCATCGAAGACGACATCCCCTTCGTCAGTCTGAACAATGACCGTTTCCGGCGCGCCAAACTCGATGACGGTTTCAGGATGTGCGGGATCACCCACAGGTGCAGGCGGCAGCTGGGCGAAAGCAGCAGGCGCAACAAGCGCGAAAACTGCGGAAATCAGAAAGCGTTTCATGCCGCGCAAGCTAGCTGCCGGGAGGCAATTCCGCAATTGCCTATGGCTGTCATTTCAGACGTATTGTTTGGGGTAGACTTCGGCTGCCAGAATGCCCTTCGGTCCGTCGGCGCACCTGGCCTGCATCGTCTCGCCGGGGTGGACCTCGTCAATACCGGCTTTGCGCAGCGTTGCAGCATGCAGGAAGACATCGCCTTCCACACCATCCACATCGAGAAAGCCATAGCCCCGGTCAGCATCAAACCATTTGACGACCGCTGCACTGACACCGGCTTCGGGCTCGCGGCGCGGATGAAACCGCCGCGGCCGGGGCGCCGTCTCGACACCGCCTTCCAGAGACATGATCTCGACCGCCTGCCGGCCCTTGTCCCCGTTTATGGCCAGACATCTGACATAGGCCCCTTCGGGGGCTGTAGCGCGGCCGGACATGCGCAGCCGGCTGGCATGCAGCAGCACGTCACCCAGACCGTCACCTGTTTCGATAAAACCATAACCTCGGGATGGATCGAACCATTTCACCCGCCCCTCAACGACTGCGGCCAGCTCTTCGAGGCTGGAATCACATTCCCCCGCCATGATAATCCCCACAACACAACTGTCAGGGGAATTACTGTAACGATTTCGTCATGAAAGGGAATAATGTTTGTTCATCATTATGAACCGGCAAGCGCAATCCGGATTATTTTTCAGATCCCTGCACTTGGAATGATATCATGAAGGCCGCTTAGAACACTTTTCCACGGAATTACTCGATATTGCGACTGAGTCACAACCAGATGCGCCCGGATAATACGGAGAAGCCGATGGCAGTCCCTAGGGGAATCGAACCCCTCTTTCCAGGTTGAAAACCTGGCGTCCTAACCGATAGACGAAGGGACCGCGCGATCGGAGGGCGTGATATATCGACTTCATCGCCGACACGCAAGCGTCACATGACAGGGATTTTCAGTCCGCCGCAGCGAGATCTTCGAGGTGAAACTGCACGCGGCGGTTTCCGCGCCATTCATCCAGCTTCAATCGCCCCGCAGCGTGCCAGACACCTCCCGCATTTCCCAGCAATGCTTCGCCGATCGGCTGGTCAGCTTGCCGGAAAATAATGCCATTGATCCTCTGCCCGCTGCCGTCCGCAAGGCTGAAGCGGACATGATCCGCGCCGACCCGTTCGGCATAGGCGATGCGCACATCCGGCATCACGAAACGCGGCTCGGGAAAGCCCTGTCCGAACGGGGCCGCCGCCATGATTCGTTCCGCCAGATCGACGCTGGCACCGGATGGCGTCAGAATCGCATCCAGCATCATCGCACGGGCCTCATGCGATGCGTCCCATTCTGCCTGCAGGCGAGCGGCCAGAAAGGCCTGCAATTCATCAATACGGCGCGCGTCAATCGTCAGGCCGGCTGCCATGGGATGCCCTCCTCCCGCCGTCAGAAGGCCATCCGCCTTTGCCGCCCCGATAGCGCTGCCCAGATCCACGCCCGAGACGGACCGGCCCGATCCCTTGCCGATGCCGTTTTCAGTCCCGATAACGATGGCCGGGCGGCCAAAACGTTCCTTCAAACGCCCGGCCACAATGCCGATCACGCCCGGATGCCACCCCTCGCCCCGTGCAATCAGCAGCGGCGCATCGGTGTCACCAGCGGCCATGATCTGGGCTTGTGCGGCGTCCAGAACATCGGCTTCGATCTGTTTGCGTTCCGCGTTCAGCGCATCGAGTTCGGCAGCGATTTCAGCGCATTCTGCCGGATCATCGCTGGATAATAGCCGCGCACCAAGATCCGCCCGTCCGACCCTTCCGCCGGCATTGATCCGCGGTCCCAGCAGAAATCCCAGATGATAGGCTGACGGATCTCCGGTCAATCCGCCTACCTCCGCAAGCGCCCTCAAACCCGGGTGAGACCAGTTGCGCATGACCTTCAAGCCCTGGGAGACGATCGCCCGGTTGATGTCCCGGAGCGCGACAACATCGCAAAGCGTGCCAAGCGCTGACAAATCCGCCAGGGCGAGAATGTCAGGCTCGTCAGTATGGCCGAACTTGCCGCGGCGGCGGCCTTCCCGGTTCAGGGCCGCGAGCAGAACGAAAGTCACACCCGCAGCAGCCATATGACCACATCCGGACGTGTCATCCGGACGATTGGGATTCACGATCGCCAGAGCGGGAGGCAGGTCGGCACTCATCAAATGGTGATCGACCACCACCACATCGAGGCCCATCGCGGCAGCCGCTTCAAGCGGCTCATGGGCTGCAGCCCCGCAATCAACCGTGATCACGAATTCTGCTCCCTGCGCCTTCAGCCGGGCAAACGCTTCCGCAGACGGCCCGTAGCCCTCTTCCACGCGATCCGGGACATACAGCTGCAGGGACTGGTTCAGCTGCCGGAAATAACGGATGAGCTGTGCGGCAGACGTTGCGCCATCGACATCATAATCCGCGAACACAGCCAGGACTTTGCCTGCGTCCACCGCATCCCAGATGGACGAAGCGGCTCTATCCATGTCCTGAAACGAGGACGGGTCAGGAAAAAAATGGCGCAGGGTCGGGTTGAGCACGGCCGCGGCATCATCCGGTGCGATGCCCCGTGCCGCCAGCATGCGCGCGACAATCTCATCCACCCCGGCCTTGCGGCGGATGTCAGAGATGACCTGGTCATCCAGTTCGCGCAGGCGCCAGCTCTTGCCGGAAAGCGATTGCTGAACCGAGAAGCCGCCGGCCATCCTCTGACCTATGCCGGCCGCACGGTCCGGATCCGCCGGACGATGGACCCCGAAGACTGCATGATCAGGGTTTCGGTGCTGATCTGGCCATTCCGGCGGCGCACGCCCTCTACAAGATCACCTTCAGTCACCCCCGTCGCCACGAACAGGCAGTCGGATGACGCCAGTTCGGCAAGGTCATATTTACGATCAAGATCAGTTATGCCGGTTTTTGCGGCCCGGGAGCGCTCGACATCATTGCGGAAGAAAAGCCGGGCTTGCATCTGTCCGCCCACGCACCGCAGGGCCGTGGCCGCCAGTACGCCTTCCGGCGCGCCGCCCTGGCCGACATAGAGATCGATTCCCGTCTCGGGTATCGTTGTCGAAATCACACCATTC
The DNA here is from genome assembly GCA_016124665.1 of Alphaproteobacteria bacterium. Classification (GTDB taxonomy): domain Bacteria; phylum Pseudomonadota; class Alphaproteobacteria; order Caulobacterales; family Maricaulaceae; genus Hyphobacterium. The sequence continues at coordinate 2,247 of WGNH01000003.1, read as the reverse complement.
ACATCGCCATCGGGGATCATGATCACCCGCGCGCCGGTGGTCCGGATATCGGCGACGATATGCTCGTGGCGTTCGCGTTCGAGTACACAAACGCGGATTTCTGCAGGTGGTACGCCTTTGGCTTTCGCGATGGCCTTCACATTCTCGGACGGAGATTGGTCGAGATCGATCACACCCGCTGGCAGTCCGCCACCGACGGCGATCTTGTCCATGTAGGTGTCGGGCGCATAGAGCAGACCACCCCGCGGCGCGAACGACACGACGGCAAGCGCATTGGCCATCCCCTTGGCAGTCAGCGATGTGCCTTCCAGCGGGTCAAGTGCGATATCGATCTCCGGCCCGTCACCGGTTCCGACTTCTTCGCCGATGTAGAGCATTGGCGCTTCATCGCGTTCGCCTTCGCCGATCACAATCCGGCCCTTCATGGCCATCGCGTTCAGACCGTTCCGAAGCGCATCAACAGCTGCCTGATCGGCCGCCTCCTTGTCGCCACCGCCGATATGAAGGGAGGCAGCAATGGCCGCGGCTTCAGCTGCGCTGACCGCATCCAGCGCAAGACGTTCAAGATTTCGGGCGTCACTCATATATCCAGCTCCGGAATGAAAATCAGTCGATCGGGTTAGGCGGTTCAGCGCGCTGACGCGCTTCCTCTGCATAGGCTTCTGTGTCGCTTCCGGGCTCACGCGTTGCGCGTTCATCTGCGGAGACCGCATCACGCGCTTCCAGCACATCCGCAGCAGACTGGCGCAATTGTTCTGCGCTGATAGATGGCAATTTGTCCGGAATGGCAGCGGGCGCATCATCCGCACTCGCCCCTTCCTCGACGCGCGCATCAAACCAGCTTTGTTCCTCCTCGAAACCGCCGGGCAATGCCGGCGTCGCGCAGGCTGCGAGCAGCAAGGGGCCAAGAAGGATAATTATTCGGGTCAAAGCCGTGCTCCGGTGCTGGACGCCGCTGGCGCTATCTATACGCTGTCAGGGATCGCTGTCACCCGCCTGTGCACAGATTGGAGAGTCCTTTTCATGGCCGAAGAAAAGAAACCAGCCGCCAAGCGCAAACCCCGCAAGACCGCGTCAAGGAAAAAGCCAGCCGCATCGAAGAGCACCGCAAAGTCTGCCGCAGCGCCGAAGGCTGACGCCACACATGGCGGCTACAGTTTCGCCGCCATGAACCCGGCCGATATCGAAGCGCTGGATCACATGTCCCGCAATCTGATGCAGGCGGCCCTGAAAAGTCAGAAACTGATGTCGGATTCGATGCGCAAGGCGCTGGACGGCAAGGTGGAGATGCCGGACACGCAAGCCATCAATACGACACCGGAACTTGGCCAAGTCTGGTCCAAAATCGTCTCTGATCCTGAAAAAATGATGGAGGCTCAGGCCGGTTTGCTCACCGGATATCTGGACCTCTGGACCAATACGTCCAAACGCTTTCTCGCCGGTGAGTCCGAGCCGGTCGTCAGCCCCGATCCCGGCGACAAGCGCTGGCGCAGCGAGGACTGGAGCGAGAATCCGGTCTTCGACGCCATCAAGCAATCCTATCTTCTGAACCAGAATTTCCTCATGGGCCTTGTCCATGGTGTGGAAGGCGTCGATCCGGCCATCAAGCGAAAGGTGGAGTTTCTGACCAAACAGATGGTCGATGCGCTCGCACCGACAAACTTTGCACTGACCAATCCAGACGTCATTCGCGAAACCATGCAGTCCAAGGGCGAAAACCTCACCAAGGGCCTCGCCAATCTGGCCAGCGATCTGGAAAAGGGCGGCGGACGGCTGGCCCTGACCCAGACCGATATGGAAGGGTTCAAGGTCGGCGTCGACCTGGCGGCCACCGAGGGAAAAGTCGTTTTCCGGAACGAGATATTCGAACTCATCCAGTATGAGCCGACGACCGATGCGGTAAAGGCCCGGCCGCTCCTCATCGCCCCGCCCTGGATCAATAAATTCTATATCATGGACATGCGCCCCAAGAATTCCATGGTGCGCTGGCTGACCCAGCAGGGCTTCACCGTTTTTCTTATCTCATGGGTCAATCCGGGGCCCGAACTGAGAGACAAGAGCTTTCAGGACTATATCGAGCAGGGATTGTTCACCGCGATCGACCAGGTCAAGGACGCCACTGGCGAGGACAGCGTCAACACAGTTGGCTATTGCTTCGGCGGCACCATGCTCGTCTCCGCTCTCGCCTCGACGGAAGCGCGGGGCGAAAGCAGCAAGATCGCTTCGGCCACCTTCTTTGCGGCGCAG
>WGNH01000044.1 GCA_016124665.1 Alphaproteobacteria bacterium | reverse complement strand
GTGAATGCGCTCGAAACTCTGGGCGATCACGGCCTGAACCCCAAGCAGGCGGGTGCCTTTGGCGGCCCAGTCCCGCGAAGAGCCAGTGCCGTATTCCTTGCCGCCGATAATGACCAGCGGCGTATTTTCGGCCTTGTAGTCCATGGCGGCGTGATAGATGTCGGTCTTCTCACCGCCGGGCCACTTCTTCGTATAGCCGCCCTCGAGACCGTCAAACATCCGGTTCTTGATACGGATATTGGCGAAGGTGCCGCGCATCATGACCTGGTGATTGCCGCGGCGTGAGCCGTAGGAATTGAAATCACGGGGTGCGACCTGGTGTTCCTGAAGATAGGTTCCGGCTGGGCTGTCCGCCTTGATCGATCCTGCAGGCGAAATGTGGTCGGTGGTAATGGAATCGCCAAAAAGCCCTAGTATTCGTGCATTTTCAATGCTTTGCGGAGCCGCCGCATCCATCGTCATGCCTTCGAAATAGGGCGGGTTCTGTATATAGGTCGAGCCCATATCCCAGTCATAGGTCTGGCCGCCGGTGACCTCGATATTGGCCCAGATGTCATCCCCCTTGAAGACGTCACCATAGCGCGAGGCAAACATGTCCGGCGTCACGGCGGTGCGCACCGCCTCACTGATCTCCGCTGTGGTCGGCCAGATTTCCTTCAGGAAGACCGGCTCGTTCTCCTCATCATAGCCGATCGGATCATTCAGGAGGTCCACATTCATGGAACCGGCGATGGCGTAGGCGACCACGAGCGGCGGTGAAGCGAGATAGTTGGCGCGCACATCCGGGCTGATGCGGCCTTCAAAGTTGCGATTTCCGGAGAGCACGGATGTCGCGACGAGGTCAGCTTCCTTGACGGCTTTCGAAATCGGTTCCGGCAGCGGGCCGGAATTGCCGATACAGGTCGTGCAGCCATATCCGACCAGCTGGAAGCCCAGCGCATCCAGATCATCCTGCAAGCCCGCCCGGGCGAGATAGTCGGTCACGACCTGGGATCCCGGTGCCAGTGAGGTTTTCACCCACGGCTTGACCTTGAGCCCGCGCTGGATGGCATTGCGGGCCAGAAGACCGGCGCCCAGCATGACAGACGGGTTGGAGGTGTTGGTACAGGAGGTGATGGCCGCGATGACGACATCGCCATGGCCGATCGAGTATTCCGTCCCCTCGACCTTGGCCCGCTTGTGGCCTTCCGACAGCTTGTCGAATTCATCATGCAGGACCTGGGCAAAGGCATCGGAGGCGCCGTCCAGCGGCACGCGGTCCTGCGGGCGCTTCGGTCCGGCAAGGGACGGCACCACTTCGGACAGGTCCAGCTCCAGCGTGTCGGTGAAGACAGGATCGGTTTCGTATTCCGGACGGAAGAGTCCCTGCGCCTTTGAATAGGCTTCCACGAGTTTGACGCGCTCCGGGTCCCGGCCGGTGTCGGCGAGATAGGCCAGGGTTTCGTGGTCGACCGGGAAGAAGCCGCAGGTGGCGCCATATTCAGGGGCCATGTTGGCGATCGTGGCCTCATCGGCCAACGTAAGATGGTCGAGGCCCTCGCCATAGAATTCGACGAATTTGCCGACCACACCGCGTTCACGAAGCATCTGGACCACCATCAGCACAAGGTCGGTCGCCGTTGCGCCCTCCGGCAGTTTTCCGGTCAGTCTGAAGCCGATGACTTCGGGGATCAGCATGGAGACGGGCTGGCCGAGCATGGCGGCTTCGGCTTCGATCCCGCCGACACCCCAGCCGAGAACCGACAGGCCGTTGACCATGGTGGTGTGGCTGTCCGTGCCCACAAGCGTGTCGGGATAGGCGATGGTTTCGCCATCTTCTTCCCGGGTCCACACGGTCTGGGCGAGATATTCGAGATTGACCTGGTGGCAGATGCCGGTGCCCGGCGGGACAACGCGGAAATTGTCAAAGGCGCTCGCGCCCCATTTCAGGAATTTGTAACGCTCGCCATTGCGCTCGTATTCGCGTTCGACATTGCGCTTGAAGGCGTCTTCAGACCCGAACACGTCCACCATCAGTGAGTGATCGATGACGAGATCGACCGGCACCAGCGGATTGATCTTCTCCGGGTCGCCGCCCAGCTCTTTCACGGCATCGCGCATGGCGGCCAGGTCGACGACGGCCGGCACGCCGGTAAAGTCCTGCATCAGCACGCGGGCGGGGCGATAGGCGATCTCGGTCGTGGACTTGCGCTCCTGCACCCATTTGGCCATCGCCTCGATGTCCGACTTCGTCACCGTGGTGCCATCCTCGTTGCGCAAGAGGTTTTCGAGCAGAACCTTCAACGAGGCGGGCAGTTTCGAGACCCCGTCCAGCCCGTTGCGCTCAGCCTCCTTCAGATCGAAATACACATAGGTTTTTCCATCCACATCGAGGTTGCGGCGGCAATTGAAGCTGTCGAGTGAAGCCATTGAGAGCATCCTTATCGGTTGGAATGCGAACGAGTATCGCAAACGGGGCCTGTCTGTTTGAGGGGGTTTTAGACCCCGCCGCGCCCGGCTGCAATGCGGTCTGTTAGCCAATCCGCCTTGACCCCGGGGTCAGGCCGGGTGAAATCGCAGAAGATGACACTTCCGGATTTTGACCCCTTGCCGCTGACGGTCAGCGATCTGTCGCTCGAGCGCGGCGGAATTCCGTTGATTTCCGGCCTGTCGCTGCGCGTGGAAGCCGGTGAGGCGCTGGTGCTTCTCGGCCGCAATGGCGTGGGCAAGACCACCTTTTTGCGCGCACTGTCCGGAGTTTTGCGGCCGGCATCCGGCGATATTCGCTATGGGGATGTCCCGGCCATCGAGGCGGCTCCCGCCGTTTGCGCGTTTCTGGGTCATGACAATGCCCTGAAACCGGATGAGAGCCCGCGCCAGTCATTGGCCTTCTGGTCAAAACTGTCGGGAATGACTGCCAATGTGCCCGGTGCAATGGCTGCAATGGGACTGAAAGCGCTGGCCGACAGGCCATCCCGGCGATTGTCCCAAGGTCAGAAACGCCGCGCGGCGCTGGCGCGAATCCTGGTCCAGAACCGGCCGGTGTGGCTGCTGGATGAACCAGCCGCCCCGCTTGATGCAGACGGGCGGGAGAAGCTGTCTTTGGCTGTCACGGCGCATCTTGGCCGCGGCGGGCTGGTGGTCGCCGCCACGCACCAGGCACTGGACTGGCCCGATGCCCGCATTCAGGAGCTGACACGGTGAGGGCGGGCGCGATTTTCCTGCGTGAGGCGCGGCTGGCCTTTGCCGGTGGGGGCGGACCGGCGGCTCCTGCGGCCTTTTTTATCGCCAGCCTGACGCTGGCACCGCTCGCCATCGGCCAGTCACAGGCCACGCTGCAGGCCGCGGGGCCGGGCGTGATCTGTTTTGCGGCCTTGCTGGCCGTGCTGCAGGGGGCTGAACGGTTGTTTGGTGAAGATGTGGCCGACGGGACGCTCGAGACCTATGGCCTGTCAGGCCTGCCGCTTTCCGTGGTCGCGCTGGCCAAGGTCCTGGGCACGGCACTGGCAACGCTGTGGCCGTTGCCGCTGGTGGGGCTGGGCGGTGGCATTGCTTTCGGACTACCGGCCGAAGCTGCAGGCATGCTGGCGCTGGCGCTGGCCGCGGCCATCCCGGGCCTCGCCTTTCTGGTGGCCATCGCAGCGGCCTTGTCTGCAGGTGCGCGGCGCGGTGGGCTGGTGATCGCCCTGATTGCGGCACCCCTCGCCATACCGCTTATGGTCTTTACCGCCAGCGCTGGCCGCGCGGCAGGCATCGGAGACGCTGCAGCGTCGGCCAACCTGCTTCTGACATGTGCGGTCAGCCTTTTTGTGACGGCTCTGGCACCTTTTGCGATTTCGGCCGCACTTAAGGCGCGTCTGGAATAGCCTGCCGCCCTGTGCTTCTATTCCGGCATGAAGAATCTGATGATCAGCGCAATTCTGATTGCGGCCATTCCTTCGGCTCTGGCGCAGACAGAGCCGCCTCCGGAAAGTCCTCCCACTGCAGAAGTGATCGAGGCCCGGATGCCGGGTGTCTATTCGGCATCGGTAGAGATTGACTCGCGGCTTGCCGAATATCCGGCCATTTTGACCGCGCTACGCGAGGACGAACTCGGCAACATGGGCGAGTTTGCAATGATGGCGCTCGAGGACCACCGGAGCTGGACAGAAGACGCTCCGTCCTGGAGCTGGAATCCCTATTTCAGTGACACCGGGATTGCCGTGACCTTTGCGCATCCGGAGGTTTTGAGCCTGAATCGCAATACGTCCTACTATACGGGCGGTGCACATCCCAATCAGGGGAGCAACCCGATCGTGACACGAACGGACCGGCTCCGCCCGGCCGGTCTGGCGGACCTGCTGGAGGACACGGCTACGGATTCGCCCGGGCTGACGGCGCTATTCTATGCCGTCTACCGCGAGTTGATGGCGATGAAGCGTGAGCGTCTCGGTGCCGGTTTCGACGAAGCGATGGAGCGTGAAACCTGGCTTTCTTCTTTGGCGGCGGAGCTGGACGCCTTTCCCGGGTTTACTCTGATGCCCAATACATCAGGTGATGCCGCAGGCGGCCTGATCTTCCATTTCGATCCCTATGCCGTCGGATCCTATGCCGAGGGCGGATATGATGTTCCTGTGCCGCTCTCTGTCTTCGAAGAGTATCTGGCTGAAGACTGGGCAGATGTTTTTGACGGCGCGCCGTCGCGAGCTGTCCTGACGCAAGCCGGTGATGCGCTCGAACCCCTCCTTCCGGCCGAAGCGGACTAAGTGCGGCCATCTGGCGCTTGCCCGCCGGATCAGGGCAGGCTAACGGGTGCAAACATCATGTTCAGCTATCTCGCCAACCCCCAGCGTTTTGAGAAATTTGCGCGCATCGCAATACCGGTTTGCGGCTGGCTGGCTGTGGCGCTGATTGCTGCCGGACTGTGGTATGGCCTGTTTTCATCGCCCGTCGACCGCTTCCAGGGCGATACGATCCGTATCATGTATGTGCATGTGCCGTCAGCCTGGCTAGCGCTCGTACTCTATTTCGCGATGGGCGTGGCCAGCTTTGTCTACTTTATCTGGCGCCACAATCTAGCGGATGTTGCGGCGGCCTCGATTGCGCCGGTCGGAGCGGTTTTCGCAGCGCTGTGCCTGATCACCGGCGCGATCTGGGGCAAGCCGACATGGGGAGCGTGGTGGGTGTGGGATGCCCGGCTGACCTCCATGCTGATCCAGTTTCTGCTGTTTCTGGGCTATATCGCGCTGCGGGCCGCCATTGAGGATGAACGCCTGGCGGCGCGGTCCGCGGCGATTCTGGCCATGGTCGGGCTGGTCAATCTGCCCATTGTCCGCTTCTCGGTGGAATGGTGGGATGGCATTCTGCACCAGGGGGCGACGGTGTTTCGTGCCGATGGCCCGGAAATTCACGGCAGCCAGCTTCTGCCACTGGCCTTGATGGCAATCGGCTTCACCTTGCTGGCCGCCTGGATGGTGCTTTACCGCATGCGCAGCGCGATCATGGCGCGCAAGGCCGCCAATCTGCAGCGGCTCAGGGAGGCGCGTGCATGAGCGGTGTCATCGAACCCGGTGCCTATATGGAATTTGTCTGGATATCCTATGCGCTGACAGCGCTGGGTGTGGGCGGATTGCTGTTCTTTATCCTGCAGGAGCGGGTGTCTGCCAAACGGCATCTGAAACGTGAGGAAGACGAGGCCGGGGAATGAGCTGGCTCCGGCTTGTCCCTGTCATGATGTTGTTCGGCCTGGCCGGCCTTCTGGCCTTCGCCCTCATCACCCGCACCGAAAGCATCCAGACGATGCGGCTGGTCGGGGAGAGAGTGCCGGAATTCGAACTGGAGGCGCTGAACAGCCATTCCGGTTTCACACCGTCCGGCCTGACGGGCGAAGCCTATCTTCTGAATGTCTGGGGATCCTGGTGTCCGCCGTGTGAAGTCGAGCATCCGGTTCTTGTCGATCTGGCACGTTCCGGTGTTCCGATCTACGGCATTGCGTGGCGCGACAGCGATGCCAATGCCAATGCCTTCCTGACGCGGCTTGGCAATCCGTTTTCCGGAATCGTGCGGGACCCGGCAGGAGTCGCGGTGATCGAGCTGGGGGTGACGGGAGCTCCGGAAACCTTCGTGGTCGGTGCTGATGGCGTGATCCGTGCGCGTTGGGCCGGGCCCCTGACCGACGATGTCGTGCGCCGGGTGATCCTGCCCGCGCTTGAAGAGGGCCGTTAGGCCTCCTTGTCTTTCTTTTTCTTTTTGGCCTGCTTCTTGGCTTTCTTCTTGGCTTTCTTCTTGGCCTTTTTTGCGGCCTCTTTCAGCTTTTTCAGCTCGGCCTTGGCCTTGGCTTCATCCTCTTCGATGGTCATCGCAATGCGGCGAAGCGTGACGAGGAAGCTGGCACGTTTGTTCTTGGGCAGAGAGGACAGAATGGCATCATCAGCCAGCCGCGCTCCGGTCAATGCCCGTTCGTAAATGGCGCGCCCGTCATCGGTGAGGAAAATCGCGTTGGCCCGCGCATCGCCAGCGACCGCTTCGCGGCGGATCAGCCCTTTGATCGCCATGCGGGCGACCAGCTCGGCCAGGGTCGAGCGGTCAATGCCGGTTTCCCTGACCAGATCGGTCTGGGTCAGGCCTTCATTGGCCGCTGCGGAAGCCAGAACGGCGAATTGACGTTGGGTGAGCTTGTCTCCGGAGGACAGATTCGTGGCAAACCGTTCCGCTGCAAACTGTTGCGCGCGATGCAGGAGATGACCGGGAGATTCCGACAAATTGAAGGTCTTGTCGCTGCCCATGATCACTCCCCTCCGGTTCACGGATGCGGGCAGCTTAACGCAAGAGTGTCACGGATCAATGACAATGATCCGGATACGGAAGTTGCGGATATCAGGCCGTTCCGGCCGGGGACGGATCATCCTGTTTGTCTTCATCGTCCGGCTGATGCCGGAGCGCGATCGGGATGTTCGCCATCGCAAAAATGAATGTCAGCGCCATAATTCCCAGCTTGCCATTGGCCCAGACGCTCTCGCTCCAGGCGAGGCCGGGAAACCAGCGTGCGCTCTCCAGAACCACGGAGTCATTGATGTGGCGCCACAGGAATTCGTTGATCAGCGCAAGAATCTGGAAAAACAGGGCCCAGCGGACCGCCAGAATCCACCAGACCCGGTCCGGCAGGGTAAAGATGGAACCGAAGAGGGCTTTCCAGACATTGAAGCCGAAGGCGAAGCTGCCCAGTATGGCGAAGGAGTAGAGCAGGTTGATGATGGTCGGTTTGACATAGACGAAAATCGGATCCTGCAGCCAGATGGTCAGCCCGCCGAAGGAAAGCACAATCACGGCAGACACGACGAGCATGGGCGGGAAACGCTTCTGAACGATGGCGGCATAACCCAGCGCCAGGCCGACACCCGCCATGAAAACGCCGGTCGCCCAGTAGATGGCCTGATCGCCGACAAAATTCCGGCCGATATTATAGACCAGAATGAAGGCAATGACGGGACCGACATCGGTTAGTAATTGTGCGCCCTGTCCCGCGGTTTTCCGTGCCTGACTCATACCTGCTATCTCCGATTCCCGTCAGCCAACCTGAAGCATTACGAGGCCGGCGGCCAGAAAGATTGCCAGAAGGCTGCGTTTGATCCCGAAGGGTTCTTTCAGAATGAGCGCGGCGAGGATGGCGCCGAATACCACCGATGTTTCACGCATGGCCGCCATCGGCCCTATAGCGGCAATGGAAAACGCAAACAGGGCCAAGCCGTAAGACGCAGCACCAAGGACTGCCGCTGGTGCGGCGCTGCGAAACTGCCGCCGAGCGAGGTCCGGCCAGCACCGCCCGCGCCGGACCAGTGCAGTCATCAGAATCGGCAGGGCCGTAACGAGAGAAAACCATGCCAGATAGGTCAGCGGATTTCCTGTGGCGCGGACGCCGGAGGCGTCGTTGACCGAATACAGAGCGGTCATCAGCGCAGCGAGCGCGGCGAATGCCAGCGCAGTGACTTTTGGTGCCTTGCTGCGATCCGGCCAGGCAAATCCGATAATGGTTGCCGAGGCGAGCGCCAGCCCGCCAATCTGCAACATGGAAAGGGCTTCACCCAGGATGAGGAAGGCAAAGAGCGCCGCCAATGCCGGTGCGGCCCCGCGCATGACCGGATAGACCAGATTCATGTCGCCGCGCTCAAAAGCGGAGATCATCGACATCTGAAACACGAAATGCAGACCCATGCCCATGATCAGGAAGGGCCAGGCCTCCGCGGGGGGCGGCGGCAGGAGGAAGAGAAGCGGCAAAAAGAGGATCGCACTCGTCGACATCATCACCGAACGGAAGACCAGCTTGTCCGATGAGGACTTGGTCAGCATGCCCATTACTGCATGGGTCATGGCCGAGCCGAGCATGGCCGCTGCGCCGGCAATTTCGGGCGTCACGCCTCGTCAAGTCCTGCAAGCGCCCGCGCAAAAGCGCGGGCGTTGAAGGGTTGAAGGTCATCAATGCCTTCGCCAATCCCGATGGCGTGGATGGGCAGGGCGAATTTTTCGGCGACCTGGACCAGTGCGCCGCCTTTCGCGGTTCCATCCAATTTGGTCATGATGAGGCCGGTGACACGGGCCGCTTCCAGAAAGGCTGCGGCCTGCGACATCGCATTGGAGCCCACCGTCCCGTCCAGAACCAGAATGACCTTGTGGGGGGCGGTTTCGTCCATCTTGCCCAGAACGCGGACGATCTTGCGCAATTCATCCATCAATTCAGTGCGGTTCTGGAGGCGGCCGGCCGTATCTATCAGCACGGCATCCAGGTGTTCGCGCCGGGCCCGCTGGACCGCATCGAAAGCGAGGCCGGCGGCATCTGCGCCGATTTCCCGCCGTTCGACCGGCGCGCCTGCGCGCTCGCCCCAGACGGCGATCTGCTCAACAGCGGCGGCGCGGAATGTGTCCCCGGCCACAAGCAGGGGCGACTGGCCGTCACGCACCATGCGGGCCGCGATCTTGCCCAGGGTGGTGGTCTTGCCAGACCCGTTGACGCCAACGAACAGAACGACTTCCGGATCCGAACCGCCTCCGATGTGCAGGGGCGCTTCAAGCGGCCGAAGGGTTTCGGCGATGGTCTCGGCGAGAACGGTTTTCACCTCCTCATCCGTGACCTCCCTGTCGAAGCGGTCCTTCGCAAGGCGTTGGGTGACGCGCAAGGCAATCGGCGCGCCCAGATCCGCGGCGATCAGGGCGTCTTCAAGCGCTTCAAGGGTTTGGCTGTCGAGCTTTTTCTTTGTGAAAACAGCGGTGACGCTTTCCGAGATTCCACTGGACGAGCGGCGCAGGCCGGCGGCCAGCCGGGAGAAGAAGCCCTTTTTCTTTTCCTGATTTCCGCCTTCGCTCATGCGGGCACCCCCTGCAGCACCTTGCCGTCCTGACCGGTGATACGGATCGGCAGTATCGCCCCGGCCCGGGCTGTCGTTGTGGTCATGCTGATGCCCGCGAAATTGGGGGCGCGCGCGAATCCGGGCTTTTCCACCAACCCGTTCTGAACCGATCCGGTCATGGTTTCGAGATGGGCCGCCAGCACCTCATCGGCCTTCTGCCGCAACCGCGCGGCGCGGGCCTTGATGAGGGTGCGATCCAGCTGCGGCATGCGTGCAGCCGGTGTTCCGGGGCGCGGCGAATACGGAAAGACGTGCAGATAGGCGAGGCCGCATTCATCGACCAGCCGCAGCGAATCGTCAAACATGTCGTCGGTTTCGGTCGGGAATCCGGCGATGATGTCCGCTCCGAAGGCAATGTCCGGGCGCGCGGATTTCAGGCGCTGGCAGAGGCCGATGGCATCGGCGCGCAAATGCCGCCGCTTCATCCGTTTCAGGATCATGTCGGCCCCGGCCTGAAGTGAGAGATGCAGGTGCGGCGCGATGCGTGGCTCGGAGGTGATGGCGTCAAACAGGGCGTCATCAATCTCTATGGCATCAATGGAGGAGAGGCGAAGCTGCGGGAGGTCCGGCACATTTTTCAGAATGGCCTGTACCAGGCGGCCCAGTTTCGGCGTTCCCGGAAGGTCGCTGCCCCAACTGGTCAGATCGACGCCGGTCAGCACGATTTCCTGATGGCCGGTGCCGACCAGTGTCTTGACCTGCTCGACGACATCGCCGGCGGGCACAGAGCGGCTGTCGCCGCGGCCATAGGGAATGATGCAGAAGGTGCAGCGATGATCGCACCCGGTCTGGACCTGCACATAGGCGCGGGCCCGCCCGTCCAGCCCGTCTACCAGATGGCCGGCGACGTCCCTGACCTGCATGATATCGGAGACGGAGGTTTTCTCGTTTCCAGCCAACAGGATATGCGGCCGGAAGGTCGCCTCCTTCATCTTGTCTGCATTGCCGATCACGCGGGTGACTTCCGGCATGCGGGCGAATTCATCCGGGTTGATCTGGGCGGCGCAGCCGGTGACGATGATCGGCGCTTCGGGGTTGGCGCGGCGGGCCTTTCGGATGGCCTGGCGGGCGGTGCGCACGGCTTCGCTGGTCACGGCGCAGGTGTTGACGAGGATGGCCCCTTCAAGCCCGGCTGCTCTGGCATGTCCGCGCATGACCTCGCTCTCCCAGCTGTTGAGCCGGCAGCCGAAGGTGAGAATTTCATTCCCGCCGGCTTCCGCCGGAGCTTCCGGCGGCGAGGTATGGACATCCTGATCAGACATAAGCCTGCCTAAGTGGTGGAAAGGTGAGTTGTGGTCAAGCGCCGGGCCTCAGAGCGTGACTTCGCCCTCAAGCTCGACCGGACCTTCCAGCCAGACATGATTGTCTTCCCGCCAGTCAATGACCAGTTCGCCGCCATCCACTGCGACCCGACACTGCCGGTCCAGCAGGCCCTTGCGGTGTCCGACGACAATGGCGGCTGCTGCGCCGGTTCCACACGCCTTGGTAAGGCCGGCGCCACGCTCCCACACCCGGATGCGGATATGCGACCGGTCGCGGATCTGCATGAAACCGGCATTGACCCCTTGCGGAAAAAGCGGGTCGGTTTCTGCCATCGGTCCGAGCACCTCCACCGGCAGGCCTTCCAGCTCCGGAACGTTGAAAACGATGTGCGGATTGCCCATCGAGACGGCACCGGGTTGAGACAGGCGGATACCGCCGCTTTCCAGCGCGTAATCCAGCGCCACCGTGTCCATTTCCCGGGCAAGCGGAATATCCTGCCAGCGGGTCATGGCCGGGCCCAGATCAACGCTGATGCGGAAATCACCGGTCCGGCGGGCTTCGGTCAAACCATAGGCGGTGTCGAGAAGCGCCGTGTCCGTGCCGGACTGTTGTGTCAGATACCAGCCGGCACAGCGTGCGCCATTGCCACATGCGCCGACTTCGCCGCCATCCCGGTTCCAGATGCGATAGTGCGCAGCGGCCCGCTCGCTGGGCTCGAGCACCAGGAGCTGATCGAATTCATACGCCTCCGCCAGATCGCGCACGCCCCTCGGCGTTACGGCGAAGGCCTGTTCGCGCGCATCAACAAGGAGGAAGGCATTTCCCGTCCCGTTCATCTTCAAGGCGCGCATAACAGCTTCCTTACAGAGGGTTTAACTTGAATCCGCGCGCCCAGGCGCTAGGGATACAGGCAACATTATCCTGGGAGATATCCAGATGCTGCAACGATTTTTGACTGCCACGGCCGCCGGCGCCTTGCTGATGGCCTGTTCTTCGGAAACACCTGACACAAACAGTGCCGAAACGGAAACCGATATGCCGGAAGCGTCCGGGACGATGGAGTCTGCGGACATGACCGAAGAAGCCGATATCGTCCAGATCGATCCGGAAAACGATCCGCGCGTCTGGCTCGAAGAGGTCGAGGGTGAGCGGGCTCTGGAATGGGTTGAAGGCCAGAATGAGCGCACATTTGACCGCCTGCAGGGCGATCCGCGCTATGATGAATTGTATAATGCGGCGCTTGAAGTCTATCAGAGCAATGACCGCATTCCCTATGGCTCCTACCAGAACGGCTATATCTGGAATTTCTGGCAGGATGCGGACAATACGCACGGCCTGTGGCGCCGGACCAGCCTCGAAAGCTATCTGTCGGATGCGCCCGAATGGGACGTGGTGCTGGATCTCGATGCGCTGGCCGAGGCAGAGGATACGAACTGGGTGTGGCAAGGCTCCAATTGCCTGGCACCCGAGTACAACCGCTGCATTATTACCCTGTCGGATGGCGGCCAGGACGCTTCGGTCCGGCGCGAGTTTGATCTGGGAAGCCGTACCTTCGTCGAGGATGGCTTCATCTCCCCCGAAGCCAAGGGCGGCATGAGCTGGGTTGACGAAGACACGGTTCTGTTCGGCTTTGCCACGAGTGACGAGAATTCAACGACATCGGGCTATCCGTCTGTCATCTATCGCTGGGAACGCGGCACGCCGATGGAAGAGGCGACCGAAATCCTGCGCGGTGACCGCGAGGATGTTGGCCTGTTTGCGTTCCGGACCGAGGATAATGCCGGCAATGTCTACATGATGGCGTCGGAGGCCGACACTTTCTTTGAAACAACATGGTGGTATCTGCCGGAAGGTGCCGATCCGGTTGCCCTTCCGATCCCCGCCAAGTCCTCCCTGTCAGGCCTTTATGACAACCAGCTCCTGTTCACCCTGGAAGAGGACTGGACGCGCGAGAATGGCGACAGCTTCCCGCAAGGCGCGCTCTTGTCTTTCGACATGGGTGACTTTGCCGCGACCGGCGAAATCGGCGATGTGGCGACGGTCTTCGTGCCGGGGCCGCGCCAGTCGATCGGCGGGGTCGGAATCTCGCAAGACACGGTGCTGATCCAGATTGACGATAATGTCACCGGACAGCTCTGGCGCTTTGATTTCGATGGCAATGTCTGGTCGTCGTCGCAGATCGACACGCCGGAAAACCTTACCCTCGGACTTTTCGGTACGAGCGTTTATCACGACCTCGCCTTTCTGAATGCCGAAGGTTTCCTGACCCCGGATTCCCTTTATCTCGTGGACATCGAGGCCGGAACCGTGGAGCAGGCCAAATCAACACCAAGCTGGTTTGAAGCCGAAGATCTGGTGGTGGAACAGCTGGAAGCTGAATCCGGCGACGGCACGATGATCCCCTATTTCGTCGTCCGTCATCGTGACACCGTCATGGATGGCACAACGCCGACCCTGCTCTATGCCTATGGCGGATTCCAGGTGTCGATCCAGCCCAGCTATTCGGGTGTGCGGGGCCGGCTCTGGCTGGAGCGCGGCGGGGCCTATGTGTCCGCCAATATCCGCGGCGGTGGTGAATTCGGCCCGGCCTGGCACCAGGCAGGTCTGAAAATGGACCGTCAACGCATCTATGATGATCTGATTGCGGTCGCAGAAGATGTGATCGAGACCGGCCTCACGACGCCGCGTCATCTGGGCGTTTATGGCGGATCGAATGGCGGGCTTCTGACCGGCGTGATGTACACTCAGCGGCCGGACCTGTGGAATGCGGTTGTATCGGCCGTGCCACTGCTCGACATGTTGCGCTTTAACCAGCTGCTCGCCGGCGCGTCCTGGATGGGCGAATATGGCGATCCGGCGGATCCGGACGAGGGCGGTTTCCTGCGCTCTATCTCGCCCTATCACAATGTCGATGCCAATGGTGATTATCCGGAGATCTATCTCTACACCTCGACCAAGGATGACCGTGTCCATCCCGGCCATGCCCGCAAATTCTCGCACCTGCTCGAGGAGCTGGGTCATCCCTATCTGTATTATGAAAACACGGAAGGCGGACATTCCTCCGCGGCCAATCTTGCCGAGAGCGCGCGCCGTGATTCCCTGCTCTACACCTTCCTCAGCCAGCGGCTGATGGATGCGGACGAGCCCGCCGCAGAGTAATGGCGGCCGTAATAAATGAGGAAGCCCCGGAGTTTTCTCCGGGGCTTTTTATATCACGCCCTTCAGCGATTCAGCGATCAGCCGGGCTTCGGCCTCGCGTGCCGACCCCTTGCGCCAGGCGATGCCGATCTCGCGGCCGATGATGGCCGGGGTGAAGGGCTTGACCACAAGACCCAGCCCATCGGTGACGCCGCCCTCAACGGCAAGGCGCGGCAAGAGTGTCGCGCCAAGTCCGGATTTCACCATCTGGGCCAGAGTGTGCAGGCTGGTCGCAGCAAAATCCGACCGCGATGCGGCGGCCGCGCAGACCGAGAGCGCATGGTCACGCAGGCAATGCCCGTCCTCGAGCATGAGCAGTTTTTCTCCGCCCAGATCACTTACGGACAGCGTGGTCTTGTTTGACAGGGGATGATCTGGCGCGGCGGCAAACAGAAATTCATCGGCCCCCATGGCAATCGCCTCAATCCCGGCGGCATCATAGGGCAGGGCGATCAGCGCAGCATCAAGATTGCGCGAACGCAAACCCTCCAGCAGCCGATCGGTCAGGTCCTCTCGCAGATAGAGCTGAAGCTTCGGATGGGCTTTCGACAGAACGGGCAATAGCCGTGGCAGGAGAAAAGGCGCGATCGTCGGAATGACGCCCAGACGGAAAGGACCATTCAACGGCTCCCCCGCCGCGCGGGCGGCCTGCACCAGATCCTCGGCTTCTGCCAGCGTGGAGCGGGCGCGATCCAGGGCGGCTTCTCCCGCCGGTGTGAGCGTTGTGCCGCGGGCGCCGCGCTCGACCAGAGTCACGCCCAGTGTTGTCTCCAGCTCCTTTATGGCCGCTGACAGGGTCGGCTGGGTGACATGGCAGACTTCCGCCGCGCGCGAGAAATTCCCCTCATCAGCAAGGGTGACGAGAAAGCGGAGCTGGCGGAGCGTCGGCAAGGGAATCGTCATAGCGATATTGATATAACCTATGTCATATCCAAAAACAATTCATTGGATTTATGATTCTCAACCTCTTATTTCAGACCCTGTCGATTGGGTGAAGAGCCCGAAAACCTGAAAACAAGAAACGAGGTCAGTATCATGATGGGAATAGGCGAAAAGCTCCCCGAATTTGCAATCACAGGCGTCAAGCCCGGTTTCATGCAGCACGAGGAAAACGGTGAGGGTGCTTTCGAACCGGTCAATCAGGACAGTTTTGAAGGCAAGTGGAAAGTGATCTTCTTCTATCCGAAGGACTTCACCTTTGTCTGCCCGACCGAGATCAAGGCGTTTGCCGATCTCAACGAGGACTTTACCGACCGTGATGCGGTGGTTCTGGGCGGCTCTGCCGACAACGAGTTCTGCAAGCTGGCCTGGCGCCGGGATCATCCGGATCTCGAAAAACTGCCGATCTGGCAATTTGCCGACACCACCGGTTCGCTGATCGATGCGCTGGGCATCCGCTCGGATGAAGGCGTTCCGCTTCGGGCCACCTTCATTGTCGACCCGGACAATGTGATCCAGCACGTCTATGTGACCAATCTGAATGTCGGCCGTAATCCGGAAGACACGCTGCGGGTCCTGGATGCGCTGCAAACGGACGAACTCTGCCCCTGCAACCGCGCTGTAGGCGGCGAAACCCTGGCCGCGTAACCCATCGCGACCTGACCGGAGATGCGTCCGCCCGCCTCCCCCGAAGGGCGGGCGCATCTTTCCTCTTTCCAATGGAGAAATATAATGAGCCTTGAAGCTCTGAAGACGGCTGTGCCGGAATACGCCAAGGATCTGAAGCTCAACCTGTCCAGTCTGGCGCGGGAAACGATTCTCGACGACCAGAAGAAATGGGGCACATTCCTGGCTTCGGCGCATGCGGTCGGCGTGCCGGCGGTTGTCAGAGCCGTTGAGGCGGAAATTGCGGACAAGCTTTCGCCCGAAGCGATTTCCGCTGCCAAGTCCGCTGCGGCGATCATGGGCATGAACAATGTCTATTACCGCTTTGTGCATCTGTCGTCCGCGAAGGATTACAAGACGCTGCCCGCCAAGCTGCGGATGAATGTGATTGCCAATCCGGGTGTGGACAAGGCCGATTTCGAGCTCTGGTCACTGGCGGTCTCGGCGATCAATGGCTGCGGCGCCTGCATCGACAGCCATGAGGCCGAATTGCGCCGGCACGGCGTCAGTGCCGAGCAGATCCAGACGGCGGTGCGGATCGCCTCGACCCTCAATGCCATTGCGGCGGTGCTGAATGCGGAAAGCGCACTGGCGGCATAAAATCCGTATCCTGACAGACATGATTTTCTCTCAAAAGGCGGCTTCAGGGCCGCCTTTTCACTTTTCATTAGCAATCATTAACCCCCGCAAATACCTTTTTATCTGTTGTTTTTGTTGCTATTATTTGAGTTTTCCAGAGGGCTTTGACTTTCAAAAAAAAGTCCGTATAGTCACTTTCATGGCAATGTTCCAAAATCCATACGAGGCTGTCGTTTCTCATGATCGTGATGGTCATGATGGCGGCGAAGCTGCGCGTGCCAGCCACTATTTTTCGGCCGGAACGATGCGCCGGGCTCTGGGCTACCGGGATGTCAGTTGGCGCCGCCTTGGCGTCCAGGCGCTGATCGCTCTGCCCTTGATGTCGGCTCCGCTGATTGATGTGATGGGTGATCTCGGTCCGTTTGCCATGCTTGCGGGTGCAGCCCTGGCCGGCGTGACCGGCTATGTCGTGCTCGCCAAGCTTCTCGACGCAACACGCGCCCGTTGACGCCGCCCTGAACCGGCCTAGTCTGCCGCCATCATAATGGCCGGGCGGGAGGCGGTTTTCATGTTCAAATTCTGGTTTGGAATCACCTTGTGGAAGCGCGTGCTCGGCGCGCTGGTTCTGGGGATCGGCTTCGGCTTGCTGATTCAGCAGCTCATGGGCGATCAGGCCGAATCCTTCCTTGATGGCTATATCCGCCCCTATGGCGAGATTTTCATCGCGCTGATCCGGATGATGATCGTGCCGCTCATCTTCACCACGCTGGTCGCCGGTGTTGTGGCGATGAAGGAGCCCGCCAAGCTGGGCACGCTCGGCCTGATGACGGTCGGGCTCTATCTGGTCACAACCTTCTTCGCCAATGTCATCGGCCTTGTCTTCGGGACCATTATGCGCCCCGGTGCCGGTGCGGCCGAAGCGCTGGCCGGTGCGACGCCGGAAGCGATTTCCCAGGCGCGCCCGTCGGGCTGGGACCAGATCCTCGAGATCATCCAGAATCCCGCTGCGGCGATGGCGGATGCGAATATCCTGGCGATCATCTTTTTCGCGCTTCTGTTCGGGATCGGCATTCTTCTGGCGGGCTCGAAGGGTGAGCTGGTTGGCAAATTCTTCGAAAGCGCGTCCGAAGCGGTGCTGAAAGTCACCACTATCGTCATGGAATTTGCGCCCTTTGGCGTTTTTGCGCTGATTTCCTATACGACGGTGGCTTACGGGATCGAGGCTTTCCAGTCGATTTTCTGGCTGATCCTGACGGTCTATCTTGGCCTGTTTACGCATATGATCCTGATCTATGGCGGGCTGATCAAGGTGGTCCTGCGCCTGCCGGCGATTCGCTTCTTCCGCGGGATTTTCGATGCCCAGGCGGTGGCCTTTTCCACCTCGTCCAGCTCGGCCACACTGCCGGTGACGATCACCAATGCGCGCCGCAATCTGGGAGTGCCCAAAGGCGTGGCGGGGTCGGTCCTGCCGCTGGGCGCGACGATCAATATGGACGGAACGGCACTCTATCTCGGCATTCTGGCGCTGTTCGCCTCGCAGGCCTTCGGCATCGAGCTGACGCTGATGAATTATTTCATGATCGCGCTCACGGCTGCTGTGGTGTCGATCGGTGCGGCGGGCATTCCCTCGGCCTCGCTTTTCCTGCTGGCGACGGTGCTCAGCACGTTCGGCGCGACGCCGGAGCAGATCGCCCTGGTGGTCGGCTTCATCCTGCCGGTGGACCGGGTGATGGATATGGCGCGTACCGTGGTGAATGTGACGGGCGATGCCGCAGTCGCCACCACGGTGGCGAAATGGGAAGGCGAGCTGGACGAGGAGACCTTCCGCGATCCGGCCACAATCTAGCCGGCGCAAAGCCGCGAAGCAGAAGCGGGCGGACCGGCCGGGCTCTGACGGGGCCCGGTCCGGCTTTGCCATAATTTTCCGGTTTTCCGGGAATTTTGTCTCCTACTACTACTACTACTACTACGATTCCGGTTGTATCCACGATCCCGGCGATGGCGCAGAAACTCACGGGGCGGGAGAGGGTGTGGCTCATGCCCGCAGTCTAACCCCGGACGGGCGCGCGGGGATTGTTGCGGGCTTCCGGTCCCGCGTTTTACCCGCTTCCGCGGGCACAAGCCACGAGGGCAGGCAAGCCGGAGGAAGGCCGGGTGCCATTCTCTGCGTCATCACACGGCCGCGCTTGCGCGAGTCCGGGGGATCTCTGTGTCAGGGAGAGATCCCCCGAATGAATCGGGGGATGACGGTGGTTAGAACGGAATTCGGATTTCCTCCCCCGGTTACGGGGGAGGGGGACCGCGTAGCGGTGGAGGGGGGAATTGCCCCCCTCATCCCGGAGCCTGTCCTCGGGCCGACCAAAGGTCGGACCCGTGGGGACGCTCCCCCCGCAGGCAGGGAGAGAAAAAGCAGCGGGATGAGACCGCTATGTGGATACAGGCTGGCCGGACCGGATGGCCGCGCGGACACCGGGTCCAAAGACGATCTGAACGAAAAGTAAGATCGCAGTAACGGCTGAATTAAAAAGTCTGCATGTAAATGCCTCGAATTCTGACCAGAGAGGTGACAATGCGTACCCTGCTATACATAATTATGACCGTTTCGTGCTCCGCGAGCGCGTGGGCGCAGGATTTCGAGGCCGGGCGGGAGGCGCTGGAGTCCGCGGTTGATATACCCGGTTTTTCCGGTGCCGTCGTTGTGATGCGCGAGGGCGAGATCGTCTATGAGGACTATCGCGGCCTTGCCGACCAGGCGTCCGGCCGGCCGATCACACAAGAGACGCGATTCAACGCAGCCTCGGCCAGCAAATTTCTGACGGCGATGGCGTTTGTCCGGGCGGCCCGCGAGGCCGGGCGGGATCCGTCCGAGGTGATGGCCAGCGAAGTGTTTACGGATGAGCCCGGCCTGTTTGCAGACGACCTGGCGATTGCCGCTCTGCTGGCACATGCCACGACCGCGCAGAGCTTTCATGGTGACGATCCGGCGGTGGTGGACGCGATGGCCGCGGCGCGCTCGAATGCGGATGTATTCACGCTGACGCGTGCCGTGCAGACCGCGCCGATCATGCGCCATCCTCAAGGGCTGGCCTATTCCAATTCCGGTTTCATTCTGGCAGGAGAGGCTATCGCGCGTCTCTCCGGCGAGTCGTATGAGGCCTATCTGACGAGGACTATTTTCGAGCCCTCCGGCGTGGCACCGCGCTTTAGCCGACAAGCCAATGCCGAGGCGGACCAGCTGGCGTTGCCCTATGTACCGGAGGGTTATGATTACGAGACCGGGCCTCCGCGCCGGCAACCGGGCCAGGTGCTGCCTGCCGATTATCCCGAACTTGCTGACAGCCCGCTGGGAAGCATGATCTCGTCGGCAGCGGGCGGGCTCTATATCTCGGCGCGGGATTTTGCCCGCATCGGCGATGCCGCGCTCAGCGGAGAGATTGTTTCTCCGGAGGATCTGGAATGGATGTGCACCAGCGTCGTGCCGGCTCAGGAACGAATTTTCGGCCTCGGCTGTGGCGGGCGTGATCTGGGCGAGGGGTTGCGGCGCTGGGGCCATAATGGCGGCGCGCCCGGTGTGAACACCGAATTTGCGCTCTATCCCGATCAGGGTCTGGTCGTCGTCATACTGTCCAATCATAATATGCGGGCCAGGCCGGTCCTGCAGGCCTTCGAGGCGGCCTATTTCGGGCGGCCCCAAGCGGGCGGTTTCATCGTGCGGGAATAGGGGCAGGCTTGCCGGATGAGGCCATCGGGCGCATGCAGGCAACAGCCGCGGATGGAGGACTGACGCAATTGAGTGGCACGGACACGCCTTCGCTGATGACGGCCGCCTGGCGCGGCTTCCGGCGGATCTGTCCGCGCTGCGGACAGGCCCGTCTGTTTTCCGCCTATCTGAAGCCGGTCGGGGCCTGTCCGGTCTGCGCCACGGATTATTCCGGGATCGAGGCGGAGGACGGCCCGGCCTGGCTGACGGTTCTGTCGCTGGGTCCGTTTCTGGTGCCGCTGGCTTTCGGCGTGGCGGTGTCGGGCTGGCCGGCGGTGTTCACCTATCCGGTTCTGGCGGTGGCGATTACCGGTGCCGTCCTGCTTTTGCTGCCGCGCATGAAGGGCCTGTTTCTGGCCGTGCTCTGGGTCAGCCGGCGGGGGTAATAGCGGTTTCTTTTTGCGTCATCCCGGAAAGGCGAAGCCTTATCCGGGACCCATGCCGTAACGTCACCATCCCAGCATGGGTTCCGGGTTCCCGCCTCCAGCGGTCCCCGGAATGACGGAGATAGATGACGGCGTGATGACTGATCCATCCCTGCCGCTACAGCGTAATCATTCCCGGCAGAAAAGGCGGACGGGATGATGATATTGCGGCTACTGACGGCGCTGGGCGGGCTGGGGCTCGGCGTGTTGATCGTGCTCGCGGTGAGCGGCGGGGATTTCGGCGCGGCCGGCAGCTGGCTGATGAGCGACCCGTGGGGGCGGGTGACTCTGTTTGATCTCTATCTCGGCTTCTTCTTTCTGGCCGTGATCATCGCCCTGTTCGAAAGACAGGGCTGGCGCGCCGCGCTCTGGATCATCCCGCTGCCCGTTCTCGGGAATATCTGGGCGGCGGTGTGGCTGGTGCTGGCCCTGCCGGAACTGACGCGGCGGCTGCGCGCCTAGGAACGTTTTTCCATCAGATAGCCGAGGCAGTCGGCGCGGATGGCGGCTTCATTCGTGGTCAGCATGGCGGGGGTGAAATCCCGCTTCAGGATCAGGCGGCCGCCCTCGCGGGCAAAACACTGTGCGGTCACATCCTGGCCGGTTTCGGTGGTCACGCGCACCGGATTGCCGCCATTGAGGATGCGGGCAAAGGTGGAGCCGGCCGGGCGGTCGAAGAAATTCCATCTCTCCAGACTGGCCGGAAATTCGACATCCCCTTCCGCGCCATGCTCGAAGACCATGCGGGCGGCCGGATCGATCAGGATGCGCCCCATCACGGTGTAGACATCCAGCGGCCGGTCCGGCGCGCCGCGCCAATGGTCGAGATGCAGAATATCGCGCACCAGATTGAAGGCGGCCTCCTCGTTGGCCGCCACACCCGAATGCCCGCACTCCGCCGTGATCGCCGGACAAAAGGCCGACATCGCCTCCGAACAGGTGCCGGGCGGATTGCGGGTCAGCATGGCATTGGGCGAGAACAGGCTGGTCAGTTGCAGATCTTCCGGCCGCTCGTGATGGACCAGCGCATAGTGCGGATTGGCTCCGGTATTGTTGTGCAGATCAATGGCGGCAAAGGGTCTGGCGCCGCGCACGATCTCCGTGACCTGAGCGGCCAGATCATGTTCGGGCGTCTCTCCGGCGCGCCAGATGCGGTTGTAATCAGGGCGTCCCGGCACCATCCGGGTTTGCCGCTCTGCGGCGCGGACATTGCCGATGAAGATCAGCAGGGAGCGCGGCAGGGGATGATCCGCCAGCCAGGCCTGCAGCCGTTTCAACGCTTCCCAGCCGACGGTTTCATTGCCGTGTATCAGAACGGAGAGAAACAGCGGCTGTGCCTGCCGCCCTTGCAGCGCAATCAGCGCGCTTTCCGGAAACACGGAGCGGACATCGCGCGCAGCAATCGCCGACAGATCCGGCAGGGCATTCAGGCGATGGAGAGGCAAGTCTAGATCCGCCATGTATGCACCGGACGCCCGCCCTGCTGATTGCCGTAATAGGCTTCTACCAGACCCTGAAAATCACGGCCATGGCAATTGACCCAGCTGCGTTGCCAGGCCGCCCCGTTCTGACCGGATTTGGCCCGCTCGCGAATGGGGCTCAATACAGCTTTTGCTTCATGTTCCGGCACGCCCGATGCAGTCAGCCCGTCCTGCGCCGCGCCCACCAGCTGATCATAAATCAGGCGTTGGACATCATGCAGATCGCCATCCAGCCACTGCACCGAAGCGCCCAGCCCGCGCCGGGCACAGGCGTAGAAATTCGCGCGCGCGGCTGCAAATTCCATCCGTGTTTCTGGGGGCGTCTCCAGCGCGGCGATAAAGCGCGTCAGGCCGATGAAGAAGGCGGCATTGGCCACCATGTCGATGGCGGTCGGTCCGGCCGGTGTGACCCGGTTTTCAATGCGCAGATGCGGTGTGCCCTCGCAATCGCCGCCAATGATCGGCCGGTTCCAGCGCCAGAGCGTGCCATTCTGCAGCTTGAAATGGCGCAGTTTTTCCGGCGGCGCGGCCTCGATGATCGGCAACAGGGCCTCATGGCCGTCGAGATTTTCCAGGAAGAGCTCCATGAAGCCCTTGCGCAGCCAGCCCGCCCCGAAAGTGACGCGGCCGACCTTGGCGCCATCGCGCGCCCGGAAAGACGGAATGCCGATGGCCTGTTCAAAGGCGGGAATGCGGGTTTCCTCCCACAGGCGGCGGCCATAGAGAAAGGGCGAATTGGCGGAAATGGCGGTGACGGGCCCGGCGGCGATCTGGGCGGCATTATAGAGCCGGGCCTCTTCGCCGGGGTTGACGGTGAGATGGGTCTGCAAGGACGTACAGGCCGCCTCGATCATCAGATGGTTCTGGGCGAGTGCCAGCTGTTCGCGGCGGGCGATCCCGACCTGTGTTGGTTTGCCTCTTACCGCCATGACGCGCTCGTTGAGTGCCTTGTAGCGGTTGGAGGGTGTCATCGTGTCCTCGGACAGCATGTCCTGGATCAGGGTGGGCGGAATACCGATCATCAGCGGTTTCAGGGCATGGCGGCTGGCCGCTTCCGTGCAATCGGCCCAGAGCTTGCCGATCTGGTCTTTCAGCTTCGGCAGGCCGCCGGGCAAAGCGTGCGGATCGAGATTGAGCTCGAAATTGAAGCGGGCGAGCTCGTGCGTGGCGAGCGGATCGTGCAGC
Organism: Alphaproteobacteria bacterium; assembly: GCA_016124665.1. Classification (GTDB taxonomy): domain Bacteria; phylum Pseudomonadota; class Alphaproteobacteria; order Caulobacterales; family Maricaulaceae; genus Hyphobacterium. The sequence goes on along the minus strand of WGNH01000044.1, from coordinate 582 downwards.
GTCTCCAGAAAGGCTTCGTTTTCCGGCGCGGGCAGCCAGTTGTCATCGACCAGCCAGGCCTCGACCTCGGCACCGATCATGGGCGGGTCAAAGGTTTCAAAGCGCTCGTCCCGGAAACAGTCAGAGACAAGACGGGTTTCCGCCCGCAGGCGTTTCAGGAATTCCCGCTCGTCGACATAGTCGCGATCTTCCAGCTCCTGCCCCATCCGCATCCTCCCTGTGCGCATCCTAGCCGCGGGTCTGACCGGTTTCCAAGTGGCGGATGGCCGCATTTCTTGACATCGGGGCCGCGGGCGCGTAACTCCCGCCGCTCACACGTGCAAGCAGGGATGCTTGCCTTGACCGGTGCTGTGACACCGGCGAGGTCCCGCGGTCGGCGAAGGCTCGCTCACCGGGGTGGTATTTCCCGTGTCTTGTTGGCGTGATCCTTCGAGGCTGACCGGATGGCTGGCCGATGTCCTCCCCCGTTTACGGGGGAGGTGGCAGCGAAGCTGACGGAGGGGGCCAGGGGCCGCCGCCGCCGCTGGGCCGCGCGCCCCGCCCGCCGGGGGGGGGGAACCGCGGCGGGCCGCGCGGGGGGGC
>WGNH01000040.1 GCA_016124665.1 Alphaproteobacteria bacterium | reverse complement strand
GGACGGCAAGATCTATCAGCGCGCCTTTGGCGGCATGACCCGCAATTATGGCGAAGGCTCGGTGCAGCGCACCTGCGCCGCCGCCGACCGCACCGGCCATGCCATCCTGCACACGCTCTACGGCCAGTGCGTGAAGGAAGAGACCGAATTCTTCATCGAGTATTTCGCCCTCGACCTGATCATGGACGAGGAGGGCGTCTGCCGCGGCATCACCGCCTGGAAGCTGGATGATGGCACGCTGCACCGCTTCCGCGCCAAATCCGTCATTCTCGCAACCGGCGGCTATGGCCGCGCCTATTTCTCCTGCACCTCGGCGCACACCTGCACCGGCGATGGCAATGCCATGGTGCTGCGCGCCGGCCTGCCCCTGCAGGACATGGAATTTGTCCAGTTCCACCCGACCGGCATTTACGGCGCCGGCGTCCTCATCACCGAAGGCGTGCGCGGCGAGGGCGGCTATCTGACCAATTCAGAGGGCGAGCGCTTCATGGAACGCTATGCGCCCTCCGCCAAGGATCTGGCCAGCCGCGATGTCGTCTCGCGCTCGATGACGATCGAGATCCGCGAGGGCCGCGGTGTCGGCCCGAAGAAAGATCACATCTATCTCCATCTCGATCACCTCGATCCGGAAATCATCCACAAGCGCCTGCCCGGCATTTCCGAAAGCGCGCGCGTCTTCTCCGGCGTCGATGTGACCCGCGACCCGATCCCGGTCCTGCCGACCGTCCACTATAATATGGGCGGCATCCCGACCAATTATCATGGCGAGGTCCTGACCCTGAACGGCAAGGGCGAGGAAATCACCGTGCCGGGCCTGATGGCCGTGGGTGAAGCGGCCTGCGTCTCGGTTCACGGCGCCAACCGGCTTGGCTCCAACTCGCTGATCGACCTCGTCGTCTTTGGCCGCGCCGCCGGCCTGCGCGTTGGCGAAACCGTGAATGCCGCCGCCAGCCAGCCGGACCTGCCGGAAGGCGCAGGCGACAATTCCCTCGCCCGTCTCGACAAATACCGCAATGCCAAGGGCAAGACGCCGACCGCAAAACTGCGTGACCAGATGCAGGTGGCGATGCAGGAAAACTGCGCTGTCTTCCGCACCGGCGAGCTGATGAATGAGGGCGTCGAGCGCATCAGGCAGGTCTATGCCGGCCTGCCCGATATCGCCGTCTCCGACCGCAGCCTGATCTGGAACACCGATCTCATGGAAACGCTGGAGCTGGACAATCTCGTCGCCCAGGCCGCCGTCACCGTGAATGGCGCGGTCGCGCGTGAGGAAAGCCGCGGCGCCCATGCCCGCGAGGACTTCCCGGATCGCGATGACAAGGACTGGATGAAGCACACCCTCGCCTGGATTGACGAAACCGGCAATGTCCGCCTCGATTATCGCGGCGTCCACAATTTCACCATGTCGAACGACATTGCGTACATTGAGCCCAAAGCGCGGGTTTATTAAGAGGACACGGAAATGGTTGAGCTCGCCCTGCCACGCGGATCAAAGCCCAAGAAGGGCAAGACATGGGACAAGCCGGAAGGCGCGAAGAACACCCGCACCTTCAAGGTCTACCGCTATGATCCGGAAGCCGGCGGCAATCCCAGCTGGGATACCTATACCGTTGATCTCGACGATTGCGGCCCGATGGTGCTCGACGCGCTGTTGTGGATCAAGAACAATGTCGATTCCTCGCTCGCCTTCCGCCGCTCCTGCCGGGAGGGCGTGTGCGGCTCCTGCGCCATGAATATCGGCGGCCGCAACACCATTGCCTGCACCAAGGGTATGGACGAGATAAAGGGGAACATCACCGTCGCGCCCCTGCCGCACCAGCCGGTGGTGAAGGACCTCATCCCGGACCTCACCGACTTCTATGCCCAGCAGGCTTTCGTGCAGCCCTATCTGCAGACCAGGACGCCGGCACCGGAAAAGGAATGGCGGCAATCCGAAGAGGATCGCGCCAAGGTCGACGGGCTATATGAATGCATCATGTGTGCCTGCTGCTCCACGGCCTGCCCGTCCTATTGGTGGAATGGCGACAAATATCTCGGCCCGGCCGCCCTGCTTCACGCCTATCGCTGGATTGCCGACAGCCGCGACGAGATGACCGGCGAGCGCCTGGATGATCTGGAAGATCCCTTCAAACTCTATCGCTGCCACACCATCATGAATTGCGCGCAGGTCTGCCCCAAGGGTCTCAACCCGGCCGAAGCCATCGGCAAGATCAAGCAATTGATGGTCGAGCGCGAGAGCTGAGACGGTGGGCGCGCAATATCCTTGCAAATTTAATACTGGATGTTAGATTTGCAAGGATATGCTTGGCCGACACCATATCCGCTCCGTCACCCGGGCCCTCGCACGGGCACCGGCAGTGGCCCTCATCGGGGCCCGGCAGGTGGGCAAATCCACACTCGCCCACCAGATTTCAGCGGCAAGACCGTCGCTCTACCTTGATCTCGAGCGCGAGACAGACCGGGCTAGGCTGTCGGACCCGGAGGCGTTTCTGTCGCGCCATCTCGATAAACTTGTTGTGCTCGACGAAATTCACCGCGCTCCCGACATTTTTGTTCCCCTGCGAAGCCTGATCGACCGGGCACGGCGCGAAGGCCGGGAGACGGGCCGGTACCTCATGCTGGGATCCGCCTCGCTCGATCTGCTTAGACAGTCTTCCGAGTCCCTTGCGGGCCGTATTGCCTATGTGGATTTCGGACCCGTCGACATCATTGATTCAGGCGGGGACCGGCAGGACAGCCTCTGGGTACGCGGTGGCTTTCCTGACAGTTTTCTCGCGGCCAGTGACGCACATAGCTTTGCCTGGCGTCAGGATTTTATCCGCACTTATCTCGAGCGCGATATTCCCCAGTTCGGATTCCGCATCCCCGCCGAGACCTTGCGGCGCCTCTGGACCATGATTGCGCACCAGCAGGGCGGCTTGCTCAACGCGTCCAAACTCGCACAGAGCCTCGGTGTATCGTCCCCGACCATTGCGCGCTATCTCGACCTGCTCGTCGACCTCCTGCTGGTCCGCCGTCTGGAGCCATGGCACGCAAATTCCAGGAAGCGATTGGTCAAATCCCCCAAAATCTATGTCAGAGACAGCGGGCTGGTGCATACGCTGCTGGGCATTGAAACCCATGATGAATTGCTCGGCCATCCTGTGGCCGGTGGCAGTTGGGAAGGCTTCGTGATCGAAAATCTGGCTTCAGGATTGGGGCTGCGTCCGGATCAACTGGTCTTCTACAGGTCGGGCGGAGGGGCGGAGATCGACCTTGTTCTCAATATGAAGAAGGGTCCGGTCGCCATCGAGATCAAGCGCTCAACCGCGCCGAAACTGACCCGGGGATTCATCAGCGCCTGTGAGGACGTTCAGCCCGGAAAAGCCTTCATGGTTCACCCCGGTCTGGAGCGGTTTCCGATGGGGGGTGGAGTCGAGGCCCTCAATCTGGCCGAACTGATCGCCGAACTCGCTTGATGACCGGCGCCCCGGCGAGATGAGCGACGAGCGCCTGGATGAGCTGGAAGATCTGTTCAAGCCCTATCGCTGCCACACCATCATGAATTGCGCGCAGGTCTGCCCCAAGGGTCTCAACCCGGCCGAAGCCATCGGCAAGATCAAACAATTGAGGGTCGAGCGCGAAGGCTAGGCTCATATCGGTATAACAGGCTTGTCAGTTGTCAGCTGGCTTGGCTGTGCGATGATGCTCCCGTTCTGTATTCGGGGAAACTCAATGCGCAGTGTTCTGATCGCTCTCGCCATCGCCGGTTGGCCCGCCGCGGCCTTCGCCTCGCCCTTCCTGATCCATCCCTATAATCTGTTCGGCTCCGAAGACGAGTTCACCGCCTCGGTCAGCCTGGGTGATCTGGACAATGATGGCGATCTCGACGGCTTTGCCGTGAATGGCCGCCACTGGATCCAACAAGACCGCGTCTACCTCAATAACGGAATGGGTTTTTTCCGTACTTCGCGTCCAGCCGGCGCGGTTGAAGGCACCGGATACACTGCGGCGCTGGCCGATTTTGACAGTGACGGCGATCTTGATGCCGTCGTCGCACGCGATCTTCTGCCGAGCCTCTATCTGGAAAATGACGGGACAGGCCGCTTTTCCGACGGCGAGGCCTTCGGGCCGATCACACAGGCCCGCTCATCCTTTGCCGGTGACCTGGATGGCGACGGGGATGCCGATCTCGTCATTTCACAGCGCGGCGACGTCAATTTTCTTTTCCTGAATGAGAACGGTTTCGGCGACCCCGTTACGCTCGACGGCGAATACCAGACCATTGGCGGCACGATGGCCGATATCGATGAAGACGGCGATCTTGACCTCGTCTTCTCCAACCGAGGCGGTGAAGGCCTTCTGGTTTACGTCAATGATGGCGCGGCAGGCTTTGGCGAGCCGGTCTTTATCGGCACAGGGGACCAGCTGGAAATCCGTTCTCTTGCCGTGGGTGATCTGAATGACGATGGCCATGCCGATCTGGCCGTTGCAGTCATTGGCGGCGCGAATGCGATCTATCACGGCGATGGCGCGGGCGGTTTCACGCTCGGCGAGCGATTTGGAACGGCAGAGGACGGTGTTTACGGCATCGCGTTGGCCGATTTCGACAATGATGGCCGGATAGACATCGTCACGGCCCATACCGGAACACCCAGCGCCGTCTGGTTGCGCGATGGTGACGGCTTTGAGCGGATCGCGCTCTATGACGAAACGGTTTCAGCTTATGCCGTAGCCATCGGTGATCTGGACAATGATGGCCGGCCGGATCTGGTCTTCGGCGTTTCGGAGAATGTCAACTTTGTGGCCCTGAACCGTATTGGCCCGGACGGCGATTAGACAGTCAGATCATTCGCAGCCTGATTCACGTTGAAATGTCGATTCCACCCATTCGGGTGATGTCTTGCGCGCATTTTGCGCTAGCGTGATCCCACAAATGCGAAAGGACACGCCATGACACATAGCTCTCTGGGCGCATTTTCCATCAGCCTCGCCGTCAAGGATATCGAGGCGTCGAAAACTTTCTATGAAACCCTCGGTTTCACCAAAATGGGCGGCGATCAGTCACAAGGCTGGCTGATCCTGAAGAACGGCCCTACGATTATCGGCCTGTTCCAGGGCATGTTTGAAAAGAACATGCTGACCTTCAATCCGGGCTGGAACCAGGATGCGCAGAATCTCGAGGACTTCGAGGATGTGCGCAGCCTGCAGAAACGGTTTGCCGCAGCGGGGCTGGAGACCGGAGAGCCCATCGATCCTGAAAGCTCAGGCCCGGCGCATTTCACCCTGACGGATCCGGACGGCAACCCGATCCTGATCGACCAGCATCGCTGACCACGGTCACTACGTCCCGGGCACGATTTTACAAGACCGGCGAGACACCGGGGTCTAGCCTGAGCCGGTTCTCAGAGGAGCTGCCTCATGCTTTCGCTACTTCTTGGCCTTGTCCTTCAATCCAGTGCTGTGCCGGATAGCGGCGGCGTACTGGTCGCCGCCTCACGCTATGGCGGCGAGATTGTCGTCATGGATGCCGAAACACTGGAAGTCCGGTCCCGGCACGATGCCGCACAAGGCGTCAATGATGTCGAGATCATACCCGGTTCTCAAACCGTGATCAGTCCGCATTTCGGCCGTTTCCGCGATCGCGACCCGGAAACCGGCGCAGGGGCCGGCTGGGGGGCGGTCGATAGCCTTGGCTATTTCACCATCGATCTGGCATCCGGCGAGTCGATTTTGCGACCGCTGGAGAACTGCGCCAGGCCGCACGGGGCGGATATTGATCCGGCAGGACAGCGGCTGTGGGTGACGTGTGAAGTGGACGGCAGCATCATCGAGATCGCATTGGACACCGGCAGCGTCATTGCGCGTCACCGGCTCGGGGAAGGGGTTCACAAGGTCATGCTGATGCCGGATGGCGAGACGCTGGCCGCATCGAATCCCGGCACGGGCGAAATCCATTTCATTGATCCCGATGGTACGATGACGACGATCCATGTCGGCAATGGCGCGGAGGCGCTGGCCGCCTCGTCCGATGCCGGCCGTCTGTGGGTCGCCACGGGGGGCGAGGCGCGGTTTTGCGCCATTAACCTGCCGGAGCGGGCCATCGCGTTTTGTCACGAAACGCAGGGGCGCTTTCCCATCGCCCTCGCCGAGGACCCTGTGCGCAATGTGGTCTGGGTGGCGCGCCTCATGGAACATGATCTGGCGGCGATCAGTATCGAAACCGGTGAGGTCGAGCAGGTGATCGCACTCGGCGGTTTTGTGCTCGGCATGGCACTGGATGTGGAGAGCCGCCGCCTCTATGCGACCCTGCCCGGCCTGGATGCCATTGTCATGCACGATGCGGACACAGGTGAGCGGCTGGCTATTACCAGAGGAATTCCGGACGGCGACGACATCGACCTGTCGCCCCGCACCCCAGCGACCGGGCCGGACGATACCTGACGGATACCGGGCCTAGCGCTGCCACGCCAGCTGTTCGCACGCTGCCCGGACCAGCGCCGTCGCTTCCGCCTCGCTTTCCGGCAGGGTGGCGGGATCAATCGGGTCGCCGAAACGCAGGGGATAATGTGCGCCCTTCTTGCCCATGAAGCCGTGAAACACGGTCATGTCCTTCAGCTCGGTATGCACCTGGGCCAGCGCGTAATAGAGGATCGGCATACGCTGGGCGACGCCGAGCGGAATGATGGGCTGTCTGAAGCGGCGCGCAAAACTGACGGCTGTCGGGGCCCAGGGTTTTTCATCCAGCGTGAAGCGCTTCCAGTTCCATTCCGCCATCCGGCCGGCCGGGAAAATCACCACGCAGCGGTCCGACTTGAACGCATCCAGCGCTGAACGCAGTGTCTCGCGCGCATTCTCCCGGCTGCGGAAATTCTGCCGCCATTCCACCGGAATGATCAGGTCTGAAAGGCCCGGGCTGACCCGCAAGGCATCCCGGTTGGCAAAGAAGCAGACATCCGGGCGTTTTTCCCGCAGCGTGTCCCAGACCGCCACACCATCGGCAATCCCGCCGGGATGGTTGGCAATTACCACACACCCGCCCTTGTCCGGCACCACATCCAGATTCACCGGCTGCGGCCGCAATTGCAGATACTCGCTGACCCAGCGCAGCGTCTCGTCGCCGGACCTTTCGGCAATGGCATCGGCAATGGCCACGGCTTTTTGATAGCCCAGCATCGGAAACCCGAACTGGCGGATGGCCGCCCACAGGCGCGGACGCGTGATCAGGCGCGGCGCGCGCTCCTCGATCAGGCGGTCCACGATATGACGGCTCATATCGTCACTGGGCGGGGCATAGGCATATTCCATCCCGTATTCATCGCACGACCGGCCGGACGTGCAAGCCGGATCGGCATTAACCTCTTGGCAAGACTTGGCCTTCGCCTTGCGAGGGAATGTTCCAACGTTAACACACTGTACACGATTGGGACGATCATGGCCGCTGTCGATACCGCTTTTGCCCCGTCATTCCTGACCCGCCTCGCTTCGCCCTTGCGCCGGATGCAGCGCTCTGCCCTGCGCCGCCGGGGTCCGCTGGATGCCGCGCTCGAGGATTATCTCGGCGAAACCGCACACGCAGGAGACAAGGTCTTGCAGCTGGGCGTGTCCGACGGTGTCGCGGCGGCCTTTCTCGACCGCGGCGTGTTTCACCATCTGGTCGCCCCGGCCGCGTCGGCTGAAACCGTGGAAGCCATCTGCCAGTTGCGCGGCTGCAGCGCCTCGCGTCTGCGGGTCTTTGCCAGCATTGGTCATTCCGGTTCCGCCGGCGAGGTCGACACCGTCTGGCTGTCGAAAACCGCATCGCTGGCCGTGCTCGCCGCTCATTTCCGCCATGCGCTCAGCCGTCTGAAAACCGGCGGCCTGCTTTTTGTCGAGGGTATTGATGACGAGTTCGGAAAAACCCTGTTCAGACAGCTCAGCCACGACATGGCCTGGCGTCTGGACGAAACCATTGCCGGCGAGGTCGCCGTTTTCCGCCGCAGGGCCTGACCGGGCCCGGACGCTGACCCGGGGACACCGGAAAATCCGCTTTTCCCTTTCCATATTTCGAATATACTCGAAATATGGAATTGACAGAAGCCACCGGAATTTTCTCTGCTCTCGGGCACGAAACCCGCCTTGCCCTGTTCCGCCGCCTGTTGCGGTCCGCGCCGGAGGCCATCAGCGCCGGCGTGCTGGCACTCGAGCTGGACATCCCGCCCTCGACGCTGACATCGCATCTGCAGATATTGCAGCGCAGCGGTCTCATCCGGTCGCGCCGCGAATCGCGCACCATCCTCTATTCCGTCCAGGCCGAAACCGTGCAGTCCATTGTCGGTTTTCTGGTCCGTGATTGCTGCCGCGGCCGCCCGGAATTGTGCGGCACACCGATCCCGGTCACTCAACCGGACTCAACCCGATGAAATCCGTTCTGTTTCTCTGTACCGGCAATTCGGCGCGCTCCATCCTTGCCGAATGCCTGATGAACCGGCTCGGCCAGGGCCGCTTCCATGCGATGTCCGCCGGCTCCCTGCCGGCCGGACAGGTCAATCCCTTCGCCCTCGAATTGCTGGACTCTCTGGAGTATGACACGTCCGGCCTGCGGTCGAAGAACTGGAATGAATTCGCAGCCGGCGGCGCGGATGCCGCAAATATCGACTTTGTCTTCACCGTCTGTGATTCCGCTGCGGCGGAATCCTGCCCGGTCTGGCCGGGAGAGCCTGTGACCGCCCATTGGGGCCTGCCCGATCCCGCCGCCGTGACCGGTAGCGATGCCGAAAAACGCGTTGCTTTCCTCAATACCTACAAGGCTCTGGCCCGCCGCATCGAAGCTTTCGTCAACCTGCCCATGGACTCGCTCGACCGGCTCGCCCTGCGCCGCGCCACAGCCCGGATCGGAAAATCATGACGCCCGGTCCCGAACCCGTCGCCGCACCTGGCGCGCCGGATACGCGCATGGGTCTGTTCGAGGGCTGGCTCTCGGTCTGGGTGGCCGGCGCCATCGGCCTCGGCCTGCTGCTCGGCAATCTGGTCCCCGGCGCCTTCGCTTTCCTCAGCACGCTGGAAATCGCCTCGGTCAATCTCGCCGTCGGTGTGCTGATCTGGGTGATGATCTATCCGATGATGGTCAATATCGATCCGGCCAGTCTCGCCCGCATCGGGGACCGGCCCAAAGGCCTGCTCATCACCATCATCGTCAACTGGGCCATCAAGCCCTTCACCATGGCCGCACTGGGCATTGTCTTTTTCCGATATGTGTTTGCGCCCTTCATGGAGAGCGCCGATGCCGAACAATATATCGCCGGGCTGATCATTCTGGGCGCCGCTCCCTGCACCGCCATGGTCTTTGTCTGGTCACGCCTAACCGGCGGAGATGCCGAATATACCCTGCTTCAGGTCACGGTGAATGATCTGATCATGATCATCGCCTTCGCCCCGATCGTCGGCTTTCTGCTTGGCGTGACCGGGCTGACCGTGCCGTGGGAAACCCTGCTTCTCTCGGCCGGGCTTTTCGTCGCCGCACCGTTCGCGGCGGGGATTGCCACCCGTTCCCTGCTGTTGCGCGGAGGCAAGACGCAGGGCGAACAGCGCCTGGAACGCTTCTCGGACCGGATCAAACCCCTGTCGGCCGCCGGCCTGCTCCTGACCGTGGTCCTGCTTTTCGGTTTCCAGGGCGATGTCATTCTGGAACAGCCCCTGCTGATCGCCATGATCGCCGTGCCGCTGCTGATCCAGACCTATGGCATATTCTTCCTCGCCTATGGCGCAGCCTGGGCGCTGAAATCACCCCATGCCATCGCTGCGCCCTGCGCGCTGATCGGCACGTCCAACTTCTTTGAACTGGCAGTTGCCGTCGCTATCGGCCTTTATGGGCTGAATTCCGGCGCCGCGCTGGCCACTGTGGTCGGCGTGCTGGTGGAAGTGCCGGTCATGCTGTCACTGGTCGCCATCGCCAACCGCACGAAAGCCGGATTTGCCCGGGGCTGAACCCTAATAGGGCGATCCCGGCTGGCGGCGTTGCGAGCCCGGCGGAGAGGTGCGCTGCGGACGGATCGGGCGTTGCGGCCGGTCGCTCTCTTCGCGCTCGCGATCCCCCTGGATAGCGGCATTGCATTCCTCACCCGGACGCCCCGCCGGAATCGGTTCCGGAACAAACCGCACGGCGCGGCCCTGGATTTCCGCAAATGTCTCCGCAGACACACTGTCCCGGATCTCGGTGATCAGATCGGTCTCCATCCGCGTCAGGCCCAGAGACATCTCCCGCACATTATTGGTGTAGAGCATGGTCCAGTAGACCGCTTCTTCGGCATTGCCGAGATCATGATAATAGCGCGCCAGAGCCGCCTGTGAGGCGCCCCAGCCGGCATTGCCCGATGTCGTCAGATAAAACTCGCCATCCTCGCGGTAGGCCCCGGCATCCGGTCCCCCGGCCTCGGCCAGGTCCAGCGCGGTCGTGCCGGCATAATACCACGCCACTTCATAACCGCCGCCAAACTGCGCCGCGCAGGCAAAATATTCATTCGCCTGTTCGATATTGCCCCCGTCCAGCGCGCGCAATCCGCGTCCATAGGCAGCATCGCCGCCAGCCCCGCCGCGAAAAGCCGGGGCCTGGTCATTGGTGGAGCCGCAGGCCGCGAGGCCCAGGGCGAGAGCGAGGACAGGTAAGGAATATCTCATTCCAGCATCTTCGCGCAGCAAGACGGGTCGGCGCAAGAAAAACGTGCTGTAAATCAGTATCCGTCGCAAACATGCCGTTTGACGCTGTATTCCACATCGCGTCATAACAGATACGATGCCACACGATCATTCCCATCACGACGCCGGTCCGGGCCGCATGGACCCCGGCGAGGCCCGCAAGATCACCAGCCGTGCGACCACATTGTCCGTGCTCGTCGCGACCACGCTCGTCATCACCAAGCTCGCCGCCTGGATCGCCTCCGGCTCGGTCGCCCTGCTGGCGTCCCTCGCGGATTCCGCGCTGGATCTGGCCGCGTCCATCACCACCTTCCTGGCTGTCCGCTATGCCGCGGCACCGGCAGACCTCGAACACCGTTACGGCCATGGCAAGGCGGAGGCATTTGCCAGCTTCCTGCAAGCGCTGTTCATTGCCATCTCCGCCGTGCTGCTCCTGAACGAAGCCTGGCGGCACTTTGTCGAACCGCGCCCGGTGCTGAATGGCGGCTGGGCGATCGCCGTCATGGTGCTTTCCATCGTGCTCACCGTCGGCCTTGTCTGGGCCCAGACCCAGGCCGTGAAACAGACCGGCTCGGTCGCGGTGAAAGGCGACCGCGCCCACTACGCCGCCGATCTGGCCTCCAATTTTGCCGTCATTGCCGGGATCGGCGCAGCCGCCTTCCTGTCCATACCCGTGGCTGACCCGATCATCGGCGCCGGTGTCGCCCTCTGGCTGTTCTGGTCCGCCATCCAGGTCGGGCGCGGCGCGCTCACCCATCTTCTGGACCAGGAATTGCCGGACCGGGAACGCCGCCGCATCATCGAGATTGCGGAGGACGACCCGCGTGTCATTGACGTGCACCAGGTCCGCACAAGAGCCGCCGGCCCGCTCATCCACATCCAGATGCACATGGATCTCGACGCCAGGCTGACGCTGGAAGCGGCGCATGAAATCGTCGTCGCGGCTGAAAAACGCCTGCTGGAACGCTATCCGGCGGCAGATATCCTCATCCATGCCGACCCGCACGGGAAAGCCGAACCCCACGGTCTGGATTTCTTCCGCTCGGAAAATGAACCGGATACAGCCAAAGACACTTAATCGCGGCGCAAAATCACCCTAGCCTGACGCCATGCGACGGCTTCACCACTGGCCCCTTGATCCCGGATCCCGCGCGGCGCGTTTTGCGCTCGCGGAAAAGGAGCTGGATTTCGATCTCGAGGAAGAACGCCCCTGGCTCAGGCCGGAACCCCTCTTCCGTCTCAATCCGGCCGGTGGCCTGCCGGTCCTGCAGGACAATGGCGCCGCCATCGCCGAGATGCGCCCGGTGCTGGAATATCTCGAGGACGCTTATCCCGGACAGCCGCTGATGCCGCGCGGTGCGGTGGAGCGCGCCGAAGTGCGCCGCCTGATGGGCTGGTTCGAGCTGAAATATGATGGCGAGGTCAACGCCTATCTGCTGCATGAAAAGCTGGAAAAGCGGGCGCAATCGCTCGGCGCCCCCGACCCGCAGGCGATCCGCGATGGCCGCGATCATCTGCGCTGGCACATGGATTATCTGACAGGCCTTCTGGACGAGCGCGACGGGCTGGCCGGCCCCCGTTTCACCTATGCCGATATTGTCGGCGCGGCGCATCTCTCCTGCGCGGATTATCTCGGCGATGCGCCCTTCGAGGAATTCCCGGCGGTGAAGGCCTGGTATACCCGTATCAAATGCCGCCCCGCCTTCCGCGGCCTGCTCAATGACCGCTTGCCCGGCGTCCCGCCATCAAAGCATTATGATGATCTCGACTTCTAGAGCCGTGCTAGAGCAGACCGCCACCGCGCTCGGCTTCGATGCCGTCCGCATCTGCCGCACCGATGAGGCCTGGGCGGCGGCGGGGCGGCTGGAGGAATTTGTCGCCGAAGGCCGGCACGGCACGATGGGCTGGATGGAAACAACGCTCCAGCGCCGCAAACAGCCGACGAATATGTGGCCGAAGGCGAAATCCGCCCTCATCACCGCCATGAATTACGGGCCGGAGACCGACCCGCTCGAAGACCTCAAAGCCACCTCCACCGGCAATATTTCCGTCTATGCCCGCCACCGCGATTATCATGACGTGATGAAGGGCCGGCTGAAACAGCTGGCGCAGAAATTTGCGCGCGAGACCGGCGAGGAGGTCAAAGTCTTTGTTGATACCGCGCCCCTGATGGAAAAGCCGCTGGCGGAAAAGGCCGGGCTGGGCTGGCAGGGCAAGCACACCAATCTCGTCTCCCGGACACATGGCTCCTGGCTCTTCCTCGGCGTCATGCTGACCACGGCAGAGCTGGAACCGGACGCGCCGGAGGCCGATCATTGCGGCTCCTGCCGCGCCTGTCTGGATATCTGCCCGACGGATGCGTTTCCCGCCCCCTATCAGCTCGATGCGCGGCGCTGCATCTCCTACCTCACCATCGAGCATGACGGCCCGATCCCGGAGGAATTCCGCAAGCCCATGGGCAACCGCATCTATGGCTGTGATGATTGCCTCGCCGTCTGTCCGTGGAACAAGTTTGCGAATAGCGCCAGCGAGGCGAAACTCGCCGCCCGCGCAGATCTCAACCGGCCGCCCCTCGCCGGTCTGCTGGCGCTGGACGATGCCGCCTTCCGCGCCCTGTTTTCCGGCTCGCCGGTCAAGCGCATTGGCCGCAACCGCTTTGTCCGCAACTGCCTGATCGCGGCGGGCAATTCCGGTGATGCGGACCTCTTGCCGCTGGTGGAAGCGCTCCGCACCGATTCCGACCCGGTCGTCGCCGAAGCCGCGGACTGGGCCATGGGCGAGCTGGTCTGACCCGGTGCCCCGATGTGTCTGCCGCGGACACGGCCTTTGCGGGGACAGGGACAGCCTTGAAAGCCCGCTGCCGCTTGCGGTTGGCCTCGCCGCAGCGGGACGGCAGACTGCGCCCCATGACACCATCGCTTCTCATACTGACCGGTGCCGGTATTTCCGCTGAATCCGGGCTGGGCACTTTCCGGGATACGGACGGCATCTGGTCACAATTCGACTGGCAGAAGCTGGCCACGCCGGAAGGCTTTGCCGAAGACCCCGTCATGGTTCACGCCTTCTACAATGCGCGCCGCAAGGGATTGCTGGACGCACAGCCCAATGCCGCCCACACCGCGCTGGCCACGCTGGAAGCGGCCTGGGTGCGCTCGGGCGGCGAATTCCTGCTGGTCACACAGAATATTGATGATCTGCACGCGCGCGCCGGGTCGGAACGCCTCATCCACATGCATGGTGAACTCCTGCGGGCCCGCTGCGCCGCCTGTGGCGGCCTCACGGCGTGCACCGCCGATCTGTCGATCGCGATGAGCTGTCAGGCCTGCGGCCGCGAGGGCCGGTTGCGGCCGCATGTCGTCTGGTTCGGGGAAATGCCGATGGGCATGGAAGAGATATTCGAGCGTTTAAGCCGCACCACGCATTTCGCCGCCATCGGAACCTCCGGCGCCGTCTGGCCGGCCGCCGGCTTTGCCGAAGAGGCAGCGCGCGCCGGGGCAGAGACCTGGGAACTCTCGCTGGAAGCGGGCGAAAGCGGGCACAATTTCCATCACACCCTTTACGGCAGGGCGACGGCGACCGTGCCGGACTGGTGCGAGACGGTCATCGCCCGGGCGTTTGCCGCATGAGCGCGCTTCTGCAACAGGCAAGGGCGGCGCTCGAGGCCGGAAATGCACAAGCCGCCCTGCAGGCCGCCCAGGCCGCCGTGAAGGCCAACCCCAACGACGCCAATGCGCATTATCTCTGCGCCGCCGCTTTGCGGATGTCCGGCCGGTCCGGCGATGCACTGGCCATTCTCGACCGCCTGAACCGGGCTCTGCCGGACCAGCCGGATCTCATCAACATGGCCGGTCTGTGCCGCCGGGATATGGGCGATACCACAGGCGCAAAGCGCGATTTCGAGCGCGCCGCCAAACTGGCACCGCAACACATTCCGGCGCTGGGCAATCTGGCCGGCCTCCTCGCGGACACCGACCCGGAAGCCGCGCTGGCGGTCTATGAAAAGCTGGGCGCATTGCAGCCGCAAAACCCTGAACCCCCGGCGCTGGCGGCCTCGCTGTGCCTGTCCTTGCGCGACCTCCCCGGGGCGAAAGCCTGGCTGGCCCGGGCCGAAGCCATTGAGGCCGATACGCTGCCGGTCCGCTCGGCGCAGGCCGGGTTGGCCCTGGCCGAAGGTGATGCCGCCCGCGCGCGGGCGCGTCTGGATGGCTTTCTGCAAACGGCAGGCGGTGCGCCGGCCCCTCTGGCCGTCGCCTGGGGCCGGCTGGGGGAGGCCAGTCACAGGCTGCAAGATCATCGCGCGGCTTTCGAGGCCTGGACGCAGGCCAACCGGATACAGCGGCAAAGCTGGGAAGTCCGCTTTGCCGGATATGGGGGCCCGCGCTCGCTGGCATCGGCTGAACGGCTCGGCCGCTGGTTCGAGAACCATGATCCCGCCCCGCCTGACATGTCGGAATTAAGGGGCCCTGCGCCTGTCTTCCAGGTCGGCTTTCCGCGCTCCGGAACGACCCTGCTGGAGCAGATGCTGGATGCCCATCCCGGCATCGAGACGCTGGAGGAGCAGGACGCGATCGGGCCCATCATCCAGGCGATCGGCGATACGCCGGAGCGTCTGGCGCGATTGTCCTCCCTCGGCAGCGATGAGATCAACGCCCTGCGCGCCGCCTATTGGCGCAGCGCCCGGCCGCAAGGGGCGCCGGATGCCGGGCAGGTCTTCATCGACAAATACCCGATGAATCTGGTCTGGCTGGGACCGCTCATGCGGATTTTCCCGGATGCGAAAATCATTCTCTGCCTGCGGGATCCGCGCGATTGCGTGCTGTCCGCCTTCCAGCAGCGCTTTGCCGTCAATCCGGAAATGTACCGGACGCTGGAAATGACCGACTGTGCCCGGCTCTATGATGCCGCCATGCAGGCCGGTCAGGCCGCACTCGCGTCCGGGCATACGGTGCCGGTGCACACCGTGCGCTATGAAGATGTGGTCGCGGATTACAAGGCTGTGATGGTGCCCCTGATCCGTTTTCTCGGGCTTGAATGGGATCCGGCCATTGCGGATTATCGCGGCAAGGCGGAAACCAAACGCATCAAGACACCGTCCGCCCCGCAAGTGGTCCAGCCGCTCTATGCCTCCTCCATCGGGAAATGGCGGTCCTATACATTTGCACTGGAGCCGGTACAGGGCATGCTGGCCCCCTGGGTCGAGCGATACGGGTATGAATCAGAATGAGTGACAGGCTCCAGCAGGGATTTGCCCGCTTGCAGGCCGGCCGGCCATTGGAAGCGCTGGAGATTGCGCGCGCCGCAGAGGGCGATCCGAATGCCAAGTATCTGGAGGGACTGGCCTTGCGCGCCATGGGGGAAACCGATGCCGCGCTGGGCGCGTTCAAGGTGCTGGCCCTCACTCATCCACTGGTACCGGACTTTCCCAATCTGATCGGCTTGTGCCAGGCCGATCTTGGCAAGATCGACCAGGCCGTTGCCGCCTTCGAACAGGCGCTCTCGATCAATCCGGCTTTTGTCCATGCCGCCTTCAATCTGGGCCGCACCCTGGCCAATGACGGCCGGATGAAGACCGCCATTCTGGCCTATCGCCGGGCGCTGGTGGCTGATGCCAATCACTTGCCCAGCCGCCGCAATCTCGCCTGGTGCCTGCAGCAGATCCATGATCTCGACGCCGCCGGCAAGGAAGCCGATGCCGCGCTGGCCCTGCAACCCGGCGACCCGCTGGCATTGTCGGTCAAGGCTTCGGCCCTGATTGCGGACGGAGCGTATGCCGATGCCGCAGAGCTGGTCTCGACCCGGCTGGCCGCCGATGCCCAGCCCGTCAATGCCGCGCTGGCGCTGGGCAAGATGGGAGAGGCGCTGGAAAAAGCCGGCGAGTATGAAGGGGCCTTTGCCGCCTGGGCCCGCGCCAACGACGGTTTGCGCGCACATTACGCCCCCGCCTTCGAGGCGGTGACGACCGGCTTTGCCCTGCCGACGGTGCAGCAATGGGCGGATTTCGACCTGCCGGAATTTGACAGCGAAACGGGCCTTGAAGGGCCGGCCCCCGTCTTCCTGATCGGATTCCCGCGCTCGGGCACGACCTTGATGGAGAGTGTGCTCGCCGCGCATCCGGACATTGACACCAGTGACGAGCGGCCGCTCTCGACACCCTTGATCGAGGCCGCCGGTCACAACCCGGACGCCTGGCGCGCTTTTTTCGGGACATTGCCGGAAAAACGCGCCGCATTGCGTCAGGCCTATTGGGACGGCTGGCGCGCGGGCGCGCCGGAGGCGGGCCGCGTTTTCATCGACAAATTGCCGCTCAACCTGGCGTGGACGCCCGTGCTCGCGGCGGTATTTCCGGAGGCAAAATTCCTGCTCGCCCTGCGCGATCCGCGCGATTGTGTGCTCTCGGCGTTCAAACAGCGTTTCGGCATGAATGCCGCCATGTACCGCATGCTCAGTCTGGACGATGCGGCCGCCTATTATGACGCGGCCATGCAGGCCGGGCTGGCAGGTCTGGAAACCCTGCCCGGCGGCCGGCTCCTGCAGGTGCGCTATGAAGATTGCGTCGCGGATCTCGAGGCGCAAGCCCGGCGCGTGATTGCGTTTCTGGAGCGGGAGTGGAGCGATGAGGTTCTGGCCTATCGCGAAAAGGCCCGGGACCGATTCATTTCAACACCATCGGCGCCGCAAGTCGTCCAGCCCGTCTATCAAAGCTCCACCGGCCGCTGGCGCGACTATGATTTCGCCCTGCAATCCGTCCGCCCCGTGCTCGATCCCTGGGCGCAGCGCTGGGGGTATGCGGACTGACGGCAGGCGGGTGAGCTACGGACCC
The DNA here is from genome assembly GCA_016124665.1 of Alphaproteobacteria bacterium. GTDB lineage: Bacteria > Pseudomonadota > Alphaproteobacteria > Caulobacterales > Maricaulaceae > Hyphobacterium. The sequence continues at coordinate 29,857 of WGNH01000040.1, read as the reverse complement.
GCCGCATCCTCGATGGCGTGCATATCCTCGTCCGACAGGCCGAAATGATGACCAATCTCGTGCACCAGAACATGGGCGATCAGGAATTTCAGGCTGACATCCCCGCGCGCCTGCCACTCGGCAAGGATGGGCTTGCGGTAGAGCCAGACCTGATCCGGGAAGGTCACCGGATCAATGACCGATTTCTGGGTCAGATCGACACCATGATAGAGGCCGGAGAGCTGATAGGGATCGGCGATGCCGAAATGCGCCAGCGTTTCCCTGTCGGCAAAATCGGCAATGCGGATGGAGACATTGCCGCACATCTTGCGGAAGCCTGCGGGCAATTCGTTCAGCGCCTCTTCGGCAAGGCCGGCGAATTCATCGATATCCGGGTGTGGGCTCATCCTGCCTATATAGGGTGGACGGGCGGGCGTGCCATTGCGAACATACAGGGAACATGCTAATCGGTTTCTTTTTGCGCGCCGGGGCGGAGTTTTGACGAAAGAGCAGGACAGGCTGAACGCCCTCATGGAAATGAGCGAAGCGTCTGACGAACCGGTCCGCCTGACCGAGGATGGCCGCACCGGTGACCGCATCCTTTTCTATGAGGGGAAGGATGGCCCCATTGCCGAATTCCGCTATGCGGACCGGACACTCTGGATGACCCAGGCCCAGATTGCTGACCTGTTCGGGCGGGATATCGCCACAATATCCCGGCACATTGGCAACATTCTGGAAGAAGGCGAGTTGGAAGAAGCGACTTCTTTGCATAAATTGCAAAGAAGTACGGGCCGCCCTGCAACCCTCTACAGCCTCGATATGATCATCTCGGTCGGCTACCGCGTGTCCTCGAAACAGGCGACATTGTTCCGGCGCTGGGCAACGGACAAGCTGGTGCAGTTTGCGACAAAGGGCTTCGTCATTCATCAGGAAAGGCTGCGCGACGAGGCAGACCATGACCGCATTCGCGAACTCCGGGACATCATCCGCGATATCCGGGCGTCTGAAGCCAATGTCTTCCGCGAAGTCCGCAAAATCTGTTCCCTGTGTCAGGATTACGATGGCCGGTCGCAATCTGCGCGGGACTTTTTTGCGATGATGCAGAATCGTCTGTTATGGGCCGTGACCAGCCTGACCGCGCCGGAAATCATTCTCGGCCGCGCCAATGCCGGCATCGAGAATATGGGTCTGACCAACTGGCCCAAAACCGACATCCGCAAGCAGGATGTCATTGTCGCGCATAATTATCTCGGTGATTCCGAAATCCGGGAAAAGAACCGTTTGACCGTCATGCTGCTCGATTTCTTCGAGGACCGGCTCGACCAGGGCCGGTTGACAACGATGGCCGCCGCAGCGGCCAAGCTGGCCGAATTCCTGAGATTCAACGAGCGGCCCGTGCTCGAGCATAAGGGCTCTGTGACCCGCGAAGAGGCGAACAGGCACGCAGAAGCCCAGTATGAAGAGTTCGCTGAACGCCGCCGCGCCCTTCGGCAGGAGACCCCCGATGGATAGTCCGCTCGCCTCTGCTGCCAATCCGGCGATTGATGATGCCCGCCTGCTGGCACGCGGCGCGGCCCGCCTGCTCTATGATATGGGCTATACGGCCATCCCGGAATTTTCCCTGAAAACCGGGCGCCGCGCGGATCTGTTCGCGCTCGGCCCCAAGGGCGAGATGACGGTGGTCGAGATCAAGTCCGGCCTGGCGGATTTCCGCGCCGACACCAAGTGGATGGAATACTGGAGCTGGTGCGACCGGCTCTATTTTGCGGTGTCCGGCCGCTTCCCGCACGATGTCCTTCCGGAGCAGGCCGGTCTGATCATCGCCGACGGATTCGGGGCCGCCATTGTCCGCGAAAGCCCGCACGATCCGATCAATGCGGCGCGGCGCAAATCGGTCATGCTGCGCTTTGCCCGCTGCGCGGCAGAGCGGCTCGGACGGCTGGAAATCTAGCGCGGGGCGCGCTTGGCCAGGATGCGCTGCAGGGTCCGCCGGTGCATGTTGAGCCGCCGGGCGGTTTCCGAGACATTATGATTGCAGAGCTCGAAGACGCGCTGGATATGCTCCCAGCGGATCCGGTCGGCCGACATCGGGTTTTCCGGCGGGGCCGGTTTTTCACCCGGCGACAACAACGCCTTGACCACATCATCGGCATCGGCCGGCTTGGCGAGGTAATCAATCGCGCCGGACTTCACCGCAGCCACGGCGGTGGCGATATTGCCATAGCCGGTCAGCATAACGGCGCGGCAATCATCGCGCGAGGCGTGCAGCGCACGGACCACATCCAGCCCGTCGCCATCCTCCAGCCGCAGATCCACGACCGCGAAGGCCGGCGGATTTCCACGGGCAATCTCGAGGGCTTCCGACACGGTGCCGACCGCCGAAACGATGAAGCCGCGGCTGGTCATGGCGCGGCCCAGCCGCGTGCGGAAAGGCGCGTCATCATCAACGATGAGAAGGGATTTATCGTCCGGAAGGTCGAGCGGAATATCGGTCATATCGCTTACTCTTGATCTTTTGTTGAATATCTAGACCGGTTCGGCGGGCGCTTCCACCCGGTTGCGCGGCCATTCGATCTGGACCAGCGCCCCGCCCAGCGGGCCGCCATTGGCGAAGCGGGCCTTGCCGCCCAGACGTTCAATCATGGTGATGGCGATAAAAGTGCCCAGCCCCATACCGCCGCCTACCTCGCCCGACCGCCGGGAGATATAGGGCTCCCCGATCCGGCTCAGCACATCCGGCGCGAATCCCCTGCCATCATCATTGAGGGTGATGCGCACCGTTTTTTCATCCCATTCGCCCTCAACCGTGACAGCCGAGGCCGCAAATTCAACCGCATTCTCGACCAGATTGCCGAGCCCGTAGAGAAATTCCGGCTGGCGCGCCAGATACGGCGCCGTGCCGTCGCCATCGGCGCGCAGGGTGATGGAGGTGCCGAGCCCGCGCAGCGGCGCACAGACCTCATCCAGGGCATCCCGGAAGGCCATCCGGTCATGCATCTTGTCATGGGCTTCACGCTGCGCCGAGAGCCGCTGCAGGATATCGCGGCAGCGTTTAGCCTGGGACACCAGCAATTCAGCATCTTCCTTCAGCGCCGGCTCCTTTGCCCCGTGCGCAATCTCCTTTGCCGTCAGCTGGATCGTGGCCAGCGGCGTCCCCAGCTCATGCGCCGCCGCGGCCGCCAGCGAGCCGACGGCGGACAGTTTCTGTTCACGCGCGAGAATGGCTTGCGCTGCGGCCAGCGCCGCACCCATGCGCTTGGCCTCCCGCCCGATGCGCCAGGCATAGGCGGCGGTAAAGGCCACGGCGATGACAAAGGCAACGCCAAGGCCGGCCTCATAGAGCAGCGGCAGATGCAGGGTTTCGCCCCGTATCCAGGGCATCGGCAAGGCAAAGACCGCCATCGCCGCCATCCCGGCGAGTCCGATGACGGTCAGCCCCAGCGCATGGCGCGGCGGCAGGGCCGCCACGCCGATCGTGACCGGCGCCACCAGCATCACCACAAAGGGATTCTGCAATCCGCCGGTGAGCAACAGCAGCAGGGACAATTGCAAGACGTCAAAACCAAGCTGCACAAAGGCTTCATGGTGCGAGGTCAGCCTCTGGATATCGCGGGTGATGATCAGGCCGAGATTGAGCACGGCGCTGGCCGCGACAACGCCGCCGCACAGGGCCAGTGGCAGTTCGAAATCGAGCACCAGGCTGACAAATAGCAGCGTGGCCGCCTGGCCGAAAATCGCCAGCCAGCGCAATACGATCAGGGTGCGCAGCCGCACACGGCCAAAGAAAGGCGCAATGCCGGGCGGCGGCGCCTCCTGGCTCAGATCATAGGAATCCACCATCACCGCCTCTATATCCTGCATCGCATAAATGTGACCAGACAGATTACACCTTGCTGCATTGCACAATGGCGCAGACGGGTTCATCTTCCGGTCCCGAATTCTGGAGGTCGTGTGAAGCAAGGTTCAGCCATTCCGATGTGGGTCTTCCCGCTGGTAGCGGGAATTGGCGCCCTGGCTCTGGTCTTCGCCATTCTGATGGCGCTGGATGCGCGTCCGCAACCGGCACAGGGCGAAGTCATCTCCTCGGGACGAGCCGATATCGGCGGTCCTTTCACACTGGTCGATCACACCGGCACCACGGTCACCGAGGCGGATTTTGCCGGACGGCCCATGCTGATCTATTTCGGCTTCACCTATTGTCCGGACATCTGCCCCTTCTCCCTGCAGGTGATGGCCGCCGCGCTGGAAGCATTGCCCGAAGACCGGCGCAATGAATTCCAGCCCATCCTGATCACAGTGGACCCGGAGCGCGACACGCCGGAACAGCTGGCGCAATATATCGAAAGCCCGGCCTTTCCCGCCAATCTTGTCGGCCTGACCGGCACTCCGGAACAGATTGCGGCGGCCGCCGCCGAATACCGGGTGATCTATCGCCGCGCCCTGGAACCGGGCGCACCCGAAGACACGTATTCCATGGACCACACCTCGCTGATCTATCTGATGGACCGGCAGGGTGAATTCCACAGCGTTTACGCCCATGGCACGCCGCCAGCACAGCTGGCCGAAGGGCTGCAAGACTTCCTTGAGGAAAGCCCGCGATAATCCCGCGGGGCCATGAAAGGTGTTTCCATGCTCTACAGCATGATCGAGATCAGCAGACTGGCGATGACGCCCTGGCGCGCCGCGGCAAATGCCACGCGCCGCACGCTGCGCGCGCCGTGGAATCCGATGGGCGACACGCTGGCGGGACGCACGACCGCGGCGGCAGCCGATCTGTTTGAATCCATGACCCGGCGCTATGGCAAGCCGGACTGGGCCCTGCCCACCACGGAGATTGACGGCAAGACCGTCGCGGTGACCCCGGAAACCGTCTGGTCCTCGCCCTTCTGCAACCTCGTCCATTTCAGGCGCGAAACCGCCCCGTCCGGTCAGCCCAAAGTGCTGTTCGTGGCGCCGATGTCGGGCCATCACGCCACGCTGCTGCGCGGCACGGTCAAGGCCTTCCTGCCGGATGCCGAGGTCTATATCACCGACTGGATCGATGCTGCCGCCGTGCCGGTTACGGAAGGCCGGTTTGATCTCAATGATTTTGTCGACCATGTGGCCGACATGATCCGCGCCGCCGGCGAAAGCGTGCATGTCGTGGCGGTTTGCCAGCCCGGCCCGCCGACGCTCGCCGCCTGTGCGCTGATGGCCGAGGACAAGGATCCGCTACGCCCGGCCTCGATGACTTTCATGGGCTCGCCCATCGATGCGCGCCTGTCGCCCACCGTGCCCAACAAGCTGGCGGAAGAAAAACCTTTCGAATGGTTCGAGAACAACGCCATTCATACCGTGCCCGCTCCCTATCCCGGGGCGATGCGCCGCGTTTATCCGGGCTTTCTGCAGCTCTCCGGATTCATGCAGATGAACTGGGAACGCCATGTCGATGCCCACTGGCAATTCTTCAACCACCTGGTCGAGGAAGACGGCGACAGCGCCGACAAGCACCGTCAGTTCTATGATGAATATCTCTCCGTCATGGATCTGACCGAGGAATTCTATCTGCAGACGATCAGGGACGTCTTCCAGCACCACACCCTGCCGCGCGGCGAATTCGAGCATCGCGGCCGCAAGGTGGATCCGTCAAGAATCACCGATATCGCGCTGATGACGGTCGAAGGCGAGAATGACGATATTTCCGGCATCGGCCAGACCCAGGCGGCGCATGATCTGTGCGCGAACATTCCGGCCGATATCCGGCTGGACTGGGTGCAGCCGAAAGTCGGCCATTACGGCGTCTTCAATGGCAGCCGGTTCGAGACCGAAATCGCGCCGCGCATGAAGGCCTTCATGGCTGAAAAAGGCCGCGGGGCCTAGGACTTCCGTTTCGCAAGCTGCGCAAACACGGCGCCCCCCAGCGCGCCGCCCAGCCCGATGATCAACAGGCCCCATAAGTCGCGGCCCGAGCCGATCGGCGTGATCGTGGACGCCAGAACGGCCTGGTAGAAGACCTCGATGGCATAGATCATCACCATGATGGTGACAAAACCGGCGAGGACATAACCGGACGTGCGCAGGCCACCGATCCGGCGGGACACAAGGCGCGCCACCGGAAAGGCAATCAGATAGCCGATCGCCGTCAGCAAGGTCAGCGTTGGCGCAAAGCCGCCAAGGTCCGCCAGCGTCGCATCCAGCCGCGCGTCCAGAGGCATGGCCGCTCCGGCATTGACCAGATATTGCAACACGATTTGGGTAGACAGGATGGTTGTCGCCAGGCCGCCCGTCACAACGGCGGCGAGGTAGGCGATAACAGGTCTGATCCGGGCGGGCATGTTAAAGTCCGTTTTGTGCGCTATCTTCAACTTCGACTGTAACCCGATAAAAGACAGGTGACACCATGTGGTTCCGCTCCGCTCTGATGGTTTTGACGCTTTCCGCGCCGGCACTGGCACAGGACGCGCTGCCCAACAGCGAATTTGACGGCGAAATCGAGGTAGTCGCCTCCGGTCTGGTGCATCCCTGGTCGCTGGCTTTCCTGCCGGAGGGGGAGCTGCTGGTCACCGAGCGCGGCGGATATTTGCGGCGGATCACAGAAGACGGGCTTCAGGCCGAGCCGGTGTCCGGCGCGCCGGAGCCCTATGTCGCCGGCCAGGGCGGAATGCTGGATGTTGTCCTGCATCCGGAGTTTGCGGACAACCACCTGGTCTATCTGACCTATGCGGTCGGCCATCGCCGGGCCAATCGTCTGGCCATTGCGCGCGGGCGCTATGCCGATGGAGCGCTGAGCGAGGTCGAGACGATTTTCGAAGCCAATATCACCAAGGATACCGACGCCCACTATGCCGGGCGGATGACCTTCCTGCCCGACGGCACTTTCATCGTCACCATCGGCGAGGGCTTTGACTATCGCGAGGAGGCCCAGGACCCTTCCAATCATTTCGGCACGACGGTGCGGCTGAATGCGGACGGGTCCATTCCGGAAGACAATCCCGAGATCGAGGATGGCGCACCCGGCGTCTATTCCTGGGGTCACCGCAATGCGCAGGCAATTCTGTATGATCCGGAAACGGACCGGATTATTTCACACGAGCACGGCCCGCGCGGCGGGGACGAGGTCAACATCATCGCGCCCGGCGTCAATTATGGCTGGCCGATTGCGACTTTCGGCATTGATTATTCCGGGGCCATTATCAGCCCCTATGAAACCTATCCCGGCATGCGCGACCCGATCCTGGTGTGGGACCCGTCCATCGCCCCGGCGGGCATGACGCTCTATCGCGGAGACATGTTTCCGGAATGGCAGGACGACCTGCTGATTGCCACCCTGCAGCCGGGCAATGCGGACACCGCTTCAGGGCATATCCGTATCGTCGATCTCAATGAAAACGGCCTGCCACAAGGGCAGACCGTTATTCTCGGCGATCTCGGCGCGCGCATGCGGGATATCCGCACCGCGCCCGATGGCAGCCTTTACGTGCTGACCGACGCCAATAATGGCTCGGTCATCCGCCTGTCGCGCTGATCTATTCGGTCCCGTCTTCCTCCGCCGGAACGGAAGTGATGGAAATCCCCATCGCCTCATAATCCAGAGTCCCGGCTTCCGCCTGCGCCACGAGATCGGCAATGCGGACCGGATTATCCGGTGAAATCCGCACTTCGACCGTGCCGCCATTGGCGATGAAATTCGTCATCGCGGTCGAAAACTCCGTCAGCAGAGCCCGCGGGATTTCCGCCGGTGCCGCCATCGTGCCCATGGTGATCATCGCGCCGGCCTGCATCCGCAGCTGCTCCTTGGGCATGCCCTGCATGGCAGACGCTGCCGTCAGGGCGCGGTCCAGAAGCGACAAATCCTCGAGCCGGAACACGAAATTCCTGAGCACCAGCGGGTCAAGAAGGCTCAGCACCTGCTCCGGATCGGGCTCGTCCATTGTATAGCCCATCTGCAGGGCGGCGAGGGAATAGGCCATCAGCCCGGACATGTCGCTTTCAACCTCGACCCGGAAACCGTCCCGCATTTCGAAATAATTGCCGCCATCGGTATAGGCGCGGTCGGCTTCGCGCTCATAGACAGAGGCCCCTTCGGAGACGAATTCGAGCTGCTGATAGCCCAGCATGCCGAGGCCCATCTGCATTTGCGCGCCCAGCGGATAATTCGCATCCGGTGCGATCACCAGCGGCGTCATTTCGCTGACATATCGGACCTCATCGCCATCATCATCGACATTGGCGGTCAGGGAGTCGAGCGTCACGGTAATACCGCCGATATTGGCATTGAGGCCGCGGATCGTGGCGCTGTCATAGGCATCCAGCGGATCGAAATCTTCCGGCATTTCCGGCATCCCGGCCGTGATGTCCTCATTCGGCGTGTCCGGAGAAAAAGCCGAACCCATCATCGCGAATTGCGCCGCGAACGGATAGGTGATGCCTTCGCCTATCCCGTCTGCCGACATTTCATCGACGCGGAAATTGATGATACCGACCTCGTCATCCATGCCTTCAACGGCGAAATCCAGCAATTCGAAGCGGCCGATCGTGAACTCGGTCAGATCGTCAATCGCCAGACGGCCAAGACGGGCGGTGAAACTGTTGCCGTCTTCCGTCCCGGCAATGTTCACGCCCTCGACAGCGAAGAGGCCATAGGTCCAGTCCCCCTCATCAAATCCGTCATCCCCGGACGCGTCACCGGAAAACCCGTGGGCGAGGGTGGCCACCAGGTCGGCACTGGGCTGTTCAATGACAAACCCGTCAATCGTGCCGTCGAATTCGTCATCATCCGTGCCCAGCGTCATGGCATTGATGGCCAGCCGGTCGAAGATCACATTGCCGTCGGCATCAAAGCGCGGCGAGGCCAGCGTCATGCTTTCGGCAGTCATCGTATTGGTCGAGAATTCCACACCGGCCGAAGCGCCCGCTTCCTCTTCGCCCTCGCGCTTCTCCTCGTCTTCAGGAAAGACAAAGGTCAGCCCGGTGAAGGTGTAGACGCCGTCATCGAAACTGCGGCTGTCCCAGCTGACAACGCCATCACCGGAATTGGCCAGGTGCAGCGCTTCCAGCGCGCTGGCGGCGGTGGCTTCGTCCACCGGCGTGATGGCGATATCGCCATTGCTGGCGGAATCGTCATTGCAGGCCCCCAGCGCAAGGGCGGATACGGATATGATCAAGGCATTTTTCATGAAGGGTCCCCGGAAAAATTCAGATGGATAATCAAGCACAGACGCGCGCGGGCGTCATCCATGCAATTGGAAAAAGCTGATTGGGAGGTTAGCCGCCCACACCGATGCGCGACAAGAGGGATGAGATCGGATCGCGTTCCTCTTCGGCTTCCACCACAGGCGGCGTCCAGCTGGCCGGAACACCGGCTTCCGGCGGGGCCTCCGCCATGAAAGCCCGGAAAATGGCGGCCGGCGGGCCGGACCCGGCCGCGCGGTCGGTAGGCGAGAAATCATCATTGCCGACCCAGACAGCTGCCGTCAGGCCGCCGGTATAGCCGGCAATCCAGGCATCGCGATTATCATTCGTCGTCCCGGTCTTCGCCCCGGTCACCGTGCCCGGCACAGCGGCAAAGCGCGCCGTGCCGGAACGCGCCGTCGTCTCCAGCAGGCGCCGCATCCAGGACAGGGTGCGTTGATCGAGCACGGTTTCCGCGGCCGGTGCCTCGTATTGCCACAACACCTCGCCGTCGACGGTTTCGATGCGCTCGATGGCATGGGAATGCGCACGCTGCCCGCCATTGGCAAAGGCGGCATAGGCCGTCGCCAGCTCGATCGGTGTCACTTCGAACGCGCCCAGCGCCATTGACCGGTCAACGCGGATTTCGCTTTCAATGCCCAGACGGCGGGCAAGGGCGGCAATAAAGCCGTGCCCGGTTTCTTCCGCCACCCGCGCGGCGACCACATTGGAGGATTCTGAAAACGCGGTTTCCAGCGTCATCGGACCGGAATAGCGGCCATTATAATTCTCCGGCGACCAATTGCCCCAGGACACCGGCACGTCGTCGCGCATATCTTCCGGGCGCAACCCGCCTTCAAAGGCCGACGCATAGACAAATACCTTGAACGCCGAGCCGGGCTGCCGCCGGGCATTGAGGGCGCGGTTATAGGGGCTGGCGGCATAATCCACACCGCCCACCATGGCCCGGATCGCTCCGTCTCCGGATAGGGCAACCAGGGCGGCCTGACCGGCGCCGCGGGCAGTGTCCGGATCGGTCATGACAGACCGTACGGCATTTTCCGCGGCGCGCTGGGCGTCAATGTCCAGCGTGGTGAAGACGACGATATCGGCCTCGCGGTCACCGGCCAGCGTGCGGGCCTCCTGCTCGATCGAGTCGATGAAATATCCCGCGCCCGGCGTGGAGGCCGCGCGGGCGACGCGGATGGGAGTTTGCGCCGCCTCGATGCGTTCTGCCTCGGTGATGCGGCCGGTTTCATACATCAGATCCAGCACTACGGTTGCGCGGGCAGCGGCGCGTTCGAGATCATTGGCGGGAGAATAGCGGGAGGGAGCCTTCAACAGCCCGGCCAGCAGCGCTGCTTCTCCGAGCGAGACATGGCGCGCCGAGCGGCCGAAATAGCGCTGGGCGGCGGCCTCGACGCCATAGGCTCCGGCACCGAAATAGACGCGGTCGAGATAAAGCGCGAGGATCTCATCCTTGGAAAACCGCTGCTCCAGCTGCCAGGCCAGCACCATTTCCTGGATTTTCCGCACGAATGTCCGCTCCGGGGTCAGGAACAGATTCTTGGCCAGCTGCTGGCTGATGGTCGAGCCGCCCTGGACGACACGTCCGGCGCGCAGATTGGCCAGCATGGCGCGCGCCACACCGCGCAGATCAATCCCGGAATGCTCGTAGAAGCGGCGATCCTCGACGCTGAGCACGGCATTGACCAGATAGTCCGGTAATTCATCGACTGATAACGAGACGCCGCGGCTGGCCCCGCGCCGCGAAATCACCTGTCCGTCGCGGTCGAGATAGACTTCACCGCCGAGACGCGGCTGCGCCAGATCGATTTCAGAGACATTGGGCAGATCCCGCGTGATCGCCACCAGAAAGGCGGACACGGCCAGAAACCCGATCACCGCCAGCGACAGGACCAGACGCATCCAGCCAAAGCCCGGACTGTTTCCGCGCGCCGGTCTGCGTGGCGGGCCCTGACGCCGCCGCCAGGGGGCGGGGGGTTTTCTGTTATCGCTCAAGGAAGGTCTGGCTCCTGTCCGGACTCACCGTGATTATTCCTGCAAGCTTGATCGCCTGACGGCGTTAAGGCGGCGTGAATAAGGCAATTCATCATCTGCGCCCCTTGCGCGCCCGCCAGCCCTGCCCCACCATGGCTGCAGCTCCTTCAACAGGGGCTGAGAGGGGATTTCATGTTGAAGCGTATCAGCGTCATTCTTCTGGCAGCGTCAGGCGCGCTCGCCCTGTCGGGCTGCATCACACCTTATGAGGGCCGGCCCGCCACCTGCGAAGGCAATGGTCCGAGTGATCCGAACTGGCCCTATTGCTCGGGCGATCAGCCCGGCGGGGGAGAGCCGCCGGACTGGCCCTGAGGCCGGCGCTTTCCTGAATGGGGGATGAGCAAGGTTTTCAGCTTTCGCTCAAGCGTCATCATGTTGTCTGGCTTCACCAACAGGGGAGGCAGGCATGTCCTTTTTACCAACGGAAATGGATCTGGTTCTGGTTTCGGCCGGGGCCGCACTGATCATCGGCAGCGCCGTACGGCTATTCGGGTCGGGATGGCTGTTTGACAGTCTCCGGCAGATTGCCGGCTTTGTCCTGCGCCGCCGCGGTGTCTCGACCGCCCTTCTGGGGGCGGCCGCGTCAACCGGGCTGGCCGCAGCCAGCGCCCTTGGCGTTCAGCCGGTCGAAATGGGCGATGCCGTCAGCTGGTTCCAGTCACAGTTTTCCGGCCTGTCAGAGGCCGCAGAACTGCTGGAGGCAATGCAGGATTAGGCATCCTGGTCGGCGTGGATGAATTCAAAGCCCATTCCGCCACCGCCATAGACGCCATTGGCATAATGATCCGCCTGGTCATTGAACCAGTCGGTGAGATGCTCGAACATCAGGGCGAAGAATTCCTGTAGCCGGTCTTCACTGATGGGCAGACGGAAAGCGAAATTTCGCCCGCCGGCAATCGCCACATCCAGGTCCGGCCCTTCCTTCTCCGCGGACAATACAATGCGGATCCAGTCTCCCGTATGCGATACCCGCACCGCCAGACCGAAGCTGATCTCCCCGAGAGGCAGAAAGCCCTGTCCGGAGACAGAAAACGCGCCCGATCCGTATTCCAGCGGGGAAAAGGGCCCTTCGGGCGGCACCAGATGGACGCATTTCTTCTTGTCACCGAGATATTTGCAGAAGCCGGTCGAGATCCGTTCGGCAAGGGAGCGGACAAGGGCGTAATTTTCCAGACTCGCCTCGCCATAGCGGCCGGCAGCCTGTGCCAGTGTGTCAAAACGTGTCGGCGTACTCATCTCTGTCTCCCAATCATCATGAAGACAGGCTAGCCTGTTGCCGGAGGAATGGGGAGTGTCATCATGCGTGTCGCAATCTTGCTGGTCAGCCTGGGCGTGATGGCCTGTACGCCGGGCCCGGATTCATCTTCGGAACAATCCGTGATGTGGAATACCCGCACGGGGGTTCAGCCCGCCGTCATTGCTCATCGCGGGGCCAGCGGTGACCTGCCGGAACATACGCTGGAAGCCTATGCGCTGGCGATCGAGCAAGGCGCGGATGTCATTGAGCCCGACCTTGTCGTCACCTCCGATGGCGTCCTTGTGGCGCGCCATGATGCCTATCTTTCGACCACGACCAATGTCGCCGGCCATCCCGGATTTGAGGATCGCCAGCGGGAATTCGGCGGGCGTATGGACTGGTGGGTGTTTGATTTCACGCTGCAGGAATTGCGCACGCTGCGCGCCATACAGCCCCAGCCCGATCGGGACCCGTCCTTTAACGGCCTCTACAATATCCCGACTTTCGAAGAGATTCTGACCCTTGTGGACGCGGCGGAGGCCGAATGCGGCTGCACCATCGGCCTCGAACCCGAGGTCAAGCATCCGGAGGAATTCGCCGCGGCCGGGCTGGACCCCCTGCCACTGCTGAATCAGGCACTGCTCGATCACGATCTGTTTTCAGAGGAGGCGCCTGTGGTCGTGCAATCCTTCGATGCCGGTTTCCTCATCCGCATGAACGCCGTCGCGCCCGTCCGTCTCGCCATGCTCTATTCCGCGCCGGACGAGCCGGGCGGCGACATGAACGGCTATCCGCTGGACGTGGTGGCGCAATTTGCCGACGCGCTCGGCGCGAACAAAGCCCTGCTGCTGAACCCGGACGGGACATCGACGGGATTGCTGGAAAACGCCCATGCGCTGGGCCTGGATGTGCATGTCTGGACCGTGCGCGATGACCGGGACCCGCTGGTCGGCGGCACGGTGGAGGATGAATTGCGCGCCCTCTATACGCTCGGCGTCGATGCCGTCTTCACCGACTTTCCGGCTACGGCTGTCCGGGTCCGTCAGGACATGGCCGGGCAATAGAGACGCAAAAGAAAACGGCCGCCGGATGATCCGGCGGCCGCTTGCCTGTCCTGGAACCAGAACGGCGGCGTGATTACTCTGCGTATTGCAGGTTCACAGCCTTGGGTCCTTTGCCACGGCGATCGGGCTCGGTGTCAAAAGTGACACGTTGACCGTCTTCGAGACCTGGCAGACCCGATGCGTTGACCGCAGAGATGTGAACAAACACATCCGCGCCGCCCTCGTCCGGGGTGATAAAGCCGAAGCCTTTGCTGTGGTTAAAGAATTTGACCGTACCTTGGGCCATAATAGAGGACCTTCCTCGAGCGGTGCGTCCACCACATTAGCAATCATAGCCCAGCCGGCGTCCCGGCGGGGCGACGGACATGCTGTATCGGGGAAAGTCTGAAGTCTTAAGTGCCTGATGACTCAGGAAAGCAAATAGGACAGTCTGTGTTTCCGCCGGGCCTAAAAACAAGGCCGCCCGTGCAAGGCGGCTTATGCCTGAAAATGTGTGACAACGCAATCAAAGTCTTTGTGAGGTCTCAAACCGGCATTGACCCGCGACTTTACAGGACCCGCCAGTCCTGTGTTTTGAACCGGATGGAGGGCAAATGAACCGCCGCAGGGATTTCCTCGACCGCACCTACAGGGCGCGGGAACGCAAGGCGAAACAGTCGCGCGATCTGATCAATCCGGCCGCCATGATGCGGCTGGCCGGGCTGGTGGCGGCGGTTCTGATCGGGATTGCCGTCTTTATCGGCTTTGATTCCGAGCGGATGGAGGCCGGCTGGATGCAGAATTTTGCCAGTCTGGATGCCATCACCCGTCCGGTCCTGCTCGGCGGTTCGGTGCTGGAATGGGCGCTCATCCTCGTGATTGTGATCTATGCCGCCTGGGCGCTGTGGCGCGCGTCGCGGCCCGTGCCTCAGGACGAGGACGAGGCGGAGCCGCCGTCTTCGCGGTGAGGCTGCCGCCGCACCGCTTCATCTTCACATCGCCTCTCCCTAAACGCCGGCAAAGGGTATATGCCCCGCATCACATGTTCAAAGACAAGGATGGCCATTATGGGTTTGAAAGTTGCGGTTCTCGGTGCCACGGGCGCGGTCGGCAAGGAAATGCTGACCATTCTGGAAGAGCGCCTCTTCCCGGCCGACGAGATTTACGCCCTGGCCTCGCGCAAATCCATGGGCGTGGAAGTCTCCTATGGCGACCGCGACCTGAAGGTGAAGGACGCCGCCACCTTCGATTTCTCCAAGGTCGATCTGGTGCTGATGTCGGCGGGGGCGGATGTCGCGCGCGAATATGCGCCGAAAATCACCGCGGCCGGGGCGATGCTGGTCGACAATTCCTCGGCCTTCCGCATGGATGACGACGTGCCGCTGGTCGTGCCGGAAGTGAATCCCGAGGCGCTCGACGGCGCGAAGACACGGCGCATCGTCGCCAATCCGAACTGCTCGACCATCCAGCTCGTCGTGGCCCTGAAACCACTGCACGATCGGGCCGGCATCAGCCGGATCTCGGTCTCGACCTATCAGTCGGTCTCCGGTGCGGGCCATGCGGCCATGGATGAACTCTGGCGGCAGACGCGCGGCATTTTCGTCAATGATCCGGTGGAAAAGCATGAATTCACCAAGCAGATCGCCTTCAACGTCATCCCGCGCATTGGCGATCTGCTGAAAGGCGGCGTGACGGCCGAAGAGCAGAAAATGGTCGACGAGACGCACAAGATGCTCGACCCGGCGATCCGCGTGGTGGCGACCTGCGTGCGGGTTCCGGTCTTTGTCGGCCATGGCCTGTCCGTGCATGCCGAATTCGGCAAAGCCATCAGCGCCAAGGAAGCACGCGATCTGTTGCGCGAATCCCCGGGCCTGATGCTGATCGACAGCCGTGAGGATGATGGCTATGTCACGCCGGTGGAAAGCGTCGGCGAATTTGCCGTCTTCGTCTCCCGCGTGCGCGAGGACCCCAGCGTCGAGCATGGCCTCGCCCTGTGGGTGGTGGCCGACAATCTGCGCAAGGGTGCAGCCCTCAATGCCGTGCAGATCGCCGAAGCGCTCAATAATCGCGGCCTGATCTGAAGCTCACAGGGGCCAGACGATCAGCAGCATCGGGATGCTGACCGCGACCACCAGCACCTCGACCGGCAGGCCCAGCCGCCAGTAATCGCCGAAACGGAACCCGCCGGGGCCGAGGATCAGTGTATTGTTCTGGTGACCGATAGGGGTCAGGAAGGCGCAAGAGGCCCCGATGGCCACGGCCATCAGGAAAGTGTCCGGATTGACCCCCAACGTGCCGGCAATACCAAGGGCGATGGGGCAGAGCACGGCGGCGGTGGCGGCATTGTTCATCACGTCCGACAGGAACATGGTGGTCACCAGCACAACCGCCAGCGCGGCAATGGCATTGCCCTGCGCGACCGTCTCCACCAGAAACCGCGCCAGCACGTCGGCGGCACCGGTGACCTGCATTGCGCCCGCAACCGGGATCAGGGCTGCCAGAAGCACGATCACCGGCCAGTCAATCGTGGTATAGACCTGCCGCGGCGGAACCGTGCGCAGGAGCATCGACGCAATCACCCCCAGAACAAAGGCGGCCGCGGCCGGCAGCACGCCAGCCGTGACGATGCCCACCGATCCCAGCATGATCGCGCCGGCGATGATCGCCATGCGCTTGTCGGGGATACGCAATTCGCGCTCGCCCAGCGGCACACAGCCGGTGTCATTGATGAAGTCCGTCATAACCTCGGCCGGACCCTGCATCAATAACAGATCGCCCGATTTCAGCTTCAGCGTCCGCAGCCGTGCTTTTGGCGGGTGGTCCTCGCGGGAAACCGCCAGCAGGTTCAATCCGTAGCGCGTGCGCAGACGCAAATCGGTGGCCGAACGGCCGACGATGGTAGACCCGGGCAGGACGGCCAGTTCGCGCAGCACGATATCCTCGTCGCGCTTCGCATCGTCCTCCTCGTCGTCGTCTTTCGCCGCCTCGGCTTTTACGGTGTCATCTACGGATCTGCCGGATTTCGCGGCCGTCTCCGCATCTGTTTCGCTGTCTTGCGAGGATGATCCCTCCTCTTCCAGCCGGATACCGTAGACCGACAAGGCCTTGGCCAGCGTTTCGACATCGGCCTCCAGCACCAGAATATCGTCCGCAAGGATATGCCGTCCGCCATGGGGCGCGGTCATCCGCACCTCATTGCGGACCAGTCCGACGATTTGCGCTTCACTGTCCTCGATGCCGCGCTCAAAGGCGCGCAGGGTCTGGCCGACCGCCTTGCTGTCCTCCGGCACGCGCACTTCGGTCAGATAGGTGCCGGTGTCAAAACCCTCTGCCCCGGTCGTCTTGCGCGCGGGTACCAGCCGCCATCCGGCCAGCACGATGAAGACCACTCCGGCCAGGGCCACCGCCACCCCGACGGGCGCGAAATCGAACATGCCGAAATGTCCCAGACCGGCTTCGGCCCGGAAGCCCGAGACGATCAGGTTGGGCGGTGTGCCGATCAGCGTCGTCATGCCGCCCAGAATGGTGCCGAAGGCCAGCGGCATCAGCACCTGTCCGGGCGTCATGTCCAGCCGCTTGGAAACCTGCAGGGCGACCGGCATCAGGAGCGCCATGGCGCCAACATTGTTCATGAAGCCCGACAACAGCGCGCCCAGCCCGATCAGCGCGCCCATGCTGACCAGAAGCCCGGCATTGCTGGGCAGCACGGTGCGCGCCAGCCAGTCGACGGCGCCGGTATTGTGCAATCCCTGGCTCAGGACCAGCACGCTGGCCACCGTAATCACCGCCGGATGGCCAAAGCCGGAAAAGGCCTCGGCCGACGGCACCAGCCCGGCCACCACGCAAGCCATCAATGCGGCAAGCGCCACAATGTCATGCCGGACCCGGTCCCAGAGGAACAGACCCATCGTGGCGGCGAGGATCGCGAAGACAAGTATCTGGGGGAGGGTCATGGGCAGGGCTTCCGGGCTGACCGGCATACACGATCAGAACAAGGCCGTTTAATCAAAGCCTTTTTTGGCGTTAAGCGTCCTCGGCAAGCGGCCGGAAGACACCTCCGGCGGGCCGGACATATCATTGACAGGCCGGGGCAGCACCGGGTTGACGAGGTGCCGCCGTCCCTGAAACAGGGCGCGCAGAAATGTGATCCCCTGACCGCAATTTCCGGGTCGCCGGATCGGGCCGGGCCGCCTAAACAGCCTCTCCTGACCGGAGGCTGTACATGCCTGATTCCGAGACTTCGACCGTCCGCGCCGCCTCTGCCGCCATCGCCTCCTATACGATCTGGGGGCTGTCGCCGGTTTTCTACAAGCTGCTCGGCTTTGCCGGGGCGGCGGAGATCGTGCTCCACCGTGCCGTCTGGTCGGTGCCGACCCTGGCGCTGGTCATCTGGCTGGCGCGCAGCTGGGGGACGGTGATTTCGGTCCTGACCCGGCCGAAAACGCTGGGCCTGCTGGTCTTTTCCGGCCTCCTGATCGCCGCCAACTGGTGGCTCTTCATCTATGCGGTCCAGGTCGACCGCGTGCTGGAAGTCTCGCTCGGCTATTACATCAACCCGTTGATGAATGTCGCCGTCGGCATCCTCGTCTTCCGCGAAAGCTTCGGCTGGTGGCGCGCCGCCGCCATCCTGCTGGCCGCTATCGGCGTCATCAACCAGATCATCGCCGTTGGCAGCCTGCCGCTGATCGCGCTGGCGCTGGCCGGCTCCTTCACCGTCTATGCCTATATCCGCAAGACGATTGCCGTGGACGGGCGGGTCGGCCTCTTCATCGAGACACTGGTCATCTTCCTGCCCTCGCTGATCGTCCTGACCTTCATCGAGACCTCGCCGGCGGGGCATTTCACCGACGGGTGGCTGCAGGCCTTCCTTTTGATCATGGCCGGGCCGATGACGGTCGCCCCGCTCCTCCTCTTCATCATCGGCGCGCGCGGGCTGCACTTTGCAACCGTCGGCCTGTTGCAATTTATCGCGCCGAGCCTGCAATTTGCCGTCGCCGTCGCCTATGGTGAGCCGTTCACGGCGGCACATGCGCTGACCTTCGCCTTCATCTGGGCAGGGCTGGGCTGTTTCACCGTCTCCATGCTGCGCCGACGAAAGGTAATGCCCTCATGACCTCTTTTCTCGATCCGGTCCGTGTCAGAAGCCATGATATCCAATTGTCCGTCCATATCGGCGGGCCGGAGGACGGCCTGCCCCTCCTCCTGATCCATGGCTGGCCGGAGCTGGGCTATTCCTGGAAACCGGTCTGGGAACATCTGGTGAGCGCCGGTTTCCGGGTGATCGCGCCCGACCTCAAGGGTTTCGGCGCCTCTGATGCGCCGGAGGACCCGGATCTTTACGGCATTGACGAGATGACCGCAGACCTGACCGGCCTGCTCGACACGCTGGGGATCGAAAAGGCGGTGTGGTGCGGCCATGACTGGGGCGGCATCATTATGTGGCAGGCCGCCTGCCTCGTGCCGGACCGCTTTCTCGGCGCGATCGGCGTCAACACCCCACACCTGCCGCGCCCCTCCACCCCGCCTTCGGAGGCCTTCAGAATGATGGGAGGAGAGGATCATTACATTCTCCGCTTCCAGGACCCGGAGACGGTCCGCGAAGCGTTTGAAGGCAGGGAAGACGCCTTTTTCAACTATATCTTCGCCGCCCCGCCGCCAGCGGAGATGCTGGACAGGCTTTTTCCCGGCGTCACCCACATCATCCGGAATTTCAAGAAACACCCCGGCCGCCCGGAAACGGAACTGGTCGTGCCGGCCGCCGATCGCAGCGTCTATGCAAAAGCCTATGCGAAAACCGGGGCGGTCACGCCCACCCATGTCTATCGCAATTTTGACCGCAACTGGGAGCGCATGGGCGGGGTCGATCACCGGCTCTCCCTGCCCTGCCTGATGATCGCGGCGGATGCCGATTTCATGCTGCCGCCCATGCTGATGCAATGGATGCCGGCCCTGTGTTCGGATCTCGAATCCCATGTTCTGGAAGGCTGTGGTCACTGGACGATGTGGGAAAAACCGGATGAGCTCGCCGCCTTCATCGAGGAATGGGTGGTCCGGCGGTTTGGGTGAAGGTGGAGCCAGGCCAAGAAATTGCGTCTTCATTCGGCTTGCCTGCCCTCGCATCGGCGGGGGACCGGATGATCTCCTGAGACCCTCCGATCAAGTCGGAGGGAAACGCCACATCATGCTCGCGTATAACCTCTTTCTCCCCCTGCTTGCGGGGGGGGTGCCCCGAAGGGACGGGGGGGGCTGGCCCCCTCCGTCAGCTTCGCTGCCACCTCCCCCGTAAACGGGGGAGGAAAACAACATCTCGAAGCACGCAGATGCCTACAAACACCCATACACCGCATTGATCAGCTTCACGGCGCGCGGATCGCCGGCGAGGTGGAAGCTGAGCTGGCAGGGCGTATAGCTGCCGGAGAGATGGCGCACCGGATCGGCAAAACCGCACGACCCGCCCATGCCGTAATGACCGATACTGGCAGTCTCCGGCCCGTAAAATCCATTGGTCGTATTGCGCATCACGCCCATGCCCAGTGACAGCTCAAAGGGCAGAACCCGGTCGGGCCCGCGCACCTGTTCGGCCATGAGTTCGGCGATTGTCTCAGGCGAGACGATCTGGTCATCGCCCAGCCGGCCCTCATTCGCATAAAGCCCCATCAGCGTGGCGATGGACCGGGCATTTCCGTGACCATTGGCGGCCGGAAATTCGGCCTTGCGCCATTCGACGGCACCGCGGCGGCCGGGGCTGGACCAGGGCTTGAGGAAGGCGAGCTTTGTGCTGTCATTGATCTCGCCGAGATCGGGTGCTTTGGGAGGCAGGCGGTGCTCGGCCGTGCGCTTATGCTCGCTTTCCGGCGTGCCGATGAAAAAATCAATGCCGCGCGGGCCGGCGATCTCGTCTTTCAGGATATCGCCAATCGAGCGGCCATCGGTGCGCCGGGCAATGGCATCGGCGATGAAGCCATAGACGAGCGGGCTGTAGCCGGAGCCTTGCCCCGGTGGCCAGAGCGGAGCCTGGGCGGCAATGCGCGCCTCGATAAAATCGCGGTCAAACCAGTCGCTGGCCTCCATCGGTTCGATGAGTCCCGGCAGGCCCGCCTGATGCGAGAGCGCTTGCGCAATGGTGATCTCGCCCTTGCCCGCCTGCGCGAAAGCCGGCCAGTGATCGGCGACGCGGTCGTGGAAGGCAAAATGACCCTGATCCTTCAGCCAGCCCATAACGAGAGCGGTGATCGCCTTGCCGGTCGAGAAGACCGGCACAATCGTCTCCCTGGCCCATTCGGCCTCGTGCTTTTTACTGGTCCATCCGCCCCAGAGATCGACAAGCGGCTTGCCATCCATCTCGATGGCAAAGGCCGCGCCGATTTCATCCGCGCCCTCCCACAGCGAGGCAAAGACCTCGCGGACGGGTTCAAGGCCGGGCGCCGTATAGCCACTGATATCGGGTGTGTCGGTCATGGCGTGGAGCTAGTCGTTTGTGCAAAGGCAATCAAGCATGGATCGCCATTTCGATACCGTCGGTATCCAGAGGAGGGTTTTCAGGCAGGGTGATGTGCCGGCCATTCGCGATACGCTGAGCGACCACGGCACATATCGCTGCGTCGACAAGGTCATCCGGGGCGACTTTCGATTTTGGATAGGTATGCGGATCGAGACCGCCAATCGGAAAGCCGAGCTTTCGCAAAACTGTCAGACGGGCTGTGCGACCTTCAGCGGTTTTCTTACTCTCGATATTCGAATCCCATGCCAGAACGGCCAGCGCGACCTCAGGGTGGGTTTCATAAACAATTGAGCCCGTTTTTGACTTCTTGAAAGCATCGACCTCGCGCATTTTCGGAAAGAGCATATAGCTTTGTTTTGAGAGCCTCGGGCCGCCTTCAAGACTGTTCAGTTTGCAGGCATCCTCATATGAACTGGCGGCAAGGGCTTTGCGGCTGGGCGACGAAAAGACGGAAGACGATTTGCGCCCGAGCAAAGCGCGGGCTTCACGCTCGCAGATCCGGCCGCCACGTTCACCGCGTTCCGGAAAACCAATCGGCATGTCGATGGCGATAATCACTGGGTTGATCCCTGCATCGGCGATTTCTGACAAGCTGGAAAACAGTTGATGACGCGGCGACGCATGACCGTGAATGTCATACCACACACCGACCCACCCGGCCTTGCAGCCATCCAGGCCGAGCACCCAGCGTGGCCCCTGACCAACGCCTCGCCGCGCCAGTTCTCCACCTTCAATTTGCACATTCGGGTGCAATCCATTGAGGCGTCCCTGAAGGTCTGCAAGTTCGCCGAGGCTCCACCCCTTCGTTTTCAGTATCGTATCTAATGTCCGGCGGATGGCGCGGTTCAGCGCAGCTTCATTTGAGTCTTGAACAAGTCGGGACGCCAAAAATTCTGCTGCCAGCAAGTCCCCTGTACCATTCGGCACGTCTTCGACTGTTTTATGTTTGCGAATCCAGTTCTCGCCATCGTCTGCATAAAGCACGGCCAAGTTATCGCCGTCCGGTATCGAAGAAATGAGTGCCGGTCGTCCGAGATGCAAAGCCGCATTTCGTGCCGAACGCAAATCTGTCACCGGTTCGCGGCTCAGCCAGCCCAGCTCGAACGTATTGGGCGTGATGATATCCGCCAGCGGCAGCAGAAGATCGCGGATCGCGGCGGCAACCGCTTCCGGTACATAGAGCGCGCCGCCATCGCCGATGATCGGATCGATGACGATCAGGGGGTGAGGCGACGCCGTGCGGATTTCTTCAATCGCGGCCGCGGCGATCTCCACCTGCTCCACGCTGGCAAAATAGCCGGTCAGGACCGCATCAAACTGCCCGAACAGGCCCTGCGCAGCGACGCCTTCCAGCATCGAGCCGAACTGGTCTGCCGGTACCGCCCCGCCACCCGGCGCGCCATGACCGGGATGACGGCCCAGAAGCACGGTGGGCACAAACACCGTGTCGATGCCGCGCGCCTCCAGCGCCGACACCGCCACGCGCCCGCCCACACGGCTGGCGGCAACATGCGAAGACAGAATCAGGACGCGTGTCATTCCGCCATGTTATATGGATGGTCATGACTGACCAGAGGCCGATTCGACCCGTCCGCTCCGCCCTTTTCGTGCCGGGCTCGCGCCCCCGCGCCATTGAAAAGGCCGCCGGGCTGGGCGCGGACATGCTGATCCTCGATCTCGAGGATGCGGCAGGTCCTGACGAAAAAATCGAAGCCCGCGGCCGCGTCTCTGGGGCTCTGGAGCAATGGTCCGGCAGCGGCGCGATCCGCGCCGTGCGGGTCAATGCCATCGGCTCCGGCCTGGAGGGCGGGGATATCGCGGCCGCATGTGAGGCCGATGCCATCGTCCTGCCCAAGGTGGAAACCATAGCCGATCTGCAGGCGGCCCGCCTTCTGATCCCGGACGGCCCGCCCCTGTGGGCGATGATCGAGACCCCCAAAGCCCTGTTTTACCTGCGCGGGATCGGCGAGGCCGCCGCCCTTCTGGGCCTGGCCGGGCTGATCGCCGGGACCAATGACCTCGCCAAGGCGATGAAAGCGAAGGGCCGCGAAGCGCTGATCCCGCATCTCGCCGCCATTCTGGCCGCGGGCCGCGCCTGGGGCCTTGTTCCGCTGGATGGCGTCTATAACGCTTATACAGATGAGGCCGGCTTCATGGCCGAGGCGCGCGCCGGCAAGGCGCTGGGATTTGCCGGCAAGACGCTGATCCATCCCTCGCAGGTGGCCGGTGCCAATACCGCTTTCGGGCCGGACGCGGACGAGATCGCCCGCGCCCGCCGCCTGGTGGCGGCTTTCGCCCTGCCGGAAAACGAAGGCAAGGGCGCCATTCCCTTTGAAGGCACAATGGCCGAACGCCTGCATCTGGCCGAGGCCGAAGCCATGCTGAAACAGGTTGAGGAACAGGATGACACTTGAAATCTGGCACAATCCCCGCTGCACCAAATCCCGCGAGACGCTGGCGCTCCTGCGCCAGAAGGGCATCGAACCGGAAATCCGGGAGTATCTGAATGATGTCCCGTCGGTGGCGGAGTTGCAATCGGTTCTGGACAAGCTCGGTTTTGAATCGGCGCGCGGCTGGATGCGCACCGGAGAAGCCGGTTACAAGGCGCTCGGCCTCAAGGATATTGACGATGAGGACAAGCTCATCGAAGCCATGTCCACTCATCCGAAACTGATCGAACGCCCGGTGGTGATCCACGGGGATCGCGCCGCGCTGGGCCGGCCGCCGGAAAAGGTTCTGGAGATTCTCTGAACCGGCCGGCCAGCGGCCAACACACCGGCAGGCGGCAAGGGCGTGAAAACAAAAAGCCCGCCGGTGAGGGCGGGCTTTTCAACTCTGGTGTCCGCAATAGCGGCGCAAGGGGACAGTACAGCGCCCCCCGGAAACCTATTCGGCTTTCTTCTCGCGGCCGTTTTCCATATTGCGGCCGGTCGTGCGCTCGGCAATACGGGCGGACTTGCCGCGGCGATTGCGCAGATAATACAGCTTGGCGCGGCGCACGGTACCCCGGCGAACAACCTCGACCTGCTCGACATTCGGCGAGTAGAGCGGGAAGACGCGCTCGACACCTTCACCGAAGGAAATCTTGCGCACGGTGAAGCTCTCCTGCAGGCCGGCACCGGAGCGGCCGAGGCAGACGCCTTCAAACACCTGGATCCGCTCGCGCTCGCCCTCTTTGATGCGGACATGCACTTTCA
Organism: Alphaproteobacteria bacterium; assembly: GCA_016124665.1. Taxonomy (GTDB): domain Bacteria; phylum Pseudomonadota; class Alphaproteobacteria; order Caulobacterales; family Maricaulaceae; genus Hyphobacterium. Next base: position 5,686 of record WGNH01000040.1, on the reverse strand, counting down.
GCGTATCGCCCTGATCGAAGTCCGGATGGGTTTTCTCGCCGATCACCCGTGCAGCTTCGTCTTTTTCAATTTTCTCGATGAGGTTCATCGCTTGTCTCCTTGCCGGCTTATGTGGCGTTCCCACAAATCCGGACGTCGTTCCTGCGTCACTTTTTCCGCCATTTCCCGGCGCCACGCGGCCACGCGGCCATGATCACCAGACAACAGCACTTCCGGGATCTCCTCCCCCTCCCACACGCGCGGACGCGTATATTGGGGGTATTCGAGGAGATCACCCTCGAAACTTTCCTCCTCGGCCGAGGCCGGATCCCCCAGCACTCCGGGGATCAGACGCACGCACGCCTCGATGAGGCAGAGCGCGGCCGCTTCGCCGCCGGCGAGAACCGCGTCACCGACGCTGATCTCTTCCAGCTGCCGCGTCCTGATGACCCTTTCGTCAAGGCCTTCAAAACGCCCGCAAAACACCACAACACCGGGACCCCCGGCCAGCTCCCTTGCGCGGGATTGACTGAACGGACGGCCCCGTGGCGTCAGATAGATCAACGGCCGTTCCTCTTCAAAAGAGGCGTCCACCGCATCAATTGCCGCTGCCGCCACATCCGGGCGCAAGACCATTCCGGCCCCGCCGCCAGCAGGCGTGTCGTCAACGGAGGCGTGCTTATGACGGGAAAATTTCCGGATGTCCACCGTTTCTAGCGCCCATAAACCCTTCTTTTGCGCAGCCCCGATCAGGGAGACGCCGAGAGGTCCCGGAAAGGCCTCCGGAAAGAGGGTGAGAACGCTGGCGGTGAACATGGTGCGCGGCGTTTAGCAGAGGGCGGAGAGCTTGGCGAGTCGGGGGTCAGTCTTCGCTTTCACATGGGGGCGCTTCCGGCCAGTCGGGTTCCGCTTCATTTTCATCAAGCCTGAAGGCAAGGCCGTGTACCGCGCAATCCACATCCCGTCCGGAACTGAAAATCCATTGCCGCACGGCATTGCGGGAGGCGATGCCGAACGACTCCTCGCGGTCTTCGGCATTGCAGGTAGAGCCCAGAACGCGCGAATACCCTCCCCTCAAATGATAGCGCACATAGCAGGTCGCTGTGGCCCCCGCCCGCGCCGCACTGCGCGGATAGGCCGGCGCCACACGCAGAAGCGGCTGGGAATAGCCCCACCATTCAATGCCGTTTGCCGTTCGTTCGCCCGTCAGTTCAAGAGTCACCCGGCCCTGTGCGCCAATGAAGGCACCGCGGCGCTCATCGTAGTCGCGCTCCCAATACGCCTGCCGCAAGGCCTCGGCCTCTGCGCCTGCCGCATCCTCGGCGGTCTCGCAGTCGGCGGTCAGATCGTCTGAATACATCTGGCCCTCGGCGGTACGCGCGACCGTGTAATTGATCTCGCAGCGGGCCGTAAGGTCCGCTCCGGCAGCATCGGCTTGCAGGAGGAGGGCGGCGGCAAGGGCAATCATCATCTAGTCCTCTGCATCACACAGGCTGACGATATCAAGCTCCGGATAGTCTTCCTCTTCCTCCGGCTCGACCGAGAACTGGGTCACGACCATCACCGACGCAGTGATATGAACTTCATCCTCAAAACAGTAGTCGATGGCTGTTGGCAGCATGCGGGAGCGCTCCAGATCATGCAACAAGTCGCGATTGGCTTCCCGGATCAGGAAATCCGGCTCGCTGAACTCGTGTATGAAGCAGAGCGTTTCGGGATCAGCCAGACGCCCCCGCCGGTCCGGATGCGCGGCATAGGCACAGGACAGCTGACGATAGCCGGACTCCACGAGCCGGACCGGGATTTGCAGATTCGAGTAGATGACGAACTGACCGGGCAGAGCCTGCCAGTCGCCGGACTCATTCTGCTCGAACCAGACCTGACCGGCGATCAGGACATTGCTGCCGAACCAGAAATCCAGATCGATCTGGGAGACGATCTGCTCCGCCGCCGCCTGCAGCGCCGGGTCGTCGTGTGCGGCACAATCGACGGTCAGGCTTCGAACGCGATTGCTGCGGCGGCCTGACTGCAGGTCGGCCGTCAGGCGGCAATCGGCTTCCAGCGCAGCGTTCTGGAGGAGCAAGGCGGCGAAGAGTTCGATCATTGTCTAATCCTCATAAGGGCAAGGCGGGTCTTCCGGTGCGTCCTCCGTGCCAAAGCGTTCCGTGCCCGGGTCTTGCAGGCCGAATTCCAGTGTCACCAGGACACAGCGCCGGTTGGAGTTTCGCGTATAAATCCAGCGCTCCACTGCCTGGCGGGCGGCTTGGCCAAAAGCGCGGTCGCTGCCGTCGGTGATGCAGTGCGTTCCGTGGACATCGGCGGTGCCGTCCACAATATCATATCGCACGCGGCAATTGGCAGTCGCCGCCCGTGCGGCTTCACGGGCAGGATATTGCGGTGGCACCCGGAAAAGCAATTCCGGCCGGACCTGCCAATGACCATCCTCCGCGACATCAAGTTCAAGATGGTCGCGCACGGGGCGGTCACGGCTGAAATTATCGAGTGCGCGGCGCCGGCGCCAGTCGATCTGGGCGATAACGGCTTCGCGGGCGGCCTCACCCGCTCCCTCACTGCATCTCACTTCGATTTGCTCAGCACGCCGGGCACCAGCGATGAACCGGAGTTCGCAAACCGCATCAGCGCCGCTCTCCGCCGCAAGATCAGCAAGTGCCCCCTCCGGTGGCACAAACGCCGCCGACAACAGAAGGCCCAGAATCCACACCATGACACACTCTCCCCTGTGCTGGAGTACAACCCTAGCAATACAGAACGGGGCGTGTCAGCTTATTTCAGGATTTTCGCCATCTGGCCCGGACCCGTCCGGGTCTGCACGGTCCACCGCATCTTCCTCCGGCAGGATCACCGTGACCCGGCCTTCGCGCAGCGAGACGTCCGGCACATCCGCCCGCGTGAAGGCGACAAAGACGCGGCCCGACGGCGTATCGATTTCGAGCAGGTCACCGGCGCCGAAATTCTGCACCGCGGCAATCTTGCCCACCGCATCCCCCTGCGGCGAGACGGCATCGAGGCCCAGGAGGTCGGTGACATAGAATTCGTCATCCTCCGGCGCGGGCAGGGCCGCGCGCGGGGCAAACAGCTTTGTGCCGCGCAGGGCGGCAATGGCCTCGCGCTGCAGGCTTTCCCGGAAGGTGACGACAAAGCCGTCCTTCACCGGCCGCCATTTCACTGGCGTCAGTATCACCTTGCCCGCTTCATCCAGAAACGGGCCATAGGCAAAGCACGCTGGAGGATCCGCCGTGAAGGACTGTATCCGCGCCTCGCCCTTCACGCCATGCGCGCCCTTGATCCGGGCAATGGTGATGAGTTTGTCAGTCATGGCCTTGTCCTGCCGGGTGCTTCGAGGCTCGCTGCCGCTCGCACCTCAGCATGAGGTAAAACCAGCCCATCAACCACCTCACCCTGAGGTGCTGACGAAGTCAGCCTCGAAGGGCTTCGACCCCCACCCCTGCCCCTCCCCACAAGGGGGAGGGGAAGAATGGCGTCGAGGAAAACTAGCCTTCCTTCTTGTCGTCTTCTGCCGCTTCGGCCGGGGCGTCCTCGGCAGGGGCCGCTTCTGCAGCCGCTTCTTCAGCCGGAGCGACTTCAGCAGCCGTTTCTTCAGCCGGGGCTTCCTCGGCCGGAGCCTCTTCCGCCGGCGCCGCAGCTGCCGCCTTGGCTTCTTCTTCCGCCGCCTTCAGCTCGGCTTCCTTCTCGGCCTTCTCGGCGAGACGCTCCTGGGCTTTCTGGCCCGGCTTGCCCTTGTTCGGGTTGTCGCCATGCTTCCAGGCATAGGTGTCCGGTGCCGCTTCATGCATGAAGCGCGCAACGCGGTCGGTCGGGCGGGCGCCCTTGGCATACCATTCGGCGATCTTTTCCAGATCGAGCTTCACGCGCTCGGCATCCTTGGGCAGCATCGGATTGTAGGAGCCGACACGGTCGATGAAGCGGCCATCACGCGGGGAGCGCGAGTCGGAGATCACGATACGGTAGAAGGGACGCTTCTTGGAGCCGCCGCGCGACATACGGATTTTAAGTGCCATGTGTTTGTTTCCTTGAGTGTTATACGATTGAACTGAGATGATTATTTCTTGCCGAACCCGATCGGCAGGCCATCCGGGCCGAGTTGCGGTGCGCCGCCGCCAAGGCCTGGCAGGGTGGCGCCGCCGGACGCCGGCTTGTCCGCGCCGGGAAGGCCCGGCAGACCGCCGGACTTGCCGCCGCCCTTCATGCGTTCCAGCAGCGCCGGATCCGGTCCGCCGCCCCCCGGAGGCGTGAAACCGGCCATCATGCCGCGCGGGCCTTTCTTGCCGGCCTTCTTCATCATGTCGGCCATCTGGCGGTGCATCTTGAGAAGCTTGTTGACTTCGGGCACGCCGACGCCTGCGCCCGCGGCAATCCGCTTGCGGCGCGAGGCCTTGATCAGCTCCGGCTTCTTGCGTTCCTGCTTCGTCATCGAGGAGATGATCGCGCCCTGCTTTTTCAGGAGGCTGTCATCCATGCCGGCAGCGGCCGCCTGCGCCTGCATCTTCTTGTTCATGCCGGGCAGGAGGCCCATGATCCCGCCCAGGCCGCCCATTTTCTGCAATTGCTTCAATTGTTCGGCGAGATCGTCCATGTCGAACTTGCCCTTCGCCATCTTGCGGGCGAGGCGTTCGGCCTTTTCCTGGTCGACATCTTCGGCGGCGCGCTCGACCAGCGCGACAATGTCGCCGCGGCCGAGAATCCGGCCCGCCATGCGCTTGGCATCGAACCCGTCCAGCCCGTCGACCTTCTCCGACGTGCCGACAAACTTGATCGGCAGGCCGGTGACATGGCGCATGGACAGCGCCGCACCACCGCGGCCATCGCCATCCATCCGCGTCAGGACGAGGCCGGTCAGCGGCAGGCGCTCATGGAAGCGCCGCGCGGTTTCCACCGCATCCTGACCGGTCAGCGCATCGGCGACCAGCAGGGTTTCGCGCGGGCGTGTGGCGTCCGAAATCGCCTTCGCTTCCGCCATCATCTCTTCATCGATGGAAGTGCGGCCCGCCGTATCGAGGATGACCACGTCATAGCCTTGCAGGCGGCCGGACTGCACGGCACGCTTGGCGATATCGACCGCGCCCTGGCCCTTGACGATGGGCAGGAAGCCGGCCCCGGCATGGACGGCCATCTGCTGCAATTGCTCCATCGCCGCCGGACGGCGCGTATCGAGCGAAGCGAGGAGGACTTTCTTCTTGTCGCGGGTCTGGATGCGGCGCGCCAGCTTGGCGGCGGTCGTGGTTTTACCCGAGCCCTGCAAACCGGCCATCAGGATGACAATCGGCGGTTCCCCGTCCAATGACAGGCCTTCCGGCTCGCCGGTCCCGCCCAGGAGCTCGACCAGCCCGTCATGGACGATCTTGATGACCTGCTGGCCCGGCGCCACCGCGCGGATCACGTCCTCGCCGACGGCGCGCTCCTTGATCCGGGAGATGAAATCCTTGACCACCGGCAGCGCGACATCGGCTTCCAGCAGCGCCACGCGGATTTCGCGCAGCGCGGCCTCGACGTCTTTCTCTGAAAGCGCGCCGCGTCCGGTGAGGCTGTCAAAAACCCCGGAAAGCCGTTCTGTCAATGCGTCGAACATGTGTCCGCCGGTCTCCAATCTCTGCTCCGCCCTTCGAGGCTCGCCAGGCTTTGTCTCCCCCTGCTTGCGGGGGGAGTGGTCCGAAGGACCGAGGGGGGC
>WGNH01000024.1 GCA_016124665.1 Alphaproteobacteria bacterium | reverse complement strand
GCGGCGGCGGCCTATGAGCGCGAAGGCGGGTTGTCGGGGATTTCCTCAGGGCTGAAAGCCATGGACGCCAAGCTGGGCGGGCTGCACTCCTCGGACCTGATCATTCTCGCCGGCCGGCCATCCATGGGCAAGACCGCTCTGGCGACCAATATCGCCTTCTCGATTGCCCGCGCCTATCAGTACCAGACCCTTCCCGACGGTTCGAAGAAAACCGAAAGCGGCGGCGTGGTCGGCTTTTTCTCGTTGGAAATGAGCGCCGAACAGCTCGCGACACGCCTGATCGCGGATTATACCGGCATTCCCGGCTACCAGATCCGGCGCGGCGATATTGATCCCGCGCAATATGAGGAAATCCGCGACGCGGTGCTCGATATCCAGAGCCTGCCCTTCTACATCGACGATACAGGTGGCCTGTCCATCGGAGCGCTATGCGCCCGGGCGCGTCGCCTGAAACGCCTGCACGGGCTCGACGTCATCGTTGTCGACTATCTCCAGCTCGTAACCGCCTCGGCCAGCAAGGCCAGCCAGGGCCGGGTGCAGGAAGTCTCCGAGGTGACGCAGGCGCTGAAAGCGCTGGCCAAGGAATTGTCGGTTCCCGTGATCGCCCTGTCCCAGCTTTCGCGGCAGGTGGAACAGCGCGAGGACAAGAAGCCGCAACTCGCCGACCTGCGGGAATCCGGCTCCATCGAGCAGGATGCGGACGTGGTGATGTTCGTGTATCGCGAAGCCTATTACAAGGAACGCGAGAAGCCGACCGAAGGCACGCCGGAATACCTCGCCTGGGAAGAGGAATTCCGACAGATCGAACGCAATGCCGAAGTCATTATCGGCAAGCAGCGGCATGGCCCGATCGGCACGGTCGAACTCGCCTTTGATGGCGCACGGACGAAATTCTCCGACCGCATCACCGATGACCGGTATGAAGGCCTGTCACACTAGCGCCTTGCGAATGCGTGGTGCGGACCGGACACTGACCCCCGTTCGGGAGAGATGATTCGTCATGGCGCGTGCCGATAGCCAGTTTGTCTGTCAGAGTTGCGGATCCGTCCATGCCAAATGGGCGGGGCGCTGCGATGATTGCGGCTCATGGAACACGCTGACCGAGGAAGCGGCCCCGGCGCCCATGGGCACGGCCGCCAAGGCGAAGAAGACCAGCCGCCGCAGCCGTCTGGAATTTGTCACCCTTGACGGAGATGGCCGCGAATTGCCGCGCCATGAAAGCGGCATTGCCGAATTCGACCGCGTCGCCGGGGGTGGCATCGTACCGGGTTCGGCGCTGCTGGTGGGCGGTGATCCGGGCATCGGCAAGTCGACCCTGCTGCTTCAGGCCGTCGCCAATCTGGCCAAGAACGGTGTCAGCGCGGTCTATGTGTCCGGCGAGGAAGCCATTGACCAGGTCCGCCGCCGCGCCCGGCGGCTGGGCCTGGCGGATGCGCCGGTGGCGCTGGCCGCGGAAACCAATCTGGAAAACATTCTCGACGGGCTGAAGGCCGAGAAACCGCAGATCGCCATTGTCGATTCCATCCAGACGCTGTGGACCGACCAGCTGGCCGCCGCGCCCGGCACTGTCGCCCAGGTGCGGGCCTGTGCCCAGGAGCTGGTGCGCTTTGCCAAGAAATCCGGCTGCGGGATCGTGCTGGTCGGCCATGTCACCAAGGACGGCCAGATCGCAGGACCGCGCGTGGTCGAGCACATGGTCGATGCCGTGCTCTATTTCGAGGGCGAGCGCAATCACCAGTTCCGCATCCTGCGCGCCGTGAAAAACCGTTTCGGCCCGACCGACGAAATTGGCGTGTTCGAGATGGGCGAGGCCGGGCTCCAGCAGGTCGAAAACCCGTCTGCCCTGTTTCTCAATGACCGCGGCAACGAGACGCCGGGGGCGGCCGTCTTTGCCGGGATGGAAGGCACACGCCCCGTGCTCACTGAAATCCAGGCGCTGGTCGCGGCCTCACCGCTGGGGACACCGCGCCGGACCGTTGTCGGCTGGGATTCGGGGCGGCTCTCCATGGTGCTGGCCGTGCTGGAAGCGCGTTGCGGGCTTTCCTTTGGCGGCCGTGACGTTTATCTGAACGTCGCAGGTGGCCTGAAGATCGGCGAACCGGCAGCCGATATGGCTGTCGCAGCGGCGATCATCTCGTCCGCGCTCAATGCGCCCTTGCCCGCTGATGCAGTGGTCTTTGGCGAAATGAGCCTTTCGGGTGATATTCGGGCAGTCGGCCGGAGCGAGGCGCGTTTGAAGGAAGCAGCGAAACTCGGTTTTTCACAAGCCTTAGCGCCGCTGGCTGCGAGCGAGGGCAATCCGCCCGTGACCGTGCGCGGTCTGGGCGGTGTCGCGGATCTCGTGGCCACGATCAGCGCCTGGCAACTGGAGGATTAGCGGATGGGCGGCCTCACTCCGGTTGATGGTGCCATCCTCCTCTTCATCGGGGCTTCGGCCTATCATGCATTGGTGCGCGGCTTTGTCAGCGAAGCCCTGTCCATGACCGCAGCGATCGTGGCGGCCATTGCGGCGCTGTGGAGCCGCCCGCTGTTTGTCACCCTGGCCGATGATTTCGTGCCCTCCGGCTGGCTCGCCAATCTCGTTACCCTTGCTGTTATTTTTGCACTCGTCTTCATGGCTGTCAGCTTTCTGACCGCGCCGATGCGGGCCAATGTCAAACGCGGCGATGATGTCGGCTTTCTGGACCGCACGCTCGGCTTTTTCTTCGGGATTGTCCGCGCGCTGCTGGCGCTCGGCTTTTTCCTGATCATCTCCAGTCTTGCCAATCAGGGGCAGCCGCCAAGCCAGCTGACGGATGCGCGGCTCTATCCGCTGGTGAATACTTCGGCGCGCCTGCTGCAATCCCTTGCGCCGGGGGATTCGCATATCGGACGAACAGAGGCTATATCGCCTGCGGAAACGCCGGCCGAGAGAGCGTATGACGAGCGCGACCGTAACCGGCTTGATGAATTAATCGGCACTGCCAGCGAGGATGATGACGGATGAGATTTCCGGCGCCCCCCCTCTCCTATGATCCCGCAACGGATCATATGAAGGAAGAATGCGGCGTATTCGCCGTTTATGGCGCGGCCGATGCGGCACTGCTGATCGCGCTCGGCCTGCATGCCCTGCAACACCGGGGACAGGAAAGCTGCGGCATTGTCACCCATGACGGATCGCGGGTTTATGCCGAACGTCATATGGGGCTGGTCGGCGACAATTTCGCCGATGGCGAGACCCATCACCGCCTGCCCGGCTCCACCGGTATCGGCCATGTCCGCTATTCCACCCAGGGCGCGACCATTATCCGCAATATCCAGCCGCTCTATGCCGATGTGCGCGGTGGCGGCATAGCCGTGGCCCACAATGGCAATCTGACCAATTCCCGCACGCTGCGCGACGAGCTGGTGGCAACCGGCGCGATTTTCCAGTCGACCAGCGACACGGAAGTCATCCTGCAGATCGCCGCCCGGTCAAACCGGACCAGCGCGTCAAAACGCTTCCTGTCAGCGTTGAAACAGATTGAAGGGGCCTTTGCCCTTGTCGCCGTCGTTAATGGCAAGCTGATCGCGGCGCGGGATCCGTTCGGCATCCGTCCGCTGGTGCTGGGCGATCTCGACGGCGCGGTCATCCTGGCGTCGGAAACCTGCGCGCTGGACGTGATTGGCGCGAAATATGTGCGCGATATCGAGCCGGGCGAAGCGATTATCGTCAGTGAGGACGGCATCAAGTCGGAACGCTTTGCGCCGGCGCAGCGCCCTCGTCCCTGCGCCTTCGAATACATCTATTTTGCGCGTCCGGATTCCGCGATTGCCGGGATCAGCGTCTATGAGGCGCGCAAGGAAATGGGACGCCAGCTCTTCCGCGATGCGCCCGCCGATGTCGATGTCGTCATTCCCGTCCCGGACAGTGGCGTGCCGGCGGCGCTGGGATATGCCCAGGCGGCCGGTGTGCCCTATGAAATGGGCATTATCCGCGGCCACTATGTGGGCCGGACCTTCATCCAGCCCACCCAGGCCAAGCGCGATCTGGGTGTCCGCCGCAAACATTCTGCCAACCGCTCCGTCATCGAGGGCAAGCGTGTTCTGCTGGTTGATGATTCCATCGTGCGCGGGACGACATCGCGCAAGATCGTGGACATGATGCGCGAAGCCGGTGCCACCGAAGTGCATTTCCGTTCTGCCTGCCCGCCCATTGTCAGCCCGGATTTCTATGGCATCGACATGCCGCGCACGGACGAGCTGATGGCCTCCTCGATGGCCTGTGACGAGATGGCACGGGCCCTGAAAGCCGACAGTCTCGGCTTCCTGTCGATCAACGGGCTGTACCAGGCCGTGCTCGGTGAAGCGCGCAATGACGCCGCGCCACAGCTGGCCGATCATTATTTCACCGGACAATATCCGACCCGCCTGCTCGATCACGAGCGCGCGGCTTCCGACAAGGACCGGCAGCTTTCCCTGCTTGTCGATGCATGAGTGATCCGATGCTGAATGACACAATCGCGCTGGTCACCGGCGCTTCCCGCGGCATTGGCCGTGCCATTGCCCTTGGCCTCGCGCGGGAGGGCGCCCACGTCATCGCCACGGCGCGGACCCAGGGCGGGCTGGAAGAGCTGGATGACGAAATCCGCGCGGCCGGCGGTCAATGTACGCTGGTGCCGCTGGACCAGCTGGATTCCGAAGGCATCGAGAAGCTCTCCGAAATCATTGCCGAACGCTGGGGCCGGCTGGATATTCTGGTCGCCGCCGCAGGTCAGCTTGGCGAACTGACGCCAGCCTATCAGGTGACGGCCAAGACCTGGAATGAGGTGATGGGCGTGAATGTGATTGCGCCCGCCCGCCTGATCCGGGCGTTTGAACCCCTGCTGCTGAAATCGGAGGCCGGACGCGCCGTTTTCCTGACCTCCGGGTCCTCGAAATCCTGCCGCGCCTACTGGGCCCCTTATGCCGCCAGCAAGGCAGCACTTGATGCGTTGGTCTGGTCATGGGCTGACGAGCACAACACCTCCAGCCTGAGGATCAATCTGGTTAATCCGGGACCGATGCGTACGGCATTACGCAAGAAAGCCTACCCCAGCGAAGACCGGGATGCCCTGCCACCGCCGGAAGCTCTTGTGCCACTGGTGCTATCGTTGGTTTCTGCGGAAACCACCCGCCACGGCGAATGGATTGATTACCCGACTGAGGGGTGAGGCGGACGATTTACGATTATGGCGGGGGGTTTCTGTTCTCTTCCACTGCAGTTTTTCAGAGGCTAAAAATATCCTATTTTGGCGTATAGCAGGCTTCGCGATCGTGTCCGGACACGAAAGAACATGCTTCTGGACACGTTTTCGATTACATTTTCCATGTGAATGCACCATCTGGTCTGAGCCATGACGAACGAAACCTCAACAGGACGTGAACCTAAAAAAACCGTCTCCATCGAAGTGCGCGTCAGCGAAGAAGACAAACGTGCCTTCTGGGAGGCTTGCCGCGCCGCAGACCGGCCGGCGAGTGCAGTTCTGCGTCACCTGATGGCATTGTTCGTGGCTTTCCGAAACCTCAGACACAGGATTTATGCTATGATAAACCGTTTTTCGCGCCATCCCTTGACTGCTTCCCTTGCTGCCATGGCCATGGTGGCCACGCTGGCGATGAGCCTTCTGCTTACGCCCAGCGCCGCAGCCGATATACGGCTGACCTATCAGGTCGTCGTCGATGACGGCGTGGGCCAGATCGTATCCGAGGGACAAGCGATATTCGGCTTGAATGCCGATGATCGCGTTGTAATCGACGACTCGCTGGGCAATACCGTCCAGTACAGTTTTGATGTACGGAATTGCGACGCGCAGGCCGAAACATCCTGCCCCGATGGCGATGCGATGGCCGTATTCAACGTCCAGGAATCACGCGATGGACAGGTCGTGATTGAGACCGTCCGCGGAATTGTTCTATCGCAAAGTGGCGAAACCCGTTACGAAACGGTATTGAGTGATGGTCGGACGCTGTCCGTGCTGTTGCTTCCGCAAACATAATCCGGAGCAGATCCGTAATGCTGGTCTCTGCGGAATCCACCCGCTACGGCGAATGGATTGATTTCCCCAGCGAGGCGTGACGGGTTTTCTCCTTGTCCGTGCTCCGACGCTTTCCTGACACCTGTCTATAAAAACGTCATCACCCGATTTATTCGGGTGATCTCAATGGATGACGAGATCCTCCGGACTCGCGCAAGCGCGGCCGGAGGATGACGCAATTTATTGGTTGATGGCGGGTGTCACTTCCCCACAAGCAGGGGGAGATCTCCACGCCTGGAGACGGAATAGCAGGGCTAATTCCCGCTGCCGCCGCGGGCGCCATCGGTATAGGGGTTTTTGCCGGCCTTCACGATCAGCCGGATGGGCACGCCGGGCATGTCGAAGGCTTCGCGGAGACCATTGACCAGATAGCGCTTGTAGCTTTCCGGCAGATCGGCGGCGCGTGAACACATCAGGACGAAGGTCGGCGGGCGAGATTTGGTCTGCGAGAGATAGCGCGGCTTGATGCGGCGGCCATTCACGGCCGGCGGCGGATGGCGCGCCGTCATTTCCTGCAGCCAGTCATTGAGGTCGCGGGTCTTGATCTTGGCCGACCAGTTCTTGTGCAGGCGGGTGACCGCCGGCATCAGATCGTCCAGCCCCTTCATCTTCAGCGCCGAAACCGGCACCAGAGGCGCGCCCTTGGCCTGCGGCAGCAGGCGCTCGAATTCATATTGCAGTTCTTTCAGGGCAGCATGGCGGTTGGAGACGAGGTCCCATTTCGCCAGCACCATGACCAGGCCCCGCCCCTCGCGCAGGACCAGATCGGCCAAGGTGAGGTCCTGTTTCTCGAAGGGATGTTCGGCATCGACCAGCAACAGCACGATTTCGGCGAACTTGATGGCGCGCAGCGTGTCTGCGGCGCTCATCCGCTCCAGCCGGTCGGTGACCTTGCCTTTCTTGCGCAGGCCGGCGGTGTCGTGGAGGCGCACGCGGCGGCCGTCCCAGAACCAGTCGACGGCAATGGCATCACGCGTGACCCCGGCTTCCGGGCCGGTGATCAGGCGGTCCTCGCCGATCAGGGCATTGATAAGGGTGGACTTGCCGGCATTGGGGCGGCCGATCACGGCAATGCGCAGCGGCGGTTCCTCGCTGCGGTCATCGCCGATCTCGTCGAAATCGCCGAGGGCTTCGGACACCGCCGCATAGAGATCGCCGATGCCGTCACCATGAGAGGCCGACAGGGCCACCGGCTCGCCGAACCCCAGCGCATAGCTTTCTGAAATGCCGACCAGGCCGGCGCGGCCTTCCGCCTTGTTTGCCACCAGAACGACCTTCACGCCGGACCGGCGCACGACGTCGGCAAAAGCCTGGTCAAGACCGGTGACGCCTTCGCGGGCATCAATCACAAACAGGCAGATATCGGCATCGGCCAGGGCCTGTTCGGTCTGGGCCCGCATGTCGGTGCCGAGTTTTGTGGCATCGGCGTCGTCAAATCCGGCCGTATCGATGATGCGCAGGGGAATGTCGCCGAGGCGGCCATGGGCCTCGCGGCGGTCACGGGTGACGCCGGGCATGTCGTCGACAATGGCGAGCTGCTTGCCTGCCAGACGGTTGAACAGGGTCGACTTGCCGACATTCGGGCGGCCCACCACCGCAATTGTGGGGACAGCCATATCGGTTAACGCAGCGCGATCAGCCGGGCCTCATCGGTCACGACATAGATCGTTTCATTGACAATGATCGGGGCGACATAGACCGGATCGCGAAGATTGACCTGGCGCTGGATGGTTCCGTCGCTGGCCGAGAGAATGACGGCCGCGCCGTGCGAACCGGTCAGCACCAGCCGGCCTCCGGCCATGACCGGCCCGGACCAGGCGATGCGGTCGCGGCGGCGGCGTTCGCTCTCGAATTGCTGTAACTGGGTGATCCAGCGGATGGTGCCGTCCGCGCGTTCCACGCACACCACTTCTCCGTCCGTGGTCACCAGAAAGATGAAATCGCCGGCCACCCAGGGCGCGTGAAGTCCGCCGGCCGGCTGGGTCCACAGACGTTCGCCGGTGCGAAGGTCAAAGGCGGCCAGAATGCCGGAATGACTCATCGCATAAACGTAATCGTCAACGATGACCGGGCTTCCGGCGACATCATTGATCGCCGAGATCGGAGTCAGACCGCCGGTGCGGGTCAGCGCATCATTCCAGATCGGGTTTCCGTTCTGGATGCGCAGCGCCACGATTTCACCGGAGGCATAGGGCGCGATGATGGTCTCGTTCAGCACGGCCACGCTCGGTGAAGTCAGGAGCCGGGCTGGCTCGGCAATGTCCTGGTGATTCCAGGCGATTTCGCCATTGCTCTGCTCGATCGCGTAGAGCTCATTGTCATCGGTGGAGACGAAAACCATGCCATTGACGGCGGTCGGCGCGGAATGGAAAGGCGTCAACGAGTCCGCGCGCCAGATTTCATTGCCAGTCGCGGCATCCAGCGCGGCAAGAAAGCGATTGCCGTTATGGGCGAAAACGCGGCCGCCGTCGAAGGCCAGGCCGCCGCCAAATGTCGTCCGGTCACGGCGGAAGTCCGAGCGCAAATTTGCTTCCCATATCCGGCTGCCGTCTTCCGGATCGAGGGCGAATACATGGCCGCGGGCATCCATGGCGTAAATCCGGCCATCGGCATAGATCGGGCGCGCATTGATGCGGCTGGAGCGGTTGGACCCCTGGCCGAAATTGCGGCGGAACAGGATGTCGAGATTGCCCGACGCCTGGGTGTGCTGCATGGCATGGGTCGGATAGCCATCCGGCTGCGCCCAGATCGTGTTGCGATAGGCGGTCGGCAGAGTTACAGGCCCGGCGGCAGTGTCAGCATCCACTTGCAGCGATTGCTCGAAGGACAGGATGGAGACGCGCTCGTCATCCGGCGGGCTTTCGGGATCTTCTTCCTCGAGCAGCACGAAGGGATTGATCCGCGAGGCGGTATCCTGAACCGAGGAACAGCCGGCAAGAAAGGCCAGAGAGGCCAGCAGCAAATACCGGCCCGAGTTGGGAAATGTCATCAGCTTAGTCCTGTCCGTCTTCGGCAGTGTCAGTGTCATTTGAGTCCAGAATTCCGGCCGCGTCGGGCATTTGCGGGCTTTCCACGTCAAGGGCACCGGTTTCCTCATCAACCTGGTCAAGCACGGCACCAAGATTGAAAGTGGCCGGGTCGACATCCGGCGTCTCCGGCAGGGCCGGCATCTCCAGGGCAGCGTCCTCCGGCGCATCCAGCGCGGCCTGTTGCTGCAACCGGTCAATCACTTCAACGGCGGCCTGGGCGCGCTGGGCCACCGGCAGGGCCAGGGCATCCAGATCATTGGCAATCGCCTCGTATTCGCTGCGCGCGCGCTCCAGATCGCCGTTATCAAACGCCTTGGCGGCGATCACTTCCATCGCCAGCAGGCGATAGGGGCGCTCCGGCTGCATCATCTCGCCGAGGCGGTTCTGCAGATCATCAATCGAGAGCTCCTCGAATTGCGCCATGGCTGCCTTGACCCGGGCAAGATCGGAGAAAGACGTGGTCGAAAACGTGTCGGCGGCCTGCTCGAAGAAATAGCCGGCCGTTGCCGCATCTCCGCCCTGAAGGGCCAGCTCGCCGCGCTGCATCAGGGCCAGTGCGGCATAACCGCTGGTGGCGTCTTCGGAAATCCGCTGCAATTCCAGATCGGCTTCTGTCAGCCGGTCTTCCTCAATCATTTCCAGAGCGGCGAAATAGCGGTCCGACATGGCGTGAGACCGCTGGGTCTGCCAGTACTCCCAGCCCTGCCAGGCCGCCGCGGCCACGACAATCGCAATCGCTCCGCCCAGCACCCACGGGCCCCATGTGCGCAGCAGGACATTGTACTTGTCCTTGCGGAGTTCTTCTTCAACTTCGTGGAAAATGTCGGCCACGGGAAACGCCCTGTATTCTCTGGTCAATCGGAGCCGGACACTAGCCGCGCTGCGGCCCAGCGGCAACCGCGCTTAGGGGCAGGACCTGCTAATTTGTCCGAAGGACGGCCAGATCAGCAGGTCTTGGCCTTAACCGTTCTTCGGCTTGAAGGAATAGGTTTCTGCATCTGCCGGAAAAGCGCGTGACCGGACATCGGCGGCATAGGCGGCAACGGCCTCCTCCACCACGCCGGAAAGCTGCGCATAGCGGCGCACGAATTTCGGTGTCCAGTCAAACAGTCCGAGCATGTCCGGCGTGACCAGTATCTGGCCGTCGCAGGCCGCAGATGCGCCAATGCCGATGGTCGGCGCCTTCACCGCTTCGGTGATTTCACGTGCCAGGCCTTCCGCAACCCCCTCGATGACGATGGCAAAGGCGCCGGCGGCATCGGCTTCGCGCGCTTCATTGAAAACGCGGGTGCGTTCCATGTCGTCGCGGCCCTTGGCCTTGAAGCCGCCCTCGTTCAGCGCCGCTTGCGGACGCAGGCCGACATGGCCCATCACCGGCACGCCGCGTTCGGTGAGGAAGCGGATGGTATCGGCGGCATAGGTGCCACTCTCGATCTTGACGGCCTGGGCCCCGGTTTCGGCGAGGACGCGGGAGGCGCTGGCGAAGGCCTGTTCCGGCGATTCCTCATAGGTGCCGAAGGGCAGATCAATGACCACCAGCGCCTGTTTTGCGGCGCGCATCACGGCCTTGCCATGGAGGATCATCATGTCGAGCGTGACGCCGATCGTGGAATCGAGCCCGTGGACGACCATGCCGAGACTGTCACCGACCAGCAGAATATCGCAATGCGGGTCCAGCAGGCGCGCCATGGGCGCGTCATAAGCGGTCAGGCAAACCAGAGGTTCGCCGCCCTTGCGGGCGCGGACATCGGGAACGCCAATACGTTTGATCTTGTTCTGAGCAGACATGACCGCTTCATATCCGATGCGGCCTGTCCGCGATAGCGGGCGGCTGGGTTAAATCTGCTTCGGTATGATAATGGCGAAACCGGCAATCATGATGGCGAGGATGCCGGCGGCCAGCATTTCCGGCGAGGTATAGGTGAAGACCTGGCCGATCACGCCATCAGCGGGCAGAAGGTCCGGATTGGAGAAAAAGCCCTCCAGCTGCGTGCCGGCCACAGCCGAGCCGGTCGAGCCGGCCCCGCCCAGAACCAGGGCGCGGCGGCGGTCCGGGCGCTTGATGCGGCTTTGCACGCGCTTCACGAATTCATCGGCATCGATCGCGTCATCACGGCCGGGCTCTGCCGCCGCAAATGCGGACCGCAGACGATCTTCAAATGGGTCATTCATCGTCATGATACCAACGCCTCCTCGGCCTCGAACCAGGCTTTCAGTTTTTCCCGTCCCCGGTTCACATGCGATTTTACCGTGCCCAGCGGCATGCCGGTCGCTTCCGCCGCTTCGGCATGCGACATTCCGCTGGCATAACACAACACAACACACACGCGCTCGTCTTCCTTCAATGTTTTCAATCCGCGGTCGAGATCGACCACCGATCCCATGTCACGCGGCTTCTCGACATCGTCAATATCCTGCTGGAAGCGTTCCATGGCCTTGTCCGTTGCCTTGCGCTTGCGCGCGGACATCAGAAACTCGTTATATGCAATCCGGCAGAGCCATCCCCGGAAGGAGCCACTGCCCGTATAGCTGTTGATCTTGTTGAAAGCCTTGATGAAGGCTTCCTGGGCAAGATCGTCGGCCAGGGCGTGATTGCCGCACATGCGGGCCATCATCCCGCGCACCACACCCTGATGCCGGCGGACGAGCTCGCCAAAGGCCGCGCCGTCCCTGGCGGCGACGACCAATGCGATCAATTCCTCGTCCGATGCGCCCCGAGACACGTTCGCGTCCTCCGATTATTCGGCGTCTTTGGACTTGTCGCGGAACAACACGCCCATGGCGATCAGCGCGATGCCGACAAATCCCGGGAATGATGCCACGCCGGCCATAATCCCGAGTGCTTCAAAATCATGCTCCACTGCACCGATCGTGTAGCCCAGCGTGATGAAGGCCGCGGCAATGGCCAGAAGAATGATTCCGGCGCGGATATCGCCACCCTTCTTCTTCTGCGGCATGCCGAGAGCCTTGATGACCTCCGGGGTCAGCTGGGTGCCGCTCTGGGCTGCCTGACGGACGGTCTCAAGGACTTCGCGGCGATTCTTGGATCCATGATGAAAGACGATCCAGACGATCAGGACGACCGATCCGAATACGGTAAGAGGGGCGAGTATCTCGGGTCCCATGATGTTTTCCTTTCGTGTCTCGATGGCGCTCCACAGCGCCTTCCGGACCTATGATGCAGTGCGGTACCAAACTGGATGCAGGGCGCTAGCCGATAATGCCGACACCGAACAGATAGAGGTGAAACCGCGCCAGAAGCGTGGCGATCAGCACGCCGATAATGATGGCGACGACATCCCCGCCCCAGCCCTTGGGCGGCTTTGGCGGATGGTCGCCGCGGATGAAGGCAGCAATCATCGAAACCAGCGACCACAGGAAGAAAGCGCCGAACAGCAGCACGGCCGACAATTCGCCATTGGCCGCAAGGTGCGACCCGGACCACAACATCACGGCCAGCAACATGGGATGCTGGACAAAACGGCGGATATGGCTGGGCGTATAGGCCGCCACGAGCAATATGATCGAAACAGGCACGGCGATCAGCGCCGCCATGCGTCCCCATTCCGGCGCGAGCCACACGGTCGTTGACGGGTGCGCCTGGATCTTGCCCAGGATGATGAGGATCAGGCCGGTTAGCGAGATCAGCGAATACAGGACTTTATAGCCCCCGGCCCCGAAGCCTGAAATCATGGCGTTGCGGCCACCCGGCACCAGCCGTACCGAGTGAATGCCCATGAACAGAACCAGGCCGGTTATCAGTAGAATCATGCGTTTCCCCCTTGCTGGGAGACAGGCTAGGCCGAGTCTGCAAGCCTTGGCGAGGTCAGCGCACGAAATTGAAAGGCCATGTCCGGGCAGATGTGTTGCCGGCCTCCGGGCTCATGTTCCGGGCTCAGGCCCTTGAAGCGCGGCGAGCTTTCCGGGCAAATCGACCCTGACATGCAGGCAATCGACTATGCTGATCTGGTCCTGCGCTTCAACAAAGACAACATAGTGTTGCCCGCAACGCACATAGCGCAAATCCTCCGGCACGCCGCTGCCGGCCAAATGTCTGCAGGGACGGGTGATCGCATGGCCCGCGGCGGCTTCGCGGCAGGTCCCGATCAGATCGGCAGCATAAGCCTCAGCCTGACGCGTTCCGAACGTGGCATAGGTCCAATCGGCAATTTCGGCGAGGGAGTTTTCCGCCTGGCGTGTCAGCCGCCAGCGGCGGATCATCCGGCCGGCTTTCCGGCCTTCGAAAAGACGCGCCGAATGGCCTCCTCTCCGCTGCCCGCCGCGAAATCACCGCTGCGGACCTGTTCCAGGCCGGACTGAAGCCGGGCCTGGAGGGCACCGATTTCGGCCTCTTCACGTTCCAGCAGCCGCAATCCCGCGCGCAGCGCTTCGCTGGCATTCTGATACCGGCCGGATGCCACCAGCTGATCGACCAGCCGGGACTGGGTTTCGGTCAATACGACATTGCGCGTGGCCATGACGGTCTCCTGCGAGGGTGTTGGCAATATATGCCAATACGGCCGCAGCGTCTATCCGGTCCGGCCCCCGTCAGGCGCGCGCGCTTCGCGGCAATATCCGTGGCAGCAAAACCGCCCCTGCAACGATCAGACCCGCGATAGACAGGCCCGGCGTAGTGGCCATTTCCGCCGCAAATTGCGCCGCGGCGCCGATCAGGGTGTGGCCGGAGGCCTTGATCAGGCCGAAGAAAACGGCGCTGGCCGCAATGGCAAGAAAGGCGTGGCGGCGCAAACGGGCGTGCAGGCGGATACGCGCCATGCGTTCTTCCAGCGCGGCCATGAAGACGGGATCGCGCTGCGGCGCGGCATCGGCCTGCAAGAAGGCATTCAGCTTGTTTTCTGCGCTCATGTGTCACCTCCCAGCGCCGCGAGCAGTCTGGCCCGCCCGCGCTTGATATGAGACTTGACCGTTCCCACCGGCATGTCCAGCACCTGCGCGGCGTCGCCATGCGACCAGCCGCCGGCGAGGCAGAGCGAAACGCAGGCGCGCTGGTCCGGTGTCAGCTCCTGCATGGCGGTTTCCAGCGCCATGTTGTCCTCCATGCTCAACCCTTCGGGCCGGTTTTGCGCGGCGGTTTCCATCCAGAGGCTTTCCCGCCTTTCCCGGCGGCCGGAGGCCCGGCGTGCTTGCGAGGCCAGCCGCCATCCGGTGCCGAACAGCCAGCTTCTGAAGGCGGCCGGATCGCGCAATTGCCCCAGCCGCTGCCAGGCCCGGATCAACGCGTCCTGGGCGATGTCATCGGCCAGTGCCGGATCGCGGCAGACCCCGCGCAGAAAGCTGCGCAGGGCCGGGCTGTGACGCCGGGCGAGCTGTTCGAAGGCGGTATCCGCGCCCCGTAACGCCGCGCCCACCAGATCCGCATCGCTGGCCGCGGACATGATCAGCCGCGGCGCTTGCCGAACAGGGATGACGCCAGAAAGGCCAGCGCCAGCACGCCGAGGATCATCGCGACGAAATACATCGACGTCGTATCCCCCAGCCAGCCGGAATAGCCGACAAAAGCGAAAACGGCGCTGAGACCGGCAAACAGGACAACCAGGAAGACGCCGCTCCCGCCACTCTCCTCCTTGCCGCCGTCCGACCAGTCATCGCCGGAGCTGTCATTCTCCGATTCCAGGGCCCGGATCAGATCTGCGGGCGGTTCCTTGCCGGACTGGGCGTAGGCCTTGAGCACCTCGACCTTCGCCCGTGTGCGCTGATACCGCATGAAGCTGTTCCAGCCGCCCGCCACAAAGAAGGCGAGCGGGAAAAGCAGCCACCAGTAACTTTGAAAAAGATCTCCAAACGAGTCCATGTTTTCCTCCAATCGACCCGGCTTTATCGCCGTTCATGAAGGAAGTGGCCACCACTGGCCGGTTTGGAGGCAGGCGGTGTGCATTTTTCCAGAGCTGCTCCGGTCCCGCGCCGGCGCGGCCGGAGCAAGTCGCGGTTGATTGATGTCTGAGCGCCCCAACCCCCGTCTTCCTCCGGCTTGCCTGCCCTCGTGACACCCGCTTTCACGGGCGCAGGAAACGGGGGACCGGAGGACCTCGTCTGAAGCCGCCTCGATCAGATAAGACATCGAGTCAGGGTCCGGCTCCAAGTCTTTGACGGAGAATCGGTTTTTACCTTCGCGCGCGGAACCGGAGATGAAAAGGGCGCGCCTTACGGCTGCGCCCTTCATGTAACGATTCAAGTTCAAGTTCTGAATCAGGTTGAAGGCTGTCACACTGTTTCAGCGGCCGTTCCCTTGAGGATCACCGCGGGCGCAGGCCGTACGCGGTAATTATCGGTTTCATGGGTCCAGAGGATCCTGCCTCCTTCCCCCACGGCAATTATAGTCGGCAAAACGGTCTCGCTGCGATAGCCGAGGATTTCCATGCCCAGTGGCAGACCTGCCGGATTGTGGATTTTCAGGAGGCGGCCGGCGGCATTGCCGGGATCGGAATAGAATTCGATACCGTCCGGCCGGTTTGCGGCGAGCGCTTTCGTCTTTTCAACCGATTGCGGCGCGATAAATGCGACCCGGATCCCGGCCTTGACGAAATCACCGGCCGCGCCGGACATCTCGTTCACCTGGCCCATGCAGAGCGGACACCAGTTGCCGCGGATAAAGATGAAGACGGTGGGTTGCCGGGCCAGCTGTGTGGAGGTCACCTTCGTCCCGTCCACGGCTGTCAGTTCGAAGTCCGGCAGGTCCTTGCCGGCCTCGATGACCGGGCTGGGTGTGCGGCCGAAGCGCGAATACCAGCGGATATAGACGATCAGTCCCAGAACGCCCGCCATTGCCAGGATCAACAGTTTGAGCGGTCCGGAGGCGGCCAAAACCTGCCAGCCCGCCATGCCCAGACCGATGAGGGCAAGCATCAGCGTGACCGGAAGGTCCGCACGGGTGCGGGCGGTCTTGCGGAACATCATGGCGGACGCGAGCATCATCACCAGCGGCAGGCCGGTCAGCATGACGCCGGCCCAGCCAACCGGGTATATGCCGGATATCAGACCCGAAAGGCCCTTGATGGTCAGGACAACCGCCAGCGTGATATAGAGCATGACGTATATGCGTTTGAGTGAATTCATGGATGGCCTCCCTGCGAGCGGCGCACACTGGGGCAGGCTATCCGCGAAAGCATCTCACATTTCAATCACGGACGGTCATCGGATTGCGAGCGGGGCGGGTCAGCCCTCGACGATTACCTCGAACCCGCCGAAAATCATGCGCTGGCCGTCGAAGGGCATGGCATCCGGACCCATGGACGCAAAGCGCTCATCTTCCATGGAGGCCTTCATGCCGGCATCACGGGCCGCCCTGTCCGGCCAGACGATCCAGGAAAACACCACGGTCTCGTCTTTTTCGCATTTCACCGCCATGGGAAAGGAGGTGACCTTTCCATCCGGCACATCATCGCCCCAGCATTCCATCACACTCAGCGCGCCGTGATCCTTGAACACCTCGGCTCCCAGCTTTGCCATTTCAAGGTATTCCGCTTTCTTCGCTGATGGCACTGCCACTACAAATCCGTCGACATAAGGCATGGTGCTTTCTCCCCTGTTCGTGCTGAGATTAGCAGGGATGGCGGGGCGTGGCATCCGGAAACGCGACGCCCATTTTTTCTCCCCCTGCTTGCGGGGGGAGTGGCCTGAAAGGCCGAGGGGGCGATGCGGCCCAGGATTACTGCAGCGCCTCTCTTTCCTGCTCGATAACCGCAAGGAAGTCTTCCGCCCGCTGCCGGAACAAGCGCAAGCGGAAGCCGGTCGAGGCATGCCAGACGATTGTCATCGACAACCGGCTCACAAATTGTGTGTCCTCGCAAACCGCCGGCAGGCCACCGGTGATGACGATTCGAGGCGCGGCCATGCGGTCCGGATTGGCCTCGACGAGGATGGCCGGATGGTCGACAACGTGGCGGTTCCACATCAGACCATAATTGATCTGGAGCTGCTCCTGCTCATCGGAAAAGGCCCCGGTATAGGCATAAAAAGCCGATCGGAAATCGTTCGACATCAGATCAAGATAGTCGTCGCGGCGAGACAATCCGTCTGCCGCCTGATCAACAAAAGCGGGCAAGATGTCGCCCGTCATCGCCCAAACTGTTTGTGCGACCTGATCTGCCGCTTCTGCGGACGAATCGCAGGCCTCGATCGCCTGCAGTGAAGCGTCTCTTGTTTCCGCGACCTGGTCGAGCTCTTCGAGCTCTGTATCAATCGCCGCGATATTGGCCTCAACCTCGCTGTGAAGGCGGTTGAGCGTGCTGATCGCGCCATGCGTATTTGATCGCGCCTCATTCCAGTTATTGACCTGCAAAGCGATCAACACACCGGCAATCACCAGCACAAACTCGATTAGCACCGTCACCCAGTCCTGACGGCGA
This sequence comes from Alphaproteobacteria bacterium, assembly GCA_016124665.1. Lineage (GTDB taxonomy): Bacteria > Pseudomonadota > Alphaproteobacteria > Caulobacterales > Maricaulaceae > Hyphobacterium. The sequence goes on along the minus strand of WGNH01000024.1, from coordinate 4,890 downwards.
AGCGCATCGGCCATACGGCGTATGATCATGTAGAAACTCCCCTTCGCAAAGGTTAGCAGGCGTTGCCGGACGATTCCATCCTTCGCGTGGCGGTCGGACGCCCCCTTTTCCGTCTTCCCTGCGAAAGCAGGGACCCAGTTTCGCCAATCCAACCGGCACGCCCTGGGCCAACCAGCCGCTAGTGTCCCCGCTGCGCAGATTGCACGCATGGTTCTACGGGCGTCACGGTTGCTCTGGGTCCCTGCTTTCGCAGGGATGACGGTTTTGGTGGCCTCACCAGTGCGGCGGCTTGTCATTGCCCGGTGCGGGCAGGCCAGATTCGAGCCCGGCAATGCGGTCGTCGGACGCTTCCAGCCGCCTTTTCAGCTGGCCGATCTCGCGCTGCTGGCGGGCCATCACCTCGGACAAATCCTCAATCGTGCGCTGTTGTTCAGCAACGAGCATTTCCAGGGCGTCGAGGCGGGAGGGAGCCATTTATTTCTTATCCATCGCCTTTGCGAACCAATCTCGATATGCTTCTGATGCGTTTTCCAAAGCGGTTTCGATATCCACCTCAGCGACGCTGAAATCTATTGGTACAGTAAAACTGAGTTCGAGCCTGATTAGCCGTTCAACAAGGTAGTCATAGCCATCGCTTAAGTCTTCGTAGTGCTCTATTGCAACCAATCCGAACGAATCTCGAATTAGTGGGTCGATATTTTTGTATAGAAATCTAAGTGAAAGGCCGCCAAAATCAGTGTTCGCAGGCGCACAAAAATGCTGAATGGCATTCCGCGCCGCCCGCAATTCGTCAAAACTGTCTTGATCCGGCATCCGCTTCCCTGTTGTTGCCCAGAGAAGTTTTGGCAACTTTTCAAAGTCGTGCGTCCTACCACGTGAAATCAACTGATCGATTTCGAGATCACGATCAGTATTATCAGTGAAATTGAACAAATCCTTGAAAATCAGGAGAGGGTGTTCGCTCGCGATGATGGCTTTGAGAAAAAGTTCGCCAGCATGAGCGGCGTTAATAACGGACATTTGGTCCCAATGCTCAATCCCCGGCCCGCCGTAAGTGGCATGGGCATTAGCCTGGGAAAGCGCTGCCTGCGCTAACGAAACGATTCGTGCAGGAATAGCTTCGAGTTCGGGATTCATACTTGCCCCCTACTCCCACTCAATGGTCCCGGGCGGCTTGCTGGTCACGTCATAGACCACCCGGTTGACGCCGCGCACCTCGTTGATGATGCGCGTCGCGGTGCGGCCGAGGAAGTCGTGATCGAAGGGGAAATAGTCCGCCGTCATGCCGTCCACCGAGGTGACCGCGCGCAGGGCGAGTACATTGTCATAGGTGCGGGCATCGCCCATCACGCCGACCGTCTGCACCGGCAGGAGGACGGCAAAGGCCTGCCAGATCGTGTTGTACAGGCCCGCCTTGCGGATCTCGTCGATATAGATGGCGTCGGCCTTGCGCAGGATATCGGCCTTTTCCTTCGTCACCGCGCCGGGAATGCGGATGCCGAGGCCCGGCCCCGGGAAGGGGTGGCGCTGGACAAAACCGTCGGGCAGGCCCAGCTCGCGGCCGAGCGCCCTCACCTCGTCCTTGAAGAGTTCGCGCAAGGGCTCGACCAGCTTCATATTCATGCGCTCGGGCAGGCCACCGACATTGTGGTGGGATTTGATCGTCACGGACGGGCCACCGTCGAAGGAGACGCTTTCAATCACGTCCGGATAGAGCGTGCCCTGGGCAAGGAAATCCGCCCCGCCCGCGGCCTTGGCGTGCTTTTCAAACACGTCGATGAAGAGCCGGCCAATCGTCTTGCGCTTGGCTTCCGGGTCGGAGACGCCGTCCAGCTCGCCCAGGAAGAGGGCTTCCTCGTCGGCATGGACGAGCGGAATGTTGAATGAGTCCCGGAACAGGCCGACAACTTCTTCTGCCTCATTCAGGCGCATCAGCCCGGTATCGACGAAGACGCAGACCAGTTGATCACCGATGGCATCATGGATCAGCTTGGCCGCCACGGCGCTGTCCACCCCGCCGGAGAGACCGCAAATGACCCGGCCGGAGCCGACCTGTTCGCGGATCTTGGCCATCGCCTCCTCGCGGAAGGCGGCCATCGTCCAGTCGCCCTTCAGCCCGGCGATATTGTGGGTGAAATTGCGCAGCAGAAGCGCGCCGCGCGGCGTGTGCACGACTTCCGGGTGGAATTGCACGCCATAGAAGCGGCGGCTCTCGTCGGCAATCGCGGCAAAGGGGGCGTGGTGCGAGGTGGCGATGACGTGAAAGCCGGGCGCGAGGCTGGCGACGCGGTCGCCATGGCTCATCCAGACGCGCTCTTCATGGCCGATGCCGCCAAAGCCGTCGAAGAGCGGGCTGTCGGCGACGATCCGGATGTCGGCGCGGCCGAATTCCTTGTCCTCGCTGCCTTCCACCGCCCCGCCCAGCTGGGCCATCATGGTCTGCTCGCCATAGCAGATGCCCAGAACCGGCAGGCCGCGGGTGAAGACGCTGTCATCGGCGCGCGGGGAGTTTTCCCAATGGGTGGAGTGCGGCGAGCCCGACAGGATGATGGCCTTCGGATCGAAGTCATCGATGAAGGCGGCATCGGCCCGGTTATAGGGGTGGACCTCGCAGAACACGCCGCTTTCGCGCACGCGCCGGGCGATGAGCTGGGTCACCTGAGAGCCGAAATCGACGATCAGGACTTTTTCATGATGGGCGGTGATGTCTGTCATGGCGAGCGGTTAGCGCGAGTCACCGCGAAAGGCGAGTCCGGAGTTGCACCCGCTTCGTCTTTTTACCCGTCATTCCGGGGGCGCCTCTTTCTCCCCCTGCTTGCGTGGGAATGCCGCCCACAGGTCCCGCCTCTGGCCGGCCCGAGAACAGGCCTTCGGTCCGAGGGGGGCGATTGGAGCGAAGAGCGGTGTGATCCTGCCCCCGCTTCTCCAAGCTTGCCATATTGTATACGATCAGCGCAGCGCCCGTCATTCAGAGGAGGTGCGGCCATGCCTTCAAAGCTTCAGCCCGACCTGTCCGGCCGGCCCCATCGCCTGACGGTGGAGCGGATGATGCGCGCCAGCGCACCAGCGCTCTATGCGGCATGGACGGCAGAGCTCGATTCATGGTTCGCCGAACCGGGCGAGACGATCATCCCGGCGCAAGCGGATCGAGCTTATTTCTTCTACAACAGGCACGATTGGGGACGCGATCCCCATTACGGCCGGTTCCTGGCCCTGGAACAGAACCGTCTGATCGAAATGACCTGGCTTACCGGCCGGGCCGGGACGGCCGGAGCCGAGACGGTGCTGCGGATCGAATTGACCCCGCAGGCGCAAGGGACCCATCTCAAACTCACCCATTCAGGTTTTTACGACACTGATGCGCGTGATCGGCACGAACAGGGGTGGAGCGAGGCCCTGGAAATCCTCGAGACGGCGATCGAAAACCGGGGCGCGAAGCACAAGCACAAGACCGGCGATTGACAGGGACGCTGATCGCGCAGACCCGGTCAGATCGCTTCAATCGGGACGCCAGCGCGATCTTATCCCACCCGCTCCAGCACGGCGATGAAGAAGCCGTCCGTGGCGCTGCGGTGCGGCGTGAGTTGCAGCGCACCGCCGGGCAGTTCACACGCGGCGAGCACATCGGCGGCACCCTCGGCGAGCCCGCCCGAAGCGATCAGGGCGTCACGGGAATTGTGCTGGGTAAAGTTCATGTATCGAGTCAAGAAGGCCTCGATCCGGTCGCCATTCTCTTCCGGCAAAATCGAGCAGGTGACGTAGATGAGCCGCCCGCCAAGCTTGACGTATTTGGCTGCACTATCAAGCGCTTCGTCCTGTTCCTCGAGGCGTTGATTCAGGGCGCCTTCAGAGACCCGCCATTTGGCATCGGGCCGCCGCCGCCAGGTGCCGGTGCCGGTGCAGGGCGCATCGACGAAGACGACATCCATCCTGCCTTCCAGCTCTGCCAACTCGTCTTCCGGCCCGTCATGGACTTGCACATTGCGCACGCCCGCGCGTTGCAAGCGCGGCCAGATGGCCTTCATCCGCCGCCAGTCATGATCCCAAGCGTGGATCTGTCCAGTATTGCCGGTCATGGCGGACAGTTCCAGCGTCTTGCCGCCGGCGCCGGCGCAGAAATCCAGAACCTGGTCGCCCGGCTTCACACCGGCGGAGAGCCCCGCCAACTGGCTGCCCTCGTCCTGCACCTCGACCCAGCCCTTGCCATAGGCGGGAATGGCGTCGGCAGGCGGAGATTTGCCGGTGGCATCGTCCAGCGGAATGCGGATGCAGGCGCGGGCCAGAGCGCCGGCGCGGGCGGTGGGAATTTTCGCCTGCACAGCCGCCAGCGCCCTATCCGGATCGGTTTTCAGCTCGTTGACGCGCAGATCAACCGGCGCGCGATCGGCCATGCCGGCGCCCTCATCTGCCGCATCCTTACCGAAGACACGCGCCAGCGACGGGGCCAGCCATTCGGGATAATCGCCGCGCACATGCGCCGGGGCGTCTGATATGTCGCGCGAAAACCCGGCGATCTCGGCGTCGGTCAGAGCGTCCGGCGCATGCGGATCGGCGGCGAGCTGGTCTTGCAGCGCGTCGGCGTCCATGCCCCAGATGCGGCCGACCACGCCCAGCGCCAGGGCGCGCGCACTGTCATCGCCCATGGCATGGGCCAGGGATTGCTTGCGCCGCAGCGCATCCATCACCAGGCCGGAAATGAAGGCGCGGTCGCCCGATCCGGCAAAGCGGTGGGCCGCGCCCCATTCGCGCACGGCCAGCTTGACCGGGCGGTTCTGGCGCTCGATCAGGTCGAGAATGTCTATCGCCGCAGCGATCCGTCCACCCAGGCGCATATCATCTCCTTGTCTCCCCCTGCTTGCGGGGGGAGTGTCCCGAAGGGACGAGGGGGGC
>WGNH01000029.1 GCA_016124665.1 Alphaproteobacteria bacterium | reverse complement strand
CGAACCGCTGTTGGAAGCGGAAGACGCGATCATTCCCGATGCGCTGAACCATGCCTCCATCATTGACGGCGTGCGGCTCTGCAAGGCCAAGCGCTTCCGCTATGCCAATTCCGATATGGGCGATCTGGAGGCGCAGCTGAAAGCGGCTGAGGCCGCCGGTGCGCGGTACAAGCTGATCGTCACGGACGGCGTGTTTTCCATGGACGGCTATATCGCCAATCTGAAGGATATCTGTGATCTCGCGGACAGGTATGGCGCGCTGGTCATGGTCGATGACTGCCATGCGCACGGTTTCATGGGCGCCAAGGGGCGGGGCACGCCGGAACATTGCGACGTGATGGGCCGGGTCGACATCATCACCGGCACGCTGGGCAAGGCGCTGGGCGGGGCGATGGGCGGATTTACCGCGGCGCGCAAGGAAGTGATCGACCTCTTGCGTCAACGCTCGCGGCCTTATCTGTTCTCCAATTCACTGGCGCCGTCCATTGCCGGGGCCTCGCTGAAGGCGCTGGACATGGTGGCCAAAGGCGATGATTTGCGGGCGCAGCTCTTTGATAATGCCAAACGCTTCCGCAAGGGTATGACGGAGGCCGGATTTGACCTTCTGCCGGGTGAACACCCGATCATTCCGGTGATGCTGGGCGATGCGGCGCTGAGCCAGAAAATGGCCAACCGGCTGATGGAGGAGGGGGTCTATGTGATCGGCTTCTTCTTCCCCGTCGTGCCCAAGGGCAAGGCGCGGATCCGCACGCAGATGAGCGCGGCGCATACGCCGGAGCAGATCGACCGGGCGATTGCGGCGTTTACGAAGGTGGGGAAAGAGCTGGGGGTTATCTAATTGGAACTTTGGTCGTAAGAAAGCCAACCGCCAAGATTTAGATCGAATGTTGGTTGGAGCTTAATCACCACAAAGCCTATAGTGCTCATCTTGCCCAATCCCGGAATTTGTTTTGCGATCAAATACCCAACAAAATCATCTTTGGTAAGTTCGGGCACATTTTCGTTAAGCGTTGTGCAGAAGGGAATTTCTTTTGGTCCTTCATCGCTGGCAGCAAGTAGGGATAAATTTTGAAGGCCGTTTTTCCCGCGGGCTGCAGATGTAACAATTGCAGGTAAGATCGCCTCTAATTCCCACTTGCAAACCATAAATTTGCAAGCGTATTCCAAGGCATCATTTCCGCTTTTGAAGTGCAGCCTATCGAGTTGTTGCTTGTTCTTACTAAATGGCCACATACGCTCCTCCCAAGGGTATGATCAATAACACACCATTGGCGAATCAATACAGTGTGCTTTTGATAGCAATCTATCAGCTGTTGTCAGCGTATGTAGTTTGAAAATATTAAAGCACACCGCGCAGATAAATCTCGAGATTGCGGCGTTTACGAAGGTGGGCAAGGAGCTGGGGTGATCTAGGCACACCCCGCGTCATCATCCGGCTTGGCCGGATGATCTGATGAGATCCTCCGAATAAATCGGAGGATGACGCAGAGTTAGACGGCAGATGACACCCTCGCCATAATCCGGTACCAATCGCGAAGCAGATTTCGTCCGGGAAGCGAATTTGCATCTGTTTTACAGCCGGGGGGCATCAAGACGGCAAGGGCTTTGCCGAGGAGGTTTTGATGTCTGAAACACCGAATGAAATGGCGGCGCAATCGCCGTCTGTCCAATCACCGCCGGTCAGCAATGCGCGTCCTTCGGACGAAATGCTGCCATTCCTGAACAATTTCCACGACATTTTCACCACGATCGGCGTGCTGATCCTGCTCGGCGGGCTCGGCATCGGGGCCGGGCAGGTGATGTCCGGGCTGGGGCTGGAAGAGGGCGGTTTGCGCTGGCAGATGGCCTTGATGGGCATGATTGGCGGCATTGCCGTGATCGTCTGGTTCCTGTCCGCGCTTCTGGTCGGTCAGCAACGCCGCATTTTGCCGGGCATTGTATTGTGCGTGGCCTTCAGCGTGTCGGTGACGATTGTGCTGGTCTGGGCCTATACACAGCTGGTGACGCAGGGCCTGGGGCTCAACGAGGCCTATTTCGAAAGCCGCTTCGCCAATGCGCCGGAAGACATGGAATTCGGCCGCGAGGCGGTGGATTATGTGCTGGCCAACATTCCGTTGGCGCTGCGGCTTTTTCCGGTGGCCATCGGGCTGGCTGCGCTGATCCCGGTGGCGATGTATTATTTCAGCTTCCGGCTGCCCTTTGCCGGCGGATTGCTGGGAGTCGGGCTGGCGACGCTGGCCGCGCTGACCCTGTTCACGATGGATCCCTATACGGTCGGCGTCTGGTCGCCTGCGGTAAATGTGGCGGTTGGCGGCGCGCTTCTGCTTGCCGGGATCATCTTCGATGCCCGCGATCCGGAGCGCCAGACGCGCCTCTCCGGAACGGCCTTCTGGCTGCACTTCTTTGCGGCGCCCATCCTGCTGACGGCCGTCCTGAATGTGGTGCAGATCGGCTGGACACTGGAAGAAGCCGACTTTGCCAATCCGGAGCGGATGAATCTGCTGGCGGCAATGGCGTCGGATAATGCCAATGCCATGCAGCTGGCGGTGGTGGCGCTGACCGTGATCGCGCTGTTTGCGCTGGTCTCGCTCCTGATCAATCGCCGGGCGCTGATCGTGTCCGGTCTACTGACCGCCGGGATATCCATCGGCGTTATCGTCAACGGCTCCGGGCTGGAGGCTCCGGCCGTGGTGGCGATCACATTGCTGACGCTGGGCGGAATTGTGGTCCTGCTCGGCGCGGCCTGGAATCCGGTGCGCCGTCTTCTCCTGCTTCCGATCCCGGGAGAGGGCCCGCTGGCGCGCATCTTCCCGCCGGTCAGTGCGGCGGAGGGTTAGTTCCTGAAAACCCAAATCCGCGATTTGCTCCGGCTTGCTGCCCTCGTGAAAACGGGGGGCCGGAGCATCTCGTGGCTGGGACGCGGACTTGATCGTGATCCTCCGGTCAAGCCGGAGGATGACGGAATGGTTTGGCCGGAGGATGACAGGGTGTCGGCGTTGTTTGTCGCGCAATCCAATATCATCCGGCTTCTCATCCGTCCGCAGGCAGGCTAGCCTTACCAGCCGGGGAGGCCTTTCATGATCTGGATTCAACGTGGATTGCTGGTTCTGACGCTGGTGTTTGCCGGGCTGACGGTGTGGCTGGCGCTGGAAATCCGGTCCGTGCCCTTGCCGGATCAATTCACCCTGCCCAACGGGTTCGAGACGCCAATCCTCGCGATGGAATTTCCGCGGGGTACGCAGGACCTGGGATTTATCCGCGGTCTCGAGAATGAGGATATGCGGCGGCATATCTTTGTCGTGCAATATATCGATCAGTATTTTCCCTATGCTTATGGCGGGCTGCTGGCGAGTTTTCTCGCGACGATCATGATTATGATGATGCGGCAATATGCGGACCGCAGACTCGGCGCTTTGATATTTATCCCGTTGCTGGTGTTTACCACCTTTACGGTGATCCAGAGCGACTTTCTTGAGAATGAAAGAATAGATCGGGTTTTATCGGCTGTTATAACGGATGCTTCTTCTGCAGCGGACAGCCTTGATCGCAATGCGCGGTCAGTTTCTGTAAGCGCGTGGTCGAAGTGGACCTATATTTCGGCGGTCATAGCGTTGATGTCGGCGTTTTTGATTTCATTGAAATACAGAGTTTTAGGCGGCCTGGTTGGTATTCCCGTGCTTTTCCTGCTCTACGCCCGTTTCATCGACCCGTCGGGCCCCGCCATCGAATTCATGGCGCAGGCGATTGCAGTTTTCTTCCTCGCCATTCCGGTGCTGGCAGTTTATTTCCTCGTCCTGTCTTTCCGCCGGACGGAGCCCGAAAATGAAAGCCCTCGCCAAGTCGAAACCTGAACAAGGCATCTGGATGATCGAGGATGCGCCGGTGCCCGAAATCGGGCCGGACGATGTGCTGATCAAGATCCGGAAAACGGCGATCTGTGGCACCGATATCCATATCTATAACTGGGATGAGTGGGCGCAAAAGAATGTGCCGACGCCCATGGTGGTCGGGCATGAATATTCCGGCGTGATCGAGGCGGTGGGCTCGGACGTGACGCGCGTCTCTGCCGGCCAGCGCGTGTCGGGCGAGGGCCATGTGGTCGGCGCCAGCTCTCGCGCGGCGCGGGCCGGGAAATTCCACCTTGATCCGGACACCAAGGGTGTCGGCGTCAATATTCCCGGCGCGTTTGCGGAATACATGAAACTGCCGGCCTTCAATGTGGTGCCGCTGCCCGATGATGTGCCGGACGAGATCGGCGCCATCCTCGATCCGCTGGGGAATGCCGTGCATACCGCCTTGCAATTCGACATGATTGGCGAGGACGTGCTGGTCACCGGGGCGGGGCCGATCGGCATCATGGCCGCGGCGATTGCCCGCCATGTCGGGGCGCGCCATGTGGTGCTGACCGATATCAATCCGGATCGGCTGGCTCTGGCGGAAAAGGTCGTGCCGCATCTGACGCCGGTGAATGTGAGCCAGCAGGATCTGAAGGATGTGATGGCGTCGCTGAAAATGCGCGAGGGCTTTGATGTCGGCCTTGAAATGTCCGGCGCGCCGCAAGCCTTCGGCCAGATGCTGGATACCATGGTGATGGGCGGCAAGATTGCCATGCTCGGCCTGCCGTCAAAGCCGATCGAGGTCGATTTCGGCAAGCTGGTCCTGAAGGCGATCACCGTCAAAGGCGTTTATGGCCGCGAGATGTTCGAGACCTGGTATAAAATGCTGGCCATGCTGCAATCGGGCCTCGATGTATCCGGCGTGATCACACACCGTTTGCCGGTCGATGATTTCCAGGCCGGGTTTGATGCCATGCGGTCTGGGCAATCGGGAAAGGTGGTTCTGGATTGGGGACGTCCGTGACAGCCAACCGCCATTCCCTCGACTTTACCGAAAAACCGCTCGACGCAATGACCGCTGAGGCGAAGGCGTTCTACGAAGACATCCGCAAGCGCCGGACGGTGCGCGAATTTTCGGGACGGGATGTGCCGCGCGAGATTATCGAGCACGCCATACTGGCGGCAGGTACGGCGCCGTCGGGCGCGAACCACCAGCCCTGGCATTTCACCGTGATCGGCAAAGGACCATTGCGCACGAAACTGCGCGCAGCCGCCGAGGCGGAAGAAAAAGCCTTCTATGAAAGCAAGGCCAGTGCCGAATGGCTGGAGGCGCTGGAGCCCTTGGGCACGGACGATCACAAGCCCTATCTCGAGATAGCGCCCTGGATTATCTGCGTGTTTGCACAACGGCGCGGCGGCGTGACCGTGGGTGAAACCCGCAAGAATTATTATGTGAATGAGAGCGTCGGCATTGCCTGTGGTCTGCTGCTGACGGCTTTGCACCGGTCCGGCCTGGTCACGCTGACCCACACGCCGAACCCGATGACCTTCATGTCAGAACTGTGCGGGCGTCCAAAGGACGAGAAGCCCTACATGCTGATTGTCGCCGGTTATCCGGCGGAGGGGGCGACCGTACCGGAACACGCCCTGATCAAGAAGTCACTCAGCGACATTTCCGATTTTATCGCGTGATCAGGTGCGGACGCGGCGTTCGCCGGCGGTTGTTGACCAGATCAGGGCGATGATCCAGCCGATCACGGTCCAGCCCAGAAGGAAGTTGGTCAGGAAGATCGCGAACGTGTTGTGATGGCCGCGCGCCAGCGCAATCAGGCTGGGAATAAAAAATAACACGATGCCGGGAATGACGATTTCCATCGGACTTGCTCCTTATCGAATTTCGATAAGAGGGTAAGTCCGTTTCGCGGGCAGTGCAAGGGCCGGCGAGGGGGATTGATGTGTGATCTGTCCCGTATCATCGCGGTTTCCTCCCCCGTTCACGGGGGAGGGGACCACGCAGTGGTGGAGGGGGGAATTGCCCCCCTCGTCGCTGCGCGACACTCCCCCCGCAAGCAGGGGGAGAAAGAGCGAGCGTGCGTGCGAGCTGTTAAATGCCTAAGGCTTCATACCTTCGGTTCCCGGGAATTGGTAATCCCGATAGATGTCCCGCAGCTTCGTCTTGAGGATTTTGCCGGTCGCACCAATGGGCATTTCGTCAATGAATTCGACCGCATCCGGCACCCACAATTTCGGTACCTTGCCGCGCAGGAATTCCAGAATGGATTCTGCATTGGGCTCTGCGCCTTCGCGGAGCTGGACAATGAGCAGGGGCCGTTCCTGCCATTTCGGGTGGTGCTTGCCGATGACGGCCGCCATGGCGACATCGGGATGGCCCATGGCCTCGTTTTCCAGATCTATGGAGGAAATCCACTCACCGCCGGTCTTGATGACGTCCTTGGAGCGGTCGGTAATGGTCATGAAGCCGTCGGAATCGAGATAGGCGACATCGCCGGTTTTCATCCAGCCATCGTCGGTGAACGCTTCGGCGCCGGCACCGCGGAAATAGCCGGAGGCAATCCAGGGGCCGCTGACATGGACATGGCCGGAGGATTTACCATCCCAGGGCAATTCCCGGCCTTCATCATCGACGATCCGCATTTCGACGCCATAGACGAGGCGGCCCTGTTTCAGCTTCAGCTTGACCATGTCGTCACGGCTGAGATCGGCATGCTTGGCGAGCGGCACATTGACGGTGCCCAGCGGGCTCATTTCCGTCATGCCCCAGCCTTGCTGCATGGTGACGCCATAATTGTCCTCGAAGGCCCGGAGCAGGGCTTCGGGCAGGGCGGAACCGCCGATCAGGACGCGTTCGACGGAATCGATGCGCTTGTCGTTTTCACGCAGATATTGCAGCAGGCCGAGCCAGACCGTTGGCACCCCGGCAACGTAATTGACCTGCTCTTCCTCGATCATTTCATGCAGGCCGGCACCATCGAGGCGCGGCCCCGGCATGACCAGCTTGGCCCCGCCCATCGGGGAGGCATAGGGAATGCCCCAGGCATTGACGTGGAACATCGGCACGACGGGCAGCATGACGCCGCGCGCGCCCACACCGATCACATCGGCGGACATGCAGGCCATGGCGTGCAGCAGGGTTGAACGGTGGGAATAGAGCACGCCTTTCGGATCGCCCGTTGTACCGGAGGTGTAACACAGGCCTGCCGCGGCATATTCGTCGAACACCGGCCAGTCATAGTCCGGTTTGTGATCATCAATCAGGTCTTCATAGGCGATGCACTTGGTCTGGACGTCTTTCAGATGACTGGAATCCGTCATCAGCACCCAGTTCTTCACGGTCTTGCAGTGCTTGGCGATGCCGTCGATCAACGGCGCAAAGGTCTTGTCGAAGAAAACGGCCTTGGACTGGGCATGGTTGAGAATCCAGATGATCTGGGCCGGGTCGAGGCGCGGATTGACAGTGTGAATCACGGCGCCGATGCCGGAGACGCCATAATACAGTTCGAAATGCCGGTGCGTGTTCCAGGCGATGGTGGAAACGCGGTCGGATTCCTTGATATGCAGCTTCTTGATCAGCGCATTGGCGAGCTGGCGCGTCCGTTTGTGGGCATCGGAGTAGCCATAGCGGTGGGTTGACAGGTCTTCCGGCAGGCGGCTGACGATCTCGCGATCGCCATGACAATTATCGGCATGTTTCAAAATCCCTGAAATCATCAGGGGGGCATCCATCATTTCGCCCTTCAGCATCATTTCTCATTCTCCCCGGTCTGTTTGCCCGTTTTCGGGCTTGGCCCCATTGAAGCCTTTATTGCGCCTACAGCGCAACGCCTTTGCGTGATTTTTCGAAAACGATTACAGGCAATTCCAGATCAGGAGTGAGGGAATGGACCGTTTGCCGGTATTTTCCGATGTTGAAGACGCGGCCCGCCGGATTGCCGGCGAGGCGGTGCGCACGCCGCTGCTTGAAAATGACGCTCTGAACGAGCGTCTGGGCGGACGGGTGCTGATCAAGCCGGAATGCCTGCAAAGAACGGGCTCCTTCAAATTCCGTGGTGCCTATAACCGGCTGTCACGTATAGCGCCGGAGGCGCGGGAAAAGGGCGTGGTCGCGTTTTCTTCCGGCAATCATGCGCAAGGTGTGGCGCTGGCCGCGCGGCTGCTCGGCATTCCCGCCACCATCGTGATGCCGTCCGATGCGCCGAAAATCAAATCAGACGGCGTCCGCCGGCTGGGCGGTGAAGTGGTGGAATTCGACCGCGAAACAGAAGACCGGGAAGCCGTGTCGGCGGAAATCGTTGACCGCACCGGAGCCACGCTGGTGCCGTCCTATGATGACCCGTATATCATTGCCGGGCAGGGAACAGCCGGTCTTGAAGCCGCGCAAGACCTGCAAGCAATGGGTATTTTTCCGGATCAGTTCGTCTGCTGTGCGGGCGGCGGCGGGCTGATCGCCGGCTGCGGCCTCGCAATGAAACATTTTTTCGCTGATTGTGACCTGCTGGCGGCAGAACCGGAAGGTTTTGACGATCACCGCCGGTCGCTGATGGCCGGTGAACGCGTGGCGAATGCCCGGAAAACCGGCTCCCTGCAGGATGCCATCATCACACAGATTCCGGGAAAGCTGACTTTCCAGCTCAATCAGACACAGCTGTCCGGGGGCGTGACGGCCAGTGACGCGGATACGCTCGAGGCCATTGCCTTCATCTGGAAGCATCTCAAACTGGTGGCCGAGCCGGGCGGCGCCACGGCTTTTGCCAGCCTGCTCAACGGCCAGGTTGATACACGCGGCCATACGACCGTTGTTCTGATTACCGGCGGCAATGTCGATCCGGACGTGTTCAAACAGGCCCTCGACCGGGCCTAACTGCCCACGCTATATTTTGATGCAGAAACCAGTATAATCAGGATATATTACCCAGTTTCACCAAACCGTGATTGGATATTCCGGAATAATAAGATGATTCTGAAATTATGTTTTGAGCCGCTATAGTCGGCGTAAACCAGTTTTTGGATAACCGGATTGCATATGACATTGAAACAATTGATTTTAAGCCCTTTTGCCGCCGTCGTATTTTTCGGCGTTGCGGAGGCGCAGTCGGAAAATGGGGCCATCTTCACGCCTGAGGGCACAATCATTCATCACTGGCATGATGGGGAAAATGGCGGAATCGCCGAAATTGATATTGATGGTCAGCTTATTCGAATTCTTACGGAAAGTGGTGCCCACATGGACCGTTGGCCGGCATTGGGGAACAACGGCCAGGATGTGACGTTTATTTCAACCCGCGACGGGCGCTGGTCTGTTTTCAGTGTTGGCCGGAGAGGCGGTGAGGTTTCACAGATCACGCGAAATTATGTTCAAAATCTGGGAGCTGCACCAACGCCAGACGGTGTTGACATCTATTTTGCTCAAACGGCGGATGATGATGAAAACCGTTTTGATATCTTACGCTATCGGGGGCCTGACGCCACATTAGAACGTGTCATCGAAAACGGGATTTGGCCCAAATGGTCGCCAGCGGGAGGAGGCTTCTTCTTCGGTCGCGGAAACGGCCCTGAAACCGGTTTTGATGTTATGTTCTACGATATTGCGACCGGGCATGTATCGCAGGTCACAAACCTGCCAGGCGACGAGTTCTCGCCGACAATTTCGCCCGACGGCATTGATTTGTACTTCGTTCACGTGACGGAGTCGGGTGCCGGTCTCAGTCGGCAATTGCTGGAATCCGGCGAAGTGACCGACCTCGAATTGGAAATGCGCATGGACAGTTCACCAGCATTTTCACCGGATGGGCGGTTCATGGTTTATGCCAACCTTGTTGATGGACAATACGACCTTTTCCGGCAAGAGCTCGCCAGCGGCGAGACCGTCAATATTTCTCAAAGCGGCTGGAATAACCGTCCAGCTGTGTCGTTCGACTAGAAATAGCCTGAACCGCGGCGCAGATCGGCCTCCAGTTCCAGCGGCACCGGGCCGCCATCGCCCAGCCTGTAGCGATAGACCTGCAGGTTTTCCATGACGCGCTGAACATAATTGCGCGTTTCGGAGAACGGAATGGATTCCAGCCAGTCGATCGGATCCACTTCATTGGTCCGGGGATCACCATAATCCTCGATCCAGCGGCGGGAACGGTGTCCGCCCGCATTATACGCCGCCAGGGCCAGAATGTAGGAGCCATCGAATTCATCGATCACTTCCTGCAAGTGGTAGCGGCCGAGGCGCATATTGTATTCCGGATCATAGGTCAGGGCTTCATACTGATAGGGCAGACCCAGCCGGCGGGCGGTCACGCGCGCGACGGCGGGCATCATCTGCATCATGCCGCGGGCGCCGGCGCTTGAGATCGCGCGGGGATCGAATTCGGTTTCCTGGCGGATGACAGAATGGATGAGGCCGGGTTCGGGTTCGACATACAGCCCCGATGCCGGCGGCAAATCGATCACCGGAAAGCTTTCCTCCGGCAGGATGTTCCAGCGATAGCTGGCGGCTTTTGCGGCCCGAACGCCTTGCCGCAAAAAGCCATAGTCCTGCGCGAGCCGTGCCAGCAGCAGGCTCTCAGCGGCATCTTCCAGCTGGTCATCGAGATGATAGATGAAGACCCGGAAGAAATAGTCTTCACCCTGTTCCGCCAGCAGCCGCAGGGCGCGGGTGACGGTCCGGGATTCAAACGTGATGGCGGTTTCCGCCGTCGGGACCGGCGCGGCGGGCAGATCCAGCATCGGGGTTTCGTCCCCGGCCAGCTCGATCAGTGCCATCTGGCCATAGAATGCAGTCGAATGCTCAGCTGCGAGCCGGTAGTAGTTTTCGGCTTCCTCTGTGCGGCCCAGTGCGGCGGCGGCCCGGCCCTGCCAATACCGGCCCCGCGATACGGACACCGGATAGGAGACGCCTTCCACAAGCCGCGTGAAATGCGCCAGGGCGTCATCCGGGCGATTGAGATAGCGCAGCGCCATCCAGCCGGCGACAAACTCGGCATCGGCAAAATCCGCGCCGGACGACATACCATTGGCAGCGGCGAGCTGATAGGCCGTGGCATAATCCCGGTCACGGATGAGATTCAGGATCATCAGCCGGCGTTCGAGCCACATATCATCCAGGGCTTCGAGGTCAGAGTGCGTCTCCGGCAGCTGCAGCAGCATCTCCAGCGCGCCCTCATCGAGATTTGCCCGGCGGCGCCAGCGCGCGCGCTCATAGACCAGGCCGGGATGATCGGCGAGTTCGGCCGGAACCCGTGCCACGGCCGCATTCACGCCACCGGACCGGCTGGCCAGGGCAATGCGGGCATCCATCAGGGCGCGATGTCCGTTGCTCAGCTCGTTTCTGAGATCGCCTGCAAGCGTACGCTGATCGCGCCAGAGCAAATAGTCCACACGGGCTTCGTGGTCGGACAATGTGAGAATGTCGTTATTGGCGTTGAGAATCTCGCGCTGACGATAGCGGCGGAAGGTGTGATGACGCCAGGCGTCACGGATATATTCCGTGGCTTCGGCCAGGCGGCCCACATCCCGGAGCGCCGCGCCGAGGGCGATCTTGCCTTCACCGGATATCGGTTCCCGGCCGGTAAACCAGTTGACGATGAATTCGGAGGACAGGCCGGAGGTCGAGATCTTGAACTCGGCTTCGGACCGGATCATTTCATATTGTGGCCAGCCTTCCAGCTCCTCCAGGGCGAGATCGAGCTCCATGAAGGTCGAATCCTCGTCGGAAGTCGCAATACGCCACAACAGGATCGAGCTCGCGACCGGATCCGATATCCGGCGGCGGGCATCACGGACCTCGCGCCAATCCCCGTCTTCGGCGGCTTCAAGGCCGCGCTCCAACATCAGGAAGTCCTGATCATCCAGATAGCGTGACGGGTTGGGGCGTTCCGGCCGCAGGCGCGGGTCCGGATACAGTGCGGAGGCGGCCGGTACGACGATCCAGCCAGCCAGCAAGACGAACAACAGGAAATGGGTTCTCATAAGACTCATCTTGTCATCAATATTGGCCGTATCATGGCGCAGGCAATGGCGCTGTCTACAGCCGACATGCGCTCTTGGCCGCATGCCGGGCGTCCGATAGGCTTGAAACCGGTAACAATGTTGTCAGGCAGGCTTTTCATGCTCTCCGGTTCCATCACTGCGCTCGTCACGCCATTCAAGAATAATGCCGTGGATACCAAGGCGTTCCAGGCGCTGACCGAGCGCCAGATCGACAGTGGAACGCACGGGCTGGTTCCGGTTGGCACAACCGGCGAAAGTCCGACCCTGTCCCTGGATGAGAAAATGCGGGTGATCGAACTGACGGTGGAGGTTGCCAATGGCCGTGTGCCGGTGATTGCCGGCACCGGATCGAATGATACGGCGGCGACGATTGAAATGACAAAGTGGGCGAAAACGGCCGGTGTAGATGCCGCCCTGATCGTTGCGCCCTATTACAACAAGCCGTCGCAGGAGGGGCTGTTCCGCCATTTCGAGGCGATTTCGGCGGCCTGTGATCTTCCGGTCATCGTTTATAATATTCCGGGTCGGTCCATCGTTGATATCCAGCCGGAGACCATGGCGCGGATTGCCAGGCTGGAATCGGTGATCGGCGTAAAAGACGCAACCGGTGACCTCACCCGCGTGGGCGCGCACCGGCATCTGATCGGCCCCGATTTCATCCAGCTGTCGGGTGAGGATCCGACGGCGATCGGCTATAATGCCGAGGGCGGAACCGGATGTATCTCGGTCAGCTCCAATGTTGCGCCCGCCCTGTGCGCGCAGCTCCAGAATGCCACCCTGTCCGGTGACTATCAGGAAGCGCTGGAAATCGGGGATCTTCTACAGCCCTTGCACAAGGCGCTATTTATGTCGCCGAGTCCCGGTCCGGCGAAATATGCGTTGAGTTTGCTGGATTTGTGCCTGCCTGATGTCCGCCTTCCGTTAACGGAACCGGATGATGCCGTGAAGGCGGCGGTGCGGGGCGCAATGGAACATGCCGGATTGATCTGATGGCCAAAGACCCGAATGCCGCTGTTGCGGTGAACCGCCGCGCACGGTTCGATTACGAGATCGAGGAGACGTTTGAAGCCGGGCTGCAATTGCAGGGCAGCGAGGTCAAATCCCTGCGCAATGGCCGCGCCAATATTGCCGAAGCCTATGTCGGTCCGGAAGGCGATGAAATCTTCCTGATCAATGCCGATATCCCGATGTATGAGGGCGCAAACCAGTTCAACCATGAACCGCGGCGCAAGCGGAAACTGCTGCTGAAACGCAAGGAAATCGCAAAGCTGCAAGGGGCTGTCGCGCGCGAGGGACGGACGATTATTCCGCTCAAGCTCTATTTCACCGATCGCGGCTTCGCAAAGCTCCTGATCGGTCTCGCAAAAGGCAAGAAGACGGTCGACAAGCGCGAAACCGTCAAGCAGCGGGACTGGAACCGGCAGAAATCACGGCTGATCAAGAATTACGGCTGATCCGCCAGATAATCCCGGACGTCTGAAAACACATTCTCGAACATGGTTTCCGTCAGGCGGCCGGTATTCGTATTGTATCGCGAGCAGTGATAGCTATCGAACAGGCGCACTGTGCGGCCGTTGAATTCGAAATCCTGCGCCGCCTGATGGGCAAATTTCATCGCCGACAGGCGCTGGCCCATGGCCCGCAAGGTGTTGTCATGTGAAATTTTTCCAAGGCACAGGATGGCCGACAGGCGGGGCAGGGCCCGCAACCGTTCGGTCAGGAAGGGACGGCAGGCATTCATTTCCGCGCCGACCGGCTTGTTTTGCGGCGGCACGCAGCGCACGGCATTGGTGATCATCGCATCCCGCAACCGCGCACCATCATTCGCATGGCCGCCATATTCCCCCTCAAGAAACCCGAATTTCCCGAGCGTGGCGTATAAAAGATCGCCTGCATAATCGCCAGTAAACGGCCGTCCCGTCTGGTTGGCGCCCTTCAGGCCGGGAGCCAGACCGACGATCAGGAAGCGGGCTTTCAAATCCCCGAAAGAGGGCACCGGCGCGTTGTGAAATGACGGGAACAGGCGGCTATTGGTTTCGCGGAAGGCGACCAGCCGCGGGCAGAGCGGGCAATCTAGTGGCGCTTCCGGCCCGGTCACCTCAATCGTCATCGTGTTGCGGACGTCCGCCCTCGCGCCCGATCATGGATTTCAGATCGGCGAGATCGATGAAACCATCGGCTTGCCGCCGCAGATCATCCGATATCATCGGCGGGCGGGCTTTCAGCGAGGATACGACCGTGACCCGGGCACCCTTGCGCTGGCAATGCTCGACGGCGTAACGGAAATCACCATCGCCCGTAAACAGGATGATGTGATCGAGATAGGTGGCGGCGGAAATGATATCTACGGCCAGTTCGACATCCATATCGCCCTTGATCCGGCGCCGGCCAGAATCGTCCGTGAACTCCTTGGCCGGCTTGGTGATGACATTGAAGCCGTTGTAGTCGAGCCAGTCGACAAGCGGTTTTAGTGGCGTGAAGTCCTCGTTTTCCAGCAATGCGGTGTAATAATTGGCCCGGGTGAGGCGGCCCCGCTTGCGGAATTCCTCCAGCAGCTTGCGGTAATCGATGTCGAAATCGAGTGCTTTCGAGGTGGAAAACAGGTTGGCACCATCAATGAAAAGGCCAATACGTTCGTTGGGATAGAAGGTCATGGGGCGCTCCCGAATGCTAAAGATCAAAACATGAAAGAGGCGGCGAATATCTATGTCGCGCTCGGGGCCAATCTGCCCTTTCGGGGGCGGTCCCCGCAAGAGACCTTGCCGGACGCATTGCAGCAACTGGCTGAAAGGGGGGTGTCACCGGTTGCGGTCTCCGGCCTGTGGACATCGCCGGCCTGGCCCGATCCGGCAAAGCCCGCCTATGTCAATGCCGTCGCCGAGGTCCGGACCGCGCTGGAGGCCGAGGCGCTGCTGCACGTGTTGCTGGAGGTCGAGTCCCGGTTCGGCCGCAGGCGTGGCGAGCGTTGGGATTCGCGCACGCTGGATCTCGACCTCATCGATTATCACGGCCTTGTCATGGAGACGCCGGCCCTGACCCTGCCGCACCCGAGAGCGGGGGAGCGGGCATTCGTGCTGCTGCCGCTGGCAGAGATTGCGCCGCACTGGGTCCATCCGGTCTCCGGCACAGCCATTTCCGACCTGATTTCCCGCCTGCCAGCGGATGCGATTGACCAGACTCATCGGAGCGGCTGATTTGCGCTGTGTTGCAATGCGGCAAAGGCCTTGCAGTAAAGGCTGAGCGGCGTTACTTACTGCGATCCCTTTGCGAGCATTTTACAGGAGGCCGCACGTATGGCCCGCGTCACCGTTGAAGATTGCATCCAGAAAGTCCCGAACCGTTTTGACCTGGTTCTGCTGGCCGCGCACCGCGCCCGGAACATTTCGGCCGGTTCGGAGCTGACGCTCGACCGTGACAATGACAAGAATCCCGTCGTCTCGCTGCGCGAGATCGCCGAAGACAATCTCGATTTGCGGGCCCTGAAAGACAGCCTGGTCAACGGGCTTCAGCGCGTGATCCCGAGCGACGAGGAAGAAGAAGAGCGGGCATCGCCGCAAGACGATCTACCGCAAATCGCCTCCAAGCCGACCCCTGTCGATCCGGATGAAGCCGACATGCTGAAAGCGCTGCAAAGCGACCGCGACGGCGCTCCGGACAACCGGTTCTAGGGCAGGGTGAGCCTCGCCGCGCCCGACCAAGACACCCCGGCGATTGAAACCTATCCAACCGCCGATGACCTCGTCGGGCGTATTTCCAGATATCATCCGACGGTCGATGCGGACCTGATCCGCCGTGCCTATGATTTCGCGCGCGAAATGCATGCCCCCCAGAAACGGTATTCAGGGGAGCCCTATTTCGCGCATGTCGCGTCGGTGGCGATGATACTGGCTGATCTGAAGATGGATGCCGCCACCATCTGTACGGGCTTGCTGCACGACACGGTCGAGGATACGCCGGCCACGCTTGAACAACTCAGCGAACGCTTTTCGCCCGAAATCGCCGCACTGGTAGATGGTGTGACGAAGCTGGGCCAGATGGAGCTTGGTTCCAACCGGACCAAGCAGGCCGAGAATTTCCAGAAACTGGTGGTGGCGATTTCATCCGATGTCCGGGTGCTGATCGTGAAACTGTCAGACCGGCTGCACAATATGCGGACGCTCCATCATATTCCCAAACCCGAAAAGCGCGAGCGGATTTCTACCGAAACACTTGAAATCTATGCCCCATTGGCCCGGCGGATCGGGATCAACCGGATTTGTGTGGAACTGGAAGACCTGTCCTTCCGCTATATCAATCCCGCGGCCTTTGAATCGGTCTCTTTGCGGCTCGCCGAAATGCGGGAATCGCGCGCCGAGGCGGTCGCCGAGGTGTCCCAGGTGATCATGGCGAGGTTGGAAGAAGCCGGTATTCAGGGCCGTATTTTCGGACGCGAGAAGCGGCCCTATTCGATCTGGCGCAAGCTGGAACGCAAAGGCACAAGCTTTGACGAGATCGCCGATATCTATGCCTTCCGGCTAATCGTGGATTCCGCCGATGATTGTTACCGTTCCCTGGGCATCATTCATCAGAACTGGCGCTGCGTGCCCGAGCGTTTCCGGGATTTCATTTCCACGCCGAAGCCGAACAACTACCGCTCCCTTCATACCACTGTCGTTGGTCCCGAAAGCGTGCGGGTCGAAATCCAGATCCGGACCGAGGAAATGGATTCCGTTGCGGAAAGCGGCGTGGCGGCGCATTGGCGCTATAAGGGCCAGAGCTATGGCTATGACGCGGAGGCCGCGAAATCCGCCGGCGGTGATCCGCTGGAGCGCCTGCGTCCCTTCCTTGAAATCCTGGAGCAGGGCGGCGATCCGGACGAATTTCTCGAGCATGCCAAGCTCGAAATGTTTGCCGACCAGGTTTATTGCTTCACCCCGAAGGGCGAGCTGATTGCATTACCGTCCGGTGCCACACCCCTGGACTTCGCCTATGCCGTCCACACCGAGCTGGGCCACACCTGTATCGGAGCGAAGATCAATAGCCGGGACCGGCCATTACGCACGCGCCTGAAGAATGGTGATGTGGTCAATATCCTGCGGGGCGGTTTGCGTCAGCCGCCTGCCGGGTGGGAGGAGCTGGCCGTCACCGGAAAGGCCCGCGCCGCGATCCGGCGGTTGATCCGCACGACAGAACGGGCCGAATTCGAGGGCATTGGCAAGATGCTGGCCGAACACGCGTTCGAGCGCGAGGGCAAGGTGTTCCGGGAAAAAGGCCTGGAAGATGCGCTGGCCCGTCTGGACATCGCCACGCTGGAGGAACTCTACCAGGCGCTTGGCCGCGGCCGCGTCACGTCAGGACAGTTTCTGGATGCCGTCTTCCCGGGCCGCCGCGACAGCCGTCAATATGACGCCAGTGAAAAGGAATTGATCCGCGATGAGAAAGCCCGGCTCTATGTCCGGGGCCGCGGTTTGACGCCGGGTATTTCGATCCATTTTTCCGAGTGTTGTTCGCCGTTGCCGGGGGACCGGATTGTCGGGGTCATGGTTCCGGAAAAAGGCGTGACCATTCACACCATTGATTGCGATCGGCTGACCGAGCACGATGAATCCGATCCGGACCGCTGGATCGACCTTGGCTGGACGGCAGAGGCGGAAGAAAACGCCGTGTCGGCAGCGCGCGTTCACGCCGTCATGCACAATACGCCGGGGGCGCTGGCGGAGATCGCCAAGGCCGTGGGCGAGAATCGCGGCAATATCGGCAATATCAAAACGCTGAAACGCGCCAAGGACTTCTTTGAAATGCAATTTGATATCGAAGTGTTCGACAACCGGCATCTCGCGAACATTATATCGGCCCTGAAAATGTGTAGCAGCGTGGTGTCCGCCGAGCGCGCCCGTGGTGAAACCGACGAGAATGACGCATGAAAACCGAAGACGTATTAAACGAATTCCGTGCTGCCGGGGCCCTACTGGAGGGCCATTTCATCCTGTCGTCCGGCTTGCGCAGCCCGGTGTTCCTGCAAAAGGCGAAAGTCTTCGCTGACGCCGTGCGGACAGCGAAACTCTGCAAGGCGCTCGCGGCAAAAGTGAAAGCGGAGATGACGGACGCGCCCGAAATCATCGTTTCACCGGCCGTTGGCGGTATTGTCCCGGGCTATGAAATGGGCCGGCAGATGGGCCTTCCGGCGATCTATGTCGAACGCGAGGACGGTGAATTCCGTCTGCGCCGCGGGTTCGAGCTGGCTCCTGGACAGAAGGTGCTGGTGGTCGAGGATATCGTGACCACCGGCTTGTCGTCACGCGAATGTATCGATGCACTGAAAGCGGCTGGCGCGACGGTTCTGGCTGAAGCCTGTCTGATTGACCGTTCGGGCGGCAAGGCCGATGTCGGCGTTCCGTTGATCGCCCTGGCGTCAATCGAATTCCCGGCCTATGCGCCGGATGACCTTCCGCCGGAACTTGAATCCCTCCCGGCCATCAAGCCGGGCAGCCGGGGTCTGAAGGCATGAATCCGCCGGTCCGCCTCGGGGTCAATATTGACCATGTCGCGACGATCCGGAATGCGCGCGGCGGATTGCATCCCGATCCCGTGCGCGCAGCCCGGCAGGCCGCTGAAGCCGGTGCGGACGGGATAACCGCGCATTTGCGCGAAGACCGCCGTCATATCGGGGACAGGGATATCGAGCGCCTGGCGCGTGAAATCGACCTGCCGCTGAATTTCGAGATGGCGGCGACCGAGGAAATGCTGGCGATTGCACTGGCGCACAAGCCGCATGCCTGTTGCATCGTGCCGGAAAAGCGCGAGGAGCGGACGACGGAAGGGGGGCTGGATGTGGCCGGGGGCCATCAGCACATCGCGCCTTTTGTTGACCGGCTGAATGCCGCCGGAATCCGGGTCTCGCTGTTTATCGAGCCGGATCCGGTTCAGATCGCGGTTGCGGAAGCCATCGGGGCCTCCGTTGTGGAATTCCACACCGGCGCTTATTGCGATGCCTATATTGCCGGGAACCAGGCCAGGACTGCTGAACTTCTGAAACGGATCGAGCTGGCCTGCGCGCTGGCGCATGAGCGCGGTCTTGAAGTCCATGCCGGGCATGGGCTGACCTATGACACGGTGAAACCGGTTGCCGCCATTTCGCAGGTGAAAGAGCTGAATATCGGCCATTTCCTGATCGGCGAAGCCATCTTCCGCGGCTTGCGCGAGGCGGTAACGACGATGCGCGGGCTGATCGCCGATGCCCGCAACGAGGCGGCAGCTTGATTATCGGCACGGGCACCGACCTGATTGATATCCGCCGGATCGAGAAGACTCTGGAACGGTTCGGCGATCGTTTCACCCAGCGCTGCTTTACCGAGATCGAGCAGGCCAAGTCCGATCGCCGCAGGGAGCGGGCGGCGAGCTATGCCAAGCGTTATGCGGCAAAAGAGGCGGGCGCCAAGGCGTTGGGCACCGGCATATCGCGCGGTGTATCGTGGAAAGAGGTCGGCGTCGTGAATCTGCCCGGCGGCAAGCCGACACTGGAACTGAAGGGCCGGGCGCTGGACTGGCTGGCGCGGCTGACGCCTGACGGTATGAAAGCCTTTGTCCATATCAGCATTACGGACGAGCCGCCTTATGCGCTGGCCACCGTGATTATCGAGGCTCTGCCCGGGGATGAGGCATGAGCCGCCTTCTCCAGAGTGTGCAGGACAATATCGGGTATCATTTCAAGGATACCGGCCTGCTCCAGCGGGCGCTGACCCATGCCAGTTTCGGTGATGGTAACCGGCTGGTGGGCAATTACGAGCGGCTCGAATTCCTGGGCGACCGGGTTCTCGGGCTGATTGCCGCAGAAACCATGTTCAGCAAGTTCAAAAATGCCAAGGAAGGCAAGCTGGCCCCGCTTTACAATGCGTTGGTCGACCGGAATGCCTGCGAGCATGTGGCGCGGCAATTCGGGCTGGGAGACGCGATACGAATGTCGCCATCGGAAGAAAATGCCGGCGGGCGTAACAAGGCCTCGATACTGGCGGATGCCACAGAGTCCGTGATCGCGGCGGTTTACCTTGATGGCGGGCTGGAGGCGGCGCGCCGTGTATTTGACCGCGGCTGGGGTGATGCGGTCTCGCAATTGACGGAGAAGCCGCGTAATCCCAAGTCGGATTTGCAGGAACTGGCGGCCAAAAAAGGATATGGTCAGCCGCGATATGATCTGCTGGAACAGGCCGGACCGGACCATCGCCCGATATTTGTGGTCCGGGTGGAGCTCGACGGCTTCGATCCGTGTGAAGGGCAAGGCGGATCGAAACAGGAAGCACAGCGCGAGGCCGCGACGGCCATGCTGCAGAGGATAAAGAGTCATGACTGAGTCCCGCGCCGGGTTTGCGGCCATTATCGGAGCGCCGAATGCCGGCAAGTCGACGCTTGTCAATGCACTGGTCGGGGAGAAAGTCTCGATCGTGACGCGAAAGGTGCAGACGACGCGCTTTCCGGTCCGCGGAATTGCGATGGAAGGTGATGACCAGATCGTGCTCGTCGATACACCCGGCGTGTTCGAACCGCGCCGCCGTCTGGATCGCGCCATGGTCAAGTCGGCCTGGACCGGCGCCGATGACGCCGATGCCATTGTTCATGTCATTGATGCGGAAGCCCGCCACCTGGTTTCGACCGGAAAAGGCGGTGGGGCCGAAAAGCTGTCGGTCAAGGATGATGACAGTGTCACGGAAGGGCTGAAGGCGGCCGGCAAGACGGCCATCCTCGTTTTGAACAAGATTGACGCGCTGGAACGCGATAAGCTCCTGCCGCTGGCAGAGGCCCTGAACGCGACCGGCGTTTATTCCGATATCTTCATGATCAGTTCGACCCAGGGGTATGGCGTGGCTGATCTGAAAAGAAAGCTGGCCTCGATGATGCCGGTAGGGCCGCACCTTTATCCGGCAGATCAGGCGGCAGACATCCCTCAGCGCCTTCTGGCCGCGGAAATCACGCGCGAGCAGATCTATGACCGGCTGCATCAGGAGCTACCCTATTCGACAGCGGTCGAGACCGAGAGCTGGCGGCGCCTGCATGACGGATCGGTGCGCATAGAGCAGCGAATTTTCGTGGAGCGTGACAGCCAGCGCCCGATTGTGCTGGGCAAGGGCGGCAAGACGGTCAAAACCATCGGCGCGGCGGCGCGCCAGGAAATGGAACAGGCTTTCGGGTGCAAGGTGCATCTCTTCCTGCAGGTGCAGGTCCAGCCCGGCTGGGATGAAAACCGCGCCCGCTATCTTGCCATGGGACTGGAATACGACAGCTGATGGAATGGAGCGGCAGAGGCCATGTACTGGCGGTGCGGCCGCATGGTGAGACCAGCGCCATCGTCGAATTGCTGACCGAGGATCAGGGCCGCCATGCCGGGCTGGTCCGGGGCGGACGGTCACGCACCCTGCGTCCGGTGCTCCAGCCCGGAAATTCCGTGACTGCGAACTGGCGCGCCCGACTTGCCGATCATCTCGGTCATTTTACAATCGAGGCGGACATCTCGCGGGCTGGTCTTGTGATGGATGATGCACTGTCGCTGGCCGGTCTCAATTCCGCCTGTGCGCTGGCCTGTCAGGCCTTGCCGGAACGGGAATCCCATGCGCCGGTCTACCGGGCGATGGAGGTCTTTCTGGACGCGCTGGGTGATGCCGACATCTGGCCGGCCCTTTATGTCCGCTGGGAGTTCGGCCTCCTGCGTGACCTCGGCTATGGCATGGATCTGGAGAAATGCGCGGTCACGGGCGAAGTCGAGGGGCTGACCCATGTCAGCCCCCGGACAGGCCGGGCGGTCAGCCGGAACGCGGCAGCACCCTATCTCGACAAGCTATTGGCTTTGCCGCGTTTCCTGCGGGATCCGGAGGCCGGATTTGATACCGGGGATATTGCGGACGGCCTGGCGCTGACCGGGTTTTTCCTGCAGCGCCGCGTGCTCTGGCCGATGGACCGGGACCTGCCTGAATCGCGTGTGCGTTTGGTCAAGGCGCTGACGGACGCCGGGCGTAATTAGCGGCATACTGTAGCGGTCCGAATCAGGAGTGCAGCATGGGCGATGTCTTCACCCCCGAAGGCGGGGAAATTTTCGAAGAACCTTTTGATGAGGCGCTGTCCAAGCGCTATCTCGCCTATGCCCTGTCGACGATTACTCAGCGCGCCTTGCCGGATGCCCGCGACGGGCTGAAGCCCGTCCACCGCCGCATTCTGCATGCGATGCGCGTGCTGAAACTGAATCCGCGCGATGCGTTCAAGAAGTCGGCGCGGATTGTCGGGGACGTCATCGGTAAGTTTCACCCGCATGGTGATCAGGCCGTTTATGACGCGCTGGTGCGGCTGGCGCAGGATTTTGCCTCGCGCTATCCGCTGGTCGAGGGGCAGGGTAATTTCGGCAATATCGATGGCGATGGCGCCGCCGCGATGCGCTATACCGAAACACGCCTGACAGAGGCCGCCGAGCTGTTGCTGCAGGATATTGATCAGGGCACGGTCGATTTTCGCGAAACCTATGACGGGTCGGAAGAAGAGCCCGTGGTGCTGCCCGCGGCCTTTCCGAATCTGCTGGCCAATGGGGCCACCGGTATTGCGGTGGGGATGGCAACGTCCATTCCACCGCATAATGCCTATGAGCTGTGCCGCGCATCGCGGACTTTGATTGCCCATCCGGATGCCTCTGTCGCCCAGCTTCTGAGGTCGGTGAAAGGCCCGGATTTTCCAACCGGCGGGATTTGCGTGGAATCACCGGAGGCGATCCGTGAAGCCTATGAAACGGGGCGGGGCGGTTTTCGGCTGCGCGCCCGGTGGGAGATCGAGGATCTGGGCCGCGGAACCTGGCAGATCGTGGTCACCGAAATTCCCTACCAGGTACAGAAATCCAAGCTGGTCGAACGCATTGCGCAATTGCTGGATCAGAAGAAGCTGCCGCTTCTGGAAGATGTGCGCGATGAAAGTGCGGAAGATATCCGACTTGTTCTGGTGCCCAGAAGCAAGAATGTCGAACCCGAGCTGTTGATGGCGGCATTGTTCAAGATGAGCGAGCTGGAAAACCGGATCTCGCTCAATCTGAACGTCCTTGACCCGTCCGGTACGCCGCGGGTGATGAGTCTGAAGGATGTGCTGCGCATCTGGCTGGACCATCGCCGCGAAGTCGTGGTGCGCCGGGCCAATACACGCCTGGCAAAGGTTGAGGACCGGCTGGAAGTGCTGGCGGGATATATCATCGTCTATGCCGATCTGGACGAGGTGATCCGGATCATCCGCTTCGAGGATGAGCCCAAGGCAAAACTCATGGCCCATTTCGACCTGTCGGATCGGCAGGCCGAGGCCATCCTCAATATGCGGCTTCGTGCGTTGCGCAAGCTGGAAGAGCTGGAAATCCGCAAGGAGGAAGCCAGTCTCAAGAATGAGCGCGGCGATCTCAGAACGCTGATTGGCTCCGAGCCCGTGCAATGGGAAAAAGTTGATGCCGAAATCGCGGAGGTCGAAGCCGCCTTCGGTCCCAAAACCGCGATCGGCGCACGACGGACCGAGATTAATACCGCCGGCATTGTGGAATACGATGCCGAGGCGGTCGCTGAATCGCTGATCGTCCGGGAATCCATACTGGTCGTGGTGTCACAGAAAGGCTGGATCCGTGCCCTGAAAGGCCATTCCCACGACATCGGGGCCATTGTGTTCAAGGAAGGCGATAGCGCGCTGTTCACAGTAAAATGTGAGACCGTCGACAAGCTGATCCTGTTCGCTACGGACGGAAAATTCTACGCCATTGATGCGTCCAGACTGCCCGGCGGCCGTGGCCATGGTGATCCACTGCGCCTGCATGCCGGCCTGCCGGAAGATGCCGCGCCGGTTGCCTTGTTCCGGCATGAACCGGAGCGTGAATTGCTGATCGCCTCGCGGGCGGGCAACGGATTCCGTGTGAAGGAGGCAGATGTCTTTGCCACGAAGAAGGGCGGCAAGCAGGCCCTGAATGTCGGAGACGGCGAGGCGATTGCCTGCGTGCCTGTAACCGGAAGCAAGATTGCCGTGTCCAACACCAAGAAGCGCCTGTTGATCTTCGATGTCGCGGACCTGCCGCAAATGGCGCGCGGGAAAGGCGTCCGCCTGATGGGCGGAAAAGGTGCTGAATTGCTGGATGTTGCGACCTTCGATCCGGCAGATGGACTTGCCTGGATTGACGGTGCCGGACGGCGTCATGCTTTCGAGGACTGGAAAGACTGGGAAGGCAAGCGTGCGCAAGCAGGCATGGCCCGGCCGCGCGGTTTCCCGAAAACCGGAAAATTCATGCCCGCGGACCCGGTGGCGGTAGCGCGCGCCATGGATTCGGCGTAATCAGCCCGTAGTGAAAAATTGAATGAAACCGGAGGGATTTTAGATGGAATGGATTATCCTGCTCGTGGTCGTGGTTGTCATCGCGTTTTTCGTGATTGGCATCTACAACCGTCTGGTCGCTCTGCGGCAGACAACCAATCAGGCTTGGGGCGATATTGACGTGCAGCTCAAACAGCGCGTCGATCTGATCCCCAACCTCGTCAACACCGTGAAAGGCTATGCCAGTCACGAGAAAGAGACCCTGGAAAACGTCATCAAGGCGCGCCAGGCCTCGGTTGATGCGACAAATGTGAAGGATCAGGCCCAGGCGGAGAACATGCTGACCGGCGCGCTGCGTCAGATATTTGCCCTGTCGGAAGCCTATCCCGATCTGAAAGCGAACGAGAATTTCCTGTCGCTGCAGAACGAGCTCGCGGACCTCGAAAACAAGATCGCGGCCGCCCGCCGTTTCTTCAACAATGCGGTCAGCGAATTCAACACGGCGGTCGAGCAATTCCCGGCGGTCATCTTTGCCAGCATGTTCGGCTTCCAACAGCGTGATTTCTTCGAAGTGGCCGATCGTGCCGCGGTCGAGAATGCGCCTGAAGTAAAATTCTAGGTCCGGTTCATGTTGGGCGCGGTCGGTCTCCGCACGCATATCTGGAACAATAATCTGAAATCCGTCCTGCTCTTGGCCGGATTTCCGTTCCTGTTGATGTTGCTGGCGTTTGCCGCCGCGCTCGTCATGACCGGCATGGATGGTGGCGGCACCTATTCCTCCGGCAAGGACGGTATCGGCCTGGGCGCGGATTTCGGGGCCGCGCTGGAAAACTGGCCGGTCATGGCGCTCTGGTCCGTGATCATTGCCGGTATCTGGTTCGTGATTGCCTGGTTCGGGCACCAGGCGATGATCGACATGGCGACCGGCGCCCATTCCGTCTCCCGGCAGGACGAACCGGAGCTCTATAATCTTCTGGAAAATCTATGTATTTCCCGCGGTCTGACGATGCCGAAACTGAAAATCATCGAAACGGAGATGATGAATGCCTATGCCAGCGGTCTGACAGAAAAACAGTATGCGGTGACCGTGACACGCGGGCTGATGCGCAACCTCAACAAGGCCGAGCTGGAAGCCGTACTGGCACATGAATTGAACCATATCCTCAACCGGGATGTCCGGCGGCTGGTGATTTCCGTAATATTTGTCGGCATTTTTTCCTTCGTGGCGCAAATCGTCTTCCGCTCCCTGTTCTGGAGCGGGCTTGGTGGCCGGTCGTCCGGCCGCCGCGGAAATGCGGCGCTCTTGATGATCATTGCTATCGCCATCGTGGCCATTGCCTATTTTCTGGCCATCGCCATCCGCTTCGCCCTGTCGCGCAAGCGCGAATACATGGCGGATGCGGGGGCGGTGGAACTGACCCGCAATCCGGACGCCATGATTTCGGCGCTCGAAAAAATCTCAGGTCATGCCGAGATCGAAAACGCGCCGGACGGTGTGCGCGAAATGATGATCGAGAATCCGAAAGCCGGTTTTGCCGGGGTTTTTGCGACCCATCCACCCATTGAAAAGCGGATCGAGGCCCTAATTGAATTTGCCGGAGGGCAGCGCGGGGCAGGCAGCACGAGCGTGCCGTCCGTCTAGGTCCGTTCCATCAGTACGACGGTCACGCCGTCGATCAGGCCTTCACCGTAAGGCTTGTATCCAAGGCGCTCCGCAATCCTGATAGAGGCGATGTTGCCGGGTTCGATCATGCAGATCGTGCGCTGGCGGCCGTGGGTGTCATCCATCCACTTCATGCAGGCCGTCATTGCCTCGCGCCCATAGCCCTGACCGTGAACCGTTTTGTCGATGACATAGCCAATTTCAGGGTCGCCGCTGAAGCCTGCCGGTTCATCCCGCTTGAAATCGGCAAACCCGACCAGACCGATAAAGTTTCGTGAGGACGATTCCTCAAGCGCCCAATAGCCATATCCAAGGATGGGCCAGTAACCGGCGCTTGTGACGACCCGCCGCCAGGACTGGTTAAGTGTCGACGGGTGTCCACCCACAAACACGACGTTTTCCGGGTCGGACCAGATCCGGTGTATCGGGTCAAAATCATCCGCGTGCAGAGGCCGCAAACGCAGGCGTTCAGTCTCGATGATGGGCGCAATTATGGGCCTAGTCATAGAGCAATTCCGGAAGGCCGGTCGCCAGCCAGGGCAGGAGGGCGACCAGAATGATGACAATCAGCTGGATACCGACAAAGGGCAGGGCGCCGCGATAGATCGCCCCGGTCGTGACTTCCGGCGGAGCGACCCCTCTCAGATAGAAGAGTGCGAAACCGAAGGGCGGTGTCAGGAAGCTGGTCTGAAGGTTCAGGGCCATGAGCACGCCGAGCCACACCGGATCGATCCCCATCATGAGCAGGATGGGCGCAACAATGGGAACCACCACGAAGGTGATCTCGATAAAATCGAGGAAAAATCCCAACAGGAACATGACCAGCATGACAATGGCCAGCGCCCCCCACTTCCCGCCGGGCACGGCTTCGAGGGCCGCCTGCACAGTGGCATCTCCGCCCAGTTCCCGGAAAATGAGAGAGAATAATGCGGCCCCGATGAGGATGACAAACACCATGGACGAAATCTGGGCCGTGGCCCGCATCACATCGTCCAGAACGCCGGTCTTCTTCAACCGCCAGAGGGCGGCCGCCGCGCCGAGGAGCGTTAGCGCAACCAGGCCATAGGCCAGATACAGCCCGGCCTGCTCTCCGGTGGATATGTTTTCCCGCCCGATGCGAAGATCGACGAAGAGCGTCATGGCAATCAGCAGGATGAGCGACAGAGCCCCAAGCCCGGACAGTATTCGTCCGGTGCCGGGATTGCTGTTTGCGCCGGCATTGCGGAATCCGGCCAGGAAAGTGGCCCCCACGGCCCCCACGCCAGCGGCTTCTGTCGGTGTGGCCAGGCCGGTGAGAATGGAGCCCAGCACCGCGATGATGAGCCCCAGGGGCGGGATCAAGGCTCGCAGGATGCGCCCAAACGAGGGGCGGGCATCCTGTGGCGCAGGGGGTGCCTTGGCGGGCTGGGTGATGGCGACGAAAATCTGGTAGCCGATATAGGCGGCCACGAGCAGCAGGCCGGGAATCAGGGCGCCGGCGAAGAGGTCTCCCACCGAGACGATATCCGGAGAGAAAATGCCCTGCGCCCTCTGGGCTTCCTGATAGGCGTTGGAAATCTGGTCCCCGAGGAGGACCAGCACGATGGAGGGCGGAATGATCTGCCCGAGCGTGCCCGCTGCGGCGATGGACCCTGAGGCGAGACCCGGATCGTATCCGCGTTTGAGCATGGTCGGCAGGGAGAGCAGGCCCATGGTCACGACCGTTGCCCCGACGATACCGGTCGAAGCGGCCAGCAGTGCCCCGACGACAACGACAGAAATGCCCAGCCCGCCCCGGAACGTGCCGAAGAGCGCGCCCATGGCTTCCAGCAATTCCTCGGCGACCCTGGATTTTTCCAGCATCACCCCCATGAACACAAAGAGCGGGACGGCGACCAGGATGGAGCGGTCCATTTCCATCATGTTGCCGTAAATCCGCTGCGGGAAGGCGCGCAGATGGATGGGGTCGAAAACGTCGAGGAGCAGACCGATTCCGGCGAAAGCCAATGCCACACCGGCCAGCGTGAACGCGACCGGATAGCCTCGCAGCAGGGCAATAAAGGCGAAGGCAAACATAAGGAAAGGAAGGAGGTCGATGAAGGTATTCATCTAGAGCTCCCGATCCACGGCGGCCGCATGTCCCGGCGCAGTCTTGCCTGACACCGTCAATGCCGCCCTCAGAGCCGCCGCCAGCCCTTGCAGGATTATCATGACGGCAAAGAGCGGGATGGCCGTCTTCAGGATGAATACCAGGGGCAACCCGTCACTTTCCCGCGAGCGTTCGAGGATCCGCCAGCTGGCATTGATGTAAGGCGTCGAGACCCAGAGGATCAGCAAGGCCATCGGAAACAGGGCGAGGTAGGTGCCGATCAGGTCGGTCCAGGCTTTTCCGCGTTCGGAGAGTTTGGCGTAGAAAATATCCACACGGACATGGCCGTCTGCCAGCAGGGTCGAAGCGGCGGATAACAGGAACAGCAAGGCGTGCATGTAGATCACGGTTTCCTGCAGCTTTGTCGAAGCAAAACCGAAGACATAGCGTTGGATGACGACCGTTGCGGTGACGATCACCAGTCCCAGCGCCAGCCAGCGTGCCGCATCCCCGATGACCGTGCTGATGGCATCAAAGAGGGATATCAATTTACGAAAAGCGGATTCCAGAACCGGCGGCAATCCGGCGATACGTCCCCAGACGCCGCCGAGGAGTGGCAGCAGCAGGAGGGGCGACAGGATCAGCCCGGCCCAACCGGCCAGACGACCGGCAGGCAAGACCGTCTGATAGAGGCTGGAGCCCATCCAGGCCGATAGGCTGCCGGCGGTGAGGCCATCCAGCACCATCACGACGATGATGCCGGCGATGATCAGGACGATCAGCCAGTCTCCCCCGCGCATGGCCTAGCCGCCCAGAACGCGTTCACGTTGCGCAAAATAGGGATATTCCGACACACGCCCCCAGACGCGGCCACGGTTGCGGGCGGCCATATAGCTGTCATAGACGCGCCGTGTCATCGTATCGGTATTGGCGACGTCCGCGACCACCTGTTCCGAAATCTCGCCAATCCTGAGCCAGGCTTCGTCCGGGAAGGATCGCAATTGCACACCGTGCTCGTTCTGCAGGACATCCAGGGCAATGGCATTCTGGTGCGCATATTCGGCCAGGGCCATATTGTTGCTGGCCCGGCAGGCGGCGCGGATGATGGCCTTGTGATCCGTATCGAGCCCGTCCCAGACGCCGGCATTGATGCCAAGCCCGAGCGCCGAGCCCGGCTCGTGGAAGCCGGGGCCATAATAGTATGGCGCCTCGCGATAGAATCCGAATGCCAGATCATTCCACGGCCCGACCCATTCGGTGGCGTCGATCGTGCCATTCTGCAGGGCCGGATAAATCTCTCCGCCTGACAGGGCAACCGCCGCCCCGCCGAGTTCGCGCAGCACATTGCCGCCGAGGCCCGGTATCCGCATGCGAAGGCCGCGGAAGTCTTCCAGGGAATTGATCTCGCGCTTGAACCAGCCGCCCATCTGGTGACCGGAATTGCCGGCCTGGAACGCCACCACGCCGAATTCGCGGCCCAGCTCTTCCCAGAGTTCCTGGCCGCCGCCGAATTCGACCCAGGCCATGATTTCTTCGGCGGTCATGCCGAGCGGCACGGCGGTGAAGAAATTGAAGGCCGGGGACTTGCCTTGCCAGTAATATTCTGCGGCGTGATACATGTCGGCCGTGCCGGTCGCTACGGCGTCGAAGGCTTCGAATGCGCCGACAATCTCGCCTGCGGCATAAACCTCGACCTCCAGCGATCCGCTGGACATGGCGTTGCAGAATTCCGCCACGCGTGTAGCGGCTGTGCCGAGGCCCGGGAAATTGGCCGGCCAGGTCGTGACCATGCGCAGGCGCCGCGTGCGCCGCGTCTGGACGTTGGGCGCAGCGACGCTGCTGTCTTCCCCCTGGCTGCAGGCTGTCGCCACAGTGGCGGCGGCAATGCTCGCGCCGCTCAGGAATGTCCGCCGATCCATATCAATCTCCCCCAAAATCCATTTCGGTCTGTCTGCCGAATTCGGTGTCTTCAAACCGCCGCCAGCCTGACGATGTCAGTATTTCCAACGGACGGTAACGCGATTTGTAGGCCATTTTTTCGCTGCCCGGCACCCAATAGCCCAGATAGACATAGGGCAGGCCCTGTGCCTGCGACCATCGCACTGCATCCAGTATGATGAATTTGCCGAAGCTGCGGGCCGGCTGTTCCGGATCAAAGAAACTGTAAAGCAGGGACGGGCCGTCGCGCAGCCGGTCGATCAGGGCGGCGGCGCGCAATGTGCCGGCGTCATCACGATATTCGACGACATCGGTGCGTTGGGCCCCGTCCTCGATCATCATGACGTAATCGGCAAAGCTCATGCCCGCCATATCACCGTCGCCATGCCGGGTGTCGAGATAGCGGGAAAGCAACTGGAATTGCTCCATCGTGGCGTGGGCGGGCTGTTCCTCCCGGCTGAGATCGGCATTGGCTTTCAGGACTTTCCGGTTCGAGCGGGAAAAGCTGAAGGCGTTGACCGGAATGCGCGCAGACCGGCAAGCATCACAGCCTTCACAGGCCGGGCGATAGAGCACGGCCTGCGAGCGGCGGAAGCCGGCATGTGTCAGGGCGTCATTCAGTGCCGGGCCGTCGCCGGGTTCGAGACGTGTAAACAGTTTGCGTTCCAGCCGTCCGGGCAAATAGGGGCAGGGCCCTGATGCGGTCAGGTAGAAGGGAATCTGGCGGGTTGTGAACGGATGCGTCACGGAATGGCTCGAATCCTTGCTTTCATCATGAACTCAGACTGCACGTTCAGAAGCCGAAATGAAATGCTGCGATGCCGGTAAAAGCCAGCCAGAGAATGATGACAAGGGGTGCCCCGGCCTTGATATAGTCGGCAAAGCGATAATGCCCCGGCCCCATGACCAGAAGATTGGTCTGATACCCGATCGGTGTTGCAAAGGAGGTGTTGGCGGCAAACAGGACGGTCAGGGCGAAAATGGCCGGATCCTGCCCCATCTGGTTGGCCGCACCGATGGCGATGGGGGTGAACAGGATGGCCGTGGCATTGTTTGAAAGCACATTGGTGAGCAGGGCGATCAGGATGAACAATACCGAAACCAGGGCTACAGGTCCGAAGGGTTCGAATGTCGACACCACCGTTCCGGCAATGAAATTCGCGGCCCCTGTGGATTGCAGGGCTGTGCCCAGCGCAAAGGCCGAACCGACCAGCAGGTAGACCCGCATATCGATCGCGCGGGCGGCTTGCCGGGAATTCAGGCACCCGGCGGCGATCATGGCTACGGCACCGAGAATGGAGGCATGAACGATCGGCATCAGATTTGTTGCAGCGGCGATCACCACACCGGCAAAAATGATGAGCGCGAAGTTCGCGCGCCGCGGATCGGGCAGATCGGTTGTCGCCCAGGCCATCAGCAGCAGGTCGCGGTCATTTCGCAGATTGCGCAGAGCATCAGCCTTGCCGAACAATAGCAGGACATCCCCGGCTTCGATGCGGATTTCGCCCATTTTCTTGCGGATCATACGCGACCGTCTTTGTACGCCCAGAACCACACAGCCCGTCAGATGGCGAAAGCCGATCTGTTCAACCGTGCGGCCGATCAGGCGCGAGCCCGGCGGAATGACAGATTCCGACAGGCCGAGGCGCTCTCCGGGTGAAGGCTCGTCTCCGCCGGGCCCGCTTTGCAGGAGGCCGCGCAGATATTCGGCGCGAGAGGTCAGCAGATCGGACAGGGTTTTGCGGGTTGCGGCAACAATCAGAAGATCGCCTGCGCGCAGTTTGACATCATCAAATGGCGGCAGAATGGCGTGCTCGCCGCGCTGGATCATCCGGACCGTGATATCCGGGAGGTCCGGAAACATGCCCGCGACCGGTGATTGTCCGCGCAAAGGGTGTTCACGTGTGACTTCGAGCTGGGCTATGAATTGCTTGCCATCACCCCCTGCGATCTCGCGCTCCATTGTCGCGCGCTCCGGCAAAAGGCGCGGGAGAATGAAGGCCACATAGAGGACGCCGATCAGTGCCAGTACGATGCCGTATTGAGTGGGTGCGAAGAAGTCGAGAGTCACACCGGTGAATGCCGAATAGCTGTCAGAGACCAGCAGATTGGTCGATGAGCCGATCAGCGTCGTCATGCCGGCGAGAATACAGACATAGCTGAGCGGGATCATGATCTTGGAGGGAGAGGCCCCCATCCGGCCCGCGACGGCCACAAGGATCGGAATGAACATTACTACGACCGGCGTATTATTGATGAAGGCGCTGACCACGAACACAAACACGAAAATCGACAGCAGTGTCATCAGCGGCCGCTTGTCATAGGAAGCCAATAGCCGTTGTGTCGGACCATCCATGGCACCGGTCTGGAAAATGCCCTGACCGACGACAAGCAATGCCATGATGGTCAGAAGCGCCGGGTTGGCAAAACCGGAAAGGATTTCTGCGGCACCCGGATTGTTTTCCGGAATCGGGAAAAACTGGAAAAAGACCAGAACCACTGCGACAATGGCCGCAGAGACGATTTCAATCGCGTATTTTTCCCAGACATAGAAGACGATGGAAATCGCCACGAGGGCCATGGCGGCCCACATCTGCCATGTCTCTGTGACGATATCGAGCATGCCTCACGCCCTGTGTCCTGCGCCCGCATTTCATGGCGGGCCGGAAAGACTAACATGAGTAGGACGGCGTGAGGCGAGCCCTTTTTGCTGTGAACTGTGGATTACCTATTGAGGCCATGGCCGGGGGCAATCACCGGGGCTTCGCGCAGTAAAAGGATCGAGATGCGGCGATTTCCCGGCATGTAGGGATCGTCCGGATAAAGCGGCTCGGAGCCGGCCCGCCCGGTCACTTCCGCGATCCGGTCGTCGGTCAGCCCGCCTTGCTGGAGAATGGCCCGCGCGGCATTGGCACGGTCGGCTGACAGATCCCAGTTGGAATAGGCATCGCCGGGTGCCGGTGCCGAATCAGTGTGGCCGGATATCGCAACACGGTTTGGCAATTGCTGGGCAATTTCGGCCACGGCCCGCAGCAGAATGACAGCACGGTCATTGGGTTGAACGGATCCCGGGTTGAACATCGGGCGGCCTTCCTCATCGACCAGCTGGATGCGCAAGCCCTCCGGTGTTTCCTCGATGATCAGCTGGCGCGTCAGCTCGGCCAGTTCCGGCATTTCCTGCAGGGACTGGCGCAGAGACATCTCGGCCGAAGCAAATTCGGCCCGCTCCCGGCGTTCACGGGCCGCAGCCATGGCATCGGCGCTGACGGATTGCGTGGTCTGCTCGCGGGTTTCGTCGGGTGTGTCCGGATCGTCCTGCTCGGCATCCGGAGACAGGCGTTCAATGGTCGAGGAGGTGCCCCGGGCTCCGCCGCCATCCTCGCCAAGGGCTGTGCCTGCCAGAATACCGCCGCCACCGGAATTGGTCGGGGCGACACTCGCGGGCGCAAAATAATCTGCAATGCCCTGACGCTGTTCGGGTGTTGTGGTATTGATCAGCCACATCAGCAGAAAGAAAGCCATCATTGCGGTCACGAAGTCGGCATAGGCCACTTTCCAAGCCCCGCCATGGTGACCATGGCCGCCGCCCTTCTTGATTTTCTTGATGATGATCGGTTGATCCGAAGCCATCACACACCACCCTGTTTGTTCTTCTTTGAAGGCGGAGTATGTCCCAACACGGTTAAAGTCCGGTTTCGAAGCGATTCGGAGATTGTAAATTGTCGCCATCACAGTCATTTCGCGAGGCCATGTCGCGCTATCCCACCGGCGTGACAGTCGTGACCGCGTATCATGACGGCCAAGCGTACGGTATTACGGCGAATTCGTTTACCTCCGTTTCGTTGAAGCCGCCTCTGGTCCTGTGGTCGATTGCAAAGTCGGCAGACCGCGCGGATATTTTTCTTGCTGCGAAAAGTTATGCGATCTGTTTTCTCGGCAAAGCGCAGGCGGATATCGCCCGGTTTTGCGCCGAAAACGACCGCCTTCCGGACGGACAATGGTCTGAAAACCGACATGGCTTTCCGGTGATTGAGGGGGCAGGCGCCGTCCTTGCCTGCCGTCAGCATGCGGTTTATCCCGGCGGTGACCATGACATCATACTCGGCGAGGTCATGGGAATTTCGGTGAATGAGGATGCCGGGGCGCTGACCTTTCACCGCAGCCGGTACGGCCAGCTCGATTAGGGGGCAGGACCCCGGGAGAACAGCATGGTTCATTGCGCATTTCTGGGGCTTGGGGTGATGGGCTACCCGATGGCCGGTCATCTGGCCGGCAAGGGCCATCAGGTTACGGTCTGGAACCGGACGGCGGACAAGGCCCGGAAATGGGCCAAATCCCATACGGGAAAGGTCGCTGTCACACCGGAAGATGCCGTG
This sequence comes from Alphaproteobacteria bacterium, assembly GCA_016124665.1. Lineage (GTDB taxonomy): Bacteria > Pseudomonadota > Alphaproteobacteria > Caulobacterales > Maricaulaceae > Hyphobacterium. The sequence goes on along the minus strand of WGNH01000029.1, from coordinate 39,942 downwards.
TCCGAAGCGGATTTTGTCTTTCTCTGCCTGGGCGATGATCCGGATGTGCGCGCCGTGGCAGAGAGGATTATTCCGGTGATGAAGCGGGGCTCGGTCCTGGTCGATCATACAACCGCCTCTGCGGCATTGGCGCGGGCGCTGCATCAGGAATGCAAGGCGCGGGATATCGGTTTTGTCGATGCGCCGGTTTCGGGCGGTCAGGCCGGGGCCGAGAAGGGTCAGCTGGCGATCATGTGCGGCGGTGATCCGGATGTTTTTGCCTATGCCGAACCGGTGATGGCAAGTTATGCCAAGGCGGTCACATTGATTGGCGCGGCCGGTTCGGGCCAGCTTGCCAAGATGGTCAACCAGATCTGCATAGCCGGTGTGGTGCAGGGGCTGTCCGAAGGGCTGCATTTTGCCGAACAGGCCGGGCTTGATGCGGAGAAAGTCGTCGGCGCGATTTCCAAGGGCGCAGCGCAATCCTGGCAGATGGAAAACCGCTGGCAGACCATGGTCGCGGGTGAATTCGAGCATGGTTTTGCGGCCGACTGGATGCGAAAGGATCTTCGCATTGCGCTCGACGAGGCGCGCAATAATGGTGCGCGTCTGCCGGTTGCGGCGCTTGTCGACCAGTTCTACGCCGAAATCCAGGCGATGGGTGGCGGACGGTGGGATACTTCCAGCTTGATCGCGCGATTGAAAAACGCCGATAAGCGCTAGATGCGTCTGATCCAGCTCTCCTTTCCCGAAACGGTTGATACCCAGCCACTGCTGAAATCCTGCCTGCGGGCCAATCCGGTCGATCACCGGCTGGAACCGGCAGATGATCGGGGCCGCCGCGTTTTGCGTCTCTACTTCAAGACGGGCGAGGGGCAGGAAGCGATTGACGCAATCCAGGGCTTGCTGGCCGACACGGATGACTGGCGGCTTGTGGTTATCCCGATCGAGGCCACTCTGCCGAAGATCGAGGCGGAGGAAGACGCCGAGACCAGCCGGAAGCGGCGGACGCTGGCCCTGCGTGAAGAGCTGTTCGAGGACATTGCCGCCGGCGCCAAACTGAATCGTGACTTTCTGGTTCTGACGGCCTTGTCCGCGGTTGTGGCGGCGCTTGGCCTCAATGCCAATAATGTTGCCGCGGTGATCGGGGCGATGGTGATTGCCCCGCTGCTGGGACCGATCCTGGCGTTTTCGTTTGCGTCCGCTCTGGGCGATCTGGATCTGATGGCGAAGTCGGCGCGGACCGCGGTTGCGGGGCTGGCGCTCGGACTGGCGGTCAGCTTTGCGCTCGGCATGGCCCTGCCGGTCAATTCGCTGAGCGGCGAGCTGGTCTCCCGGACGATTGTTGGCGTGGATACGACTGCTCTGGCGCTTGTTTCCGGCGCGGCAGCGGCGCTGTCCATTTCCACGGGAATCTCCAGCGCGCTGGTCGGGGTCATGGTGGCGGTGGCCTTGCTGCCGCCTTCCGCTGCGATGGGACTCTATGCCGGGGATGGTGAATGGATGATGGCAGCCCGGGCTGGCCTGTTGCTGTCGATCAATGTGGTCAGCGTCAATCTGGCCGCGCTGTTCACCTACCGGGTCAAGGGCGTCCGGCCCCGGACCTGGCTAGAACGCAAGTCGGCCAAGCGGTCAGTCTTCGTGAATTATGCGGTGTGGGCCCTGCTGATCATTATTCTGACCGTCGCGGCCTGGCAGGTGACTGTCCATGATGCTGCACTGGCATCAGCGATAGACGGGTCATGAAAAACCCCGCCCGCAGTGTGCGGACGGGGTTTGCTCAGGCGTTGCCGGCGTCGTTATTCGCTGGCACCCGGTATAAGGCGCTCGACCGTAGCCATGACGATGACCATCAGCGAGGCTGCGCCCAGAACGGCGCCATAATTGGCGAAGATGGCGTTCAGATACTCGCCGACCGCCGGGATGGAGCCCAATGCAGTGGAGCCGCCCGCAATCAGGAAGATGGCGGCCAGTATCAGGGCCTTGCGGTGATCGCCCTTGACGAAGAAACCGCTTGCGAGCCCCAATAGCGCAAGGATAAGTGCGCCATACTCAAAGGTTACGAACGCAAACACGATGGCTGCCAGAAACGCGACTGCCCAGATGATTTTGTCGAGTGACATGAGTCTCCCCCTTTGTTTTGCTTGTCAGATGACGCAATCGTCACCTGCTGCAAGGCGAGATTAGTTGGTGAATCGACTGATTGGGCAAGCCCAAAAACGAAATAGCCGATTTGGTATATTTGGATAATATGAAAGGCTGGCAGCTTTGACCGTCGATTTACTCTTTCTTTTTCTGGACTATAGCGGCGTCACTGTGTTCGCCTTTTCCGGGGGTATGCTGGCGGCACGCAAGGAGCTTGATCCCTTCGGCGCGGCCATTCTCGGTGCGGTCACGGGTATGGGGGGCGGCACGCTCCGCGATGTCCTGCTGGGTGAATTGCCGGTCTATTGGGTGGATGCGCCGGATTATCTCTGGCTGGCGCTGATCGGTGCGTTGATCGGCTATTACACCTCCCCCTGGGCGCAATCACTGGCCACACGCCGGGCGGCTCTGGCTTGGGCGGATGCCATCGGCATGTCGGTGTTTTGCGTGCTCGGTGCGAAGGCCGGGCTCGCCGCGGGTGCGCACTGGTCGATTGCGCTGCTGACCGGCGTGATGAGCGCGGCCTTTGGCGGATTGATCCGGGATATTATCGTCAATGATGTGCCGCTGGTCCTGCGCGCGGAGATCTACGCATTGGCGGCGCTGGCGGGGGCGGGCGCCTATGTGCTGGCCATTACGCTCGGCATCGGGGCCGGAATCGCTGCCGTAGGCGCGGCGCTGCTGGCCTTTGTCATCCGCGGCTGCGCCATCCAGTTCAACTGGACCCTGCCGCCGATCGGGAAGGTGGGTTAGGTCAGGATCTCCGCCGCTTTTGGCGCGAAATAGGTGATAATCCCCGCCGCACCGGCGCGCTTGAAGGCCGTCAGACTTTCCATCATCACGCGGTCGCCATCAATCCAGCCATTGGCGGCTGCAGCCTGGATCATGGCGTATTCTCCGGAGACCTGGAAGGCGAAGGTCGGCACGCCGAAGGTCTCCGAGATCCGGCGCACAATGTCGAGATAGGGCAGGCCGGGCTTGACCATCACCATGTCGGCGCCTTCCTCGAGATCCATGGCGACTTCACGCAAGGCCTCCTCGGTATTGGCAGGGTCCATCTGGTAGGTTTTCTTGTCGCCCTGCAGGACCGCACCGGAGCCGATGGCCTCGCGATAGGGGCCGTAGAAGCCCGACGCGTATTTGGCGGCATAGGAGAGGATCATCGTGTCGGTGAACCCTTCCATTTCCAGTGCTTCGCGGATCGCCCCGATACGGCCATCCATCATGTCGGACGGGGCGATCACATCACAACCCGCCTGCGCCTGAATGAGGGCCTGCCGGGTCAGGCGGTTCACGGTTTCATCATTCAGGATGATGCCGTCTTTCATAACGCCGTCATGGCCATGGGTGGTGAAGGGATCCAGTGCAACGTCACAGATCACACCGACATTCGGGGCCGCGTCCTTGATGGTCTTGATGGCCTGCGGCACCAGGCCATCAGGATTGAGCGCTTCGGAGCCGTCCGCGTCTTTCTTTGCCGGGTCGATGTGCGGGAAAATCGCCATCGCCGGAATGCCCAATTGTTCCGCGCGCTTTGCCGCATTGGCCAGGGATTTCAGCCCGAGACGTTCGACGCCGGGCATGGCCGCCACGGGCTGGACCGGATCGGCGGTGTCCGAGACCACAACCGCCCAGATCAGATCATTCACGGTCAGCACATTTTCCTGCACCAGGCGGCGTGACCAGTCGGCCTGCCGCAAGCGGCGCAAGCGTGTCGCTGGAAATGTGCTCATCGTGATCTACCCTCGCAGCTTGCCCAATCTCATGGTCCACGTTAGGCCTTCGCGGCCTTTTTCAAAACCCGGATGGAGCCTGATTTGCACTTCGAGCTCAATGAAGACCAGAGCCTGATACAGGACGCTGCGCGCAAATTCGCCGATGACCGCCTGAAGCCGTTCGCGGCGGAGTGGGATGAAAGCAAGCATTTCCCCGAAGATGTTCTGCGTGAAGCGGCCGAAATGGGCTTTGCCGGTATCTATACCGGCGAGGCATTCGGCGGATCGGGAATGACACGGCTCGATGCGGCCCTGATCTTCGAACAATTATCGCGTGGGTGTGTTTCAACGGCCGCTTATATCTCCATCCACAATATGTGCGCCTGGATGATCGACACTTGGGGCGATGATGACCAGCGGGCGAAATTCCTGCCGCCGCTGATGTCGATGGAGCATTTCGCCTCCTATTGCCTGACCGAGCCGGGAGCCGGGTCCGATGCGGCCTCGCTGCGGACCAAGGCCGTCAAGGATGGCGATGATTATGTGCTGAATGGCTCGAAAGCCTTTATCTCGGGTGGCGGGCGATCCGACATTTATGTCGTGATGGCGCGCACGGGCGGCGAGGGGCCGGGCGGTATTTCCACATTCGTGGTCGAGAAAGGCACGCCGGGCCTGTCCTTCGGCGCAAATGAAAAGAAGCTGGGCTGGAATTCCCAGCCGACTGCCGTGGTGAATTTCGAGGACTGCCGCATTCCGGCCGCCAACCGGCTTGGCGAGGAAGGCATCGGCTTCAAGATCGCCATGAATGGCCTGAATGGCGGCCGTGTGAATATCGGCGCGTGCTCCCTGGGCGGAGCCGCAGAGGCGCTGGATGTGGCGGCTGACTACGTTCAATCCCGTAAACAGTTCGGCAAGCCGATCTCCGGCTTCCAGGTCACCCAGTTCAAACTCGCTGATATGGCGACCGATCTGGAAGCCTCGCGCCTGATGCTCTACCGCGCCGCCGCCGCGATTGATGCGAAAGACCCCTCGACGCCGAAACTCTGCGCCATGGCCAAAAGGTTTGCGACCGATGCCTGCTTCGACATCGTCAATCAGGCGCTGCAACTGCATGGCGGCTATGGCTATCTGAAGGATTATCCGATCGAGCGGATTTTGCGCGATCTGCGGGTCCACCAGATCCTCGAAGGCACCAATGAAATCATGCGCGTCATCATCGCCAAGGATGTTTTGAAATAGCGGTTTGCTTGCTATCGGCCCCTATTTCTGACTATAATTCTGATCAGAAATAGGGAGTCATGCCATGCGTGAAGTCGGTGTGCTTGAAGCCAGGACCCATTTGTCAAAGCTGATCGAGGAAATCGAGGCGACGGGAGATGAGATCGTTATCACCCGCCACGGCAAGCCCGTCGTGCGGCTGATGCGGGTCCGGCCGTCCAGCCGCGGCCTGTCGGGCAGTGATCTTGTCGCGCGCATGAAGGCGCTTCATGCCGCGCAGTCCGATAGCGTGCCAATCAGCTGGAAAGAGCTCAAAGAGGAAATCCGGCGGTGAAGCCGCTGGTACTGGACGCATCTGTTGCAGCGGCCTGGCTCATGCCCTCGCAAGCCACGAAAGCCAGCGAGCGCTTGTTATTGCGGATCGGTGAACTTGATCTGATCGCGCCCCATATTTTCGTCTGGGAAGTCGGCAATCTGCTGGTACGCCAATCGCGGCGTGGACTGCCACTGCCGGATGCGCGGCAATTCCTTGACGATCTTTGTATCGGATATGTGGAGTCATATCCGCCGCATGCCGTTTTGAATCTGACCGATGAAGCAGCTGCTACAGGACTTTCACTGTTCGATGTGGCCTATCTGGCACTGGCCGCGGAACTTGACGCGCCGCTCGCCTCGCGCGATGGGGCCCTGATCGCAGCGGCGGCCGGACTCGGCCTTGAATGCCTGGACCTGAGGTATACGGAAGCTCAATGACCAACGAAATCATCGCCCGCAAAACCGGCCAGACCGGCCGGATCACGCTCAACCGCCCCAAGGCGCTGAACGCACTGTCCATGGATATGGTCCATGCGATGACCGAGGCGCTGCTGGCCTGGAAAGACGATGACAGTATCAAGGCGGTGGTGGTCGATGGTGAGGGCGAGAAAGGCTTTTGCGCCGGCGGCGATATCCGCATGCTGCATGACAGCGGCAAGGCGGGTGGAGAAGACGCATGGCGCTTCTGGCATGACGAATACCAGCTCAACACGCTGATCAAGGAATATCCCAAGCCCTATATCGCCCTGATTGACGGCATTACCATGGGCGGTGGTGTCGGCATATCCGTGCATGGGTCGCACCGTGTAGCCGGTGACCGCACCATGCTGGCTATGCCGGAAACCGGGATCGGTTTTTTCCCGGATGTTGGCGGGACCTATTTCCTGCCGCGCCTTGCCGGAGAGACCGGCATGTGGATGGGGCTGACCGGGGCGCGCCTGAAAGCGGCCGATTGTGTCGCCACCGGCATTGCCACGCATTACACGCCGTCCGCTGATCTTCCGGCTCTGATCGCGGCGCTGGAAAGTGCGGACCTGTCGGACGAGGACGCGCTGGAAGTCATTCTGGAAGAACATTCCGGCGATCCGGGCGATTCCGATCTTGCGATGACACGCGGGCTGATTGATGCCGCCTTTGCCGGGGATGATGTGGCCGCAATGGTGGCGCGGATATCCGAAGCCGGGGATAGCTGGTCGCAAAAGCAGGCGAAAATCATCGCCACGAAGTCACCCACTTCACTGAAGCTGACCTGCGCAGCGATCCGCAGCGGTGCCGACAAGTCATTCGAGGATGTGATGCGGCAGGAATTGCGCCTGTCAACGCATTGCCTGGACGGGGTGGATTTCTACGAGGGCGTGCGGGCCGTCATCATCGACAAGGACAATGCGCCGCGCTGGTCACCGGCAACGCTGGACGATGTGGATGACGCTATGATTGCGGCGTATTTCGAACCGCTCGCAAAAGATAAAGAACTGACGTTTCTGGGAGAATAGATCATGGCCGTTATCGCCTTTATCGGACTGGGTAATATGGGCTCTGGCATGTGCGCCAACCTGGCCAAGGCCGGGCATGAGGTGCGCGCCTTCGATCTGAGCGCGGAAGCGGTCAAGCGCGCCGAGGGCGCCGGGGCCAGAGGCGCAAAAAGCGCGGCTGAAGCGGTCTCCGGTGCGGACGCCATCGTCACCATGCTGCCCGCAGGTAAACATGTCCGCGCCGTTTATGAGGGCGAGATTTTTGACGCTGCGCAGCCGGGCACGGTTATCATGGATTGTTCGACCATTGACGTGGCGACGGCGAGATCCGTGGGTGAGGCGGCTGCGGCCAAAGGATTCCTGTTTGTGGATGCGCCGGTCTCCGGCGGTGTGGCGGCGGCCGATGCCGGCACGCTGACCTTCATGGTCGGTGGCCCGGAAGCGGCGTTTGCCGGGGCGGAGCCCTTCCTCTCGAATATGGGCAAGGCCGTGATCCATGCCGGCGATGCCGGCACGGGGCAGGCGGCCAAAATCTGCAACAACATGCTGCTCGGCATCACCATGATCGGGACGTGCGAAGCGTTCGCGCTGGCCGAAAGACTGGGTCTGGATCAACAGCGCTTCTTCGATATCGCCTCGAAGGCATCCGGCCAGTCCTGGTCGATGACAAGCTATTGCCCGGTCCCGGGCCCGGTCGAGACGTCGCCCGCCAATCGCGGCTATACGCCGGGTTTCGCCACGGCCATGATGCTGAAGGATTTGAAGCTGGCCATGGATGCGGCCGCAACGTCGGGCGCCTCGACGCCATTGGGCGCGCAAGCCGAGGCGCTCTATGCGTTGTTTGATAATATGGGCGGTGGAAGTTCCGACTTTTCAGCGATTTATAAGCTGCTGCAGGGCAGCTGGGATACGGAATAATCGGTTTTTAACGAGTTTCGGTTAGCGTTTCCGCAAAATAACAAAATGTTGTTGGGTGGAATGGAGAACCGATATGGCCCTGGCTGAAAGCCTGAAGCCGGCTGCGGAAACGCGCACGGACTATCTGGAATTGTTGCAACGTGTGGAGCGCCTTCACCGGCAATTGCTCGACGTTGTAAAGGACGAGCTGGATCGCGAACACCTTCGCGATCTGACCAGCGTACAGGCCTTGTTGATCTACAATATCGGCGACCAGGTGCTGACGGCTGGCGAGTTGAAATCCCGCGGCCATTATCTGGGATCCAACGTCTCCTATAATCTGAAAAAGCTGGTCGATCTGGGCTTCGTCAATCAGGAACGGTCCAATAATGACCGCCGCACGGTCCGCATCAGCCTGACCGAAGCCGGCCGTGATGTCAGCGACCGCCTTTCCGGTCTGTTCGCGCGGCAGTCCCATGCGCTGGAGCCTTCTGGCGGTCTGAATACGGCGACAGTCGAAGCGACCAATGTGGCGCTGGATCGTCTGGAGCGTTTCTGGACCGATCATATCCGGTTCCGGCTGTAATTTTTCCGGCTGCGTCCTTTCGTCCAACTCGCCAAAGCGCCGGAATTGTTCCATTAGGGTCGTTAAGTTAAACTTAGACGACTCTGGTGACGGTGATTCCATGGACTATCAGGACGCATTCAAAACGGCGGTCTCCCGTGTGCGCGCGGAAGGCCGCTATCGCGTCTTCGCCAATTTGCGCCGCTATAAAGGCCAGTTTCCGAAAGCCCGCTGGCGGACGGATGAAGGCGATGTCCGCGATGTCACTGTCTGGTGTTCCAATGACTATCTCGGTATGGGCCAGCGCGCCTGCGTGACCGAGACCATGAAGCAGGCGATCGACGATGTCGGCGCCGGAGCGGGCGGAACCCGCAATATTTCCGGAACAACGAATTATCATGTCGAACTTGAGCGTTCGCTGGCCGACCTTCATGACAAGGACGCCGCGCTGCTCTTTACCTCGGGCTATATTTCCAATTCGGCGACCATTGGCACGCTCGGCAAGATTCTGCCGGGCCTGATCATTTTTTCAGACGCGCTGAATCACGCCTCCATGATTGAAGGCGTCAAAGGCGCGAAATGTGAAAAGCATGTCTGGCGGCACAATGATGTCGCGCATCTCGAGGAATTGCTGCGCGCGGCACCGCTGGATGCGCCGAAACTGATCGCCTTTGAATCCGTCTATTCAATGGATGGCGATATCGGGCCGATCAGGGAAGTCTGCGATCTGGCCGACAAGTATAATGCCCTGACCTATCTGGATGAAGTGCATGCGGTCGGCCTCTATGGCCTGCGTGGCGGCGGCATTGCCGAACGCGAAGGGCTGATGGATCGTGTCGATATCATCGAAGGCACGCTCGGCAAGGCCTATGGTGTGATGGGGGGCTATATCGCAGCCGATGGCGATCTCGTCGATGCGATCCGGTCCTTTGCGCCCGGATTCATCTTCACGACATCTCTGGCACCTGCGCTGGCGGCTGGCGCCCGTGCCTCGGTCGAATATCTGAAGTCCGCCCACGAATTGCGCGAGGCGCACCAGGAGCGTGCCGCGACACTGAAACAACGCCTGCGGGATGCCGACTTGCCGGTGATGGATTCGGAAACCCACATCGTGCCGCTCTGGGTCGGGGATCCGGTCATGTGCAAGCGCTTGTCGGATGCATTGCTGGATGATCACGGTATCTACGTTCAGCCGATTAATTATCCGACCGTTCCCCGCGGAACGGAGCGTTTGCGGTTCACGCCGACCCCGGCGCACAGCGATGCCATGTTCGACGAACTGATTGACGCCTTGCAGGAAGTCTGGGTCCGGTTCCGGGCCCGGCGGGTCGCCTGACCGGCGCGCCGAAGCCGGCGCCAGCCTCCCTCGCTGGCCGCGAGGTGATCTATGAATTTATTGAATTGACATCGGCCATCCGGGTGGCCGCGATTGATGTCGAAACCGGCGTAGAAGTCGTGATTCAATCGCCCAAGACGGCCAGCCGCCTCGATATGGAGCGTGTTGCCGGGGCCAAGCTGGCGCGCCGGCTGGGCCTCACTCCACAAAAGAAACGGCCGGATGACGGATCACCCGGCCGAGGTATCAAGGTCTGATCGCGAACGCTTACTTGCCTTTGCGGCCGCCGCGTCCCAGACCGATGTCCTTGGCGAAGGCGGAGCGCTTGCGCGAATAGGCCGGTGCCACCATCGGGTAATCGGACGGGAGGCCCCATTTGCGGCGATATTCATCCGGTGACATGTCATATTGTGAGCGGAGATAGCGCTTCAGCATTTTCAGCTTCTTGCCATCCTCGAGGCAGACAATGTGCTCGTCGGTGACGGATTTCGAGACCGGAACGGCCGGTTTGGATTTGGGTTCGGGCTTGGCCGATGATCCGCTGATCTCGCCCATGGTCGCGTGCACAGACCGGATAAGCTCCGGGATGCTGTCAGCAGGAACGGAATTGTGGGTCAGGAAAGACGCGACAATATCCGTGGTCATCCGCAGGATTTCTTCTTCATCGATCTGGGGGAGGGTTTCGTCTGTCATAAGGGCTCCATTTGCCTTGTGTATTCTTTGACTTTCTAAAGTCGGCGAGAACTGTCTAGAATTCAACGTTGAAAATAGCAACACACCAGAACCTGCAAATACATCGAATACTTTGGAAGCAGGCTGCGGAAAGCAGTCCAGAAACCATAGAGCTGCATTGTCAGCCCGTGCGTTGCGCCCTATCAATCATGTCCCGCGTAGCGTTTGAGGAGAGTGTGCCGTGCGAGACGATTTTTTCAGCCAGTCGCTGGCGAATGCCGATCCTGATCTTGCGGCCGCCGTTGGCAAGGAGATCCGGAGACAGCAGCAGCAGATCGAGCTGATCGCCTCGGAAAACATCGTGTCCCGCGCGGTGCTCGAGGCGCAGGGCTCTCCGCTGACCAACAAGTATGCGGAGGGGTATCCGGGCAAACGCTATTATGGCGGTTGCGAGTATGTCGATATCGCCGAGGATCTGGCGCGCGACCGGGCAAAGGAATTGTTTGGCGCAGCCTATGCCAATGTCCAGCCGAGCTCCGGCAGTCAGGCCAATCAGGGTGTCTTTCTTGCGCTGTTGAAACCCGGCGACAAAATCCTCGGCATGAGTCTCGATGCCGGCGGGCATCTGACCCATGGCGCAAAGCCGAATATCTCCGGAAAGTGGTTTGACGCGCACCATTATGGCGTGCGCGAAGAGGATGCGCTGATTGATTATGACGCGCTGGAAGCCCAGGCCATGGAAATCCGGCCCCAGCTCATCATTGCAGGCGGTTCGGCCTATCCGCGGATCATCGATTTTGAGCGCTTCCGGGCGATTGCCGATGCGTGCGGTGCCTATCTGATGGTGGATATGGCCCACTTTGCAGGACTGGTCGCTGCGGGCGAATATCCCAATCCGGTGCCGCATGCTGATGTCGTGACCACGACCACACACAAGACGCTGCGCGGCCCGCGCGGGGGCATGATCCTTTCGCGGGACGAGGACCTCGGCAAGAAGTTCAATTCCGCCATCTTCCCCGGCCTCCAGGGCGGGCCATTGATGCATGTTGTTGCGGCAAAGGCAGTTGCGTTCGGCGAGGCGCTGCGCCCGGAATTCAAGGACTATATCAAGGCTGTGATCGCCAATTGCCGGATCATGGCCGCGACGTTGAAAGAAGGCGGTTATGAAATCGTCTCGGGTGGCACCGATTCGCATCTGGCACTGGTTGATTTGCGGCCGAAATCCCTGACCGGCGACATTTCCGAGAAGGCGCTCGAACGGGCCTTCATGACCTGCAACAAGAATGGCGTGCCGTTTGATCCTGAAAAGCCGATGGTGACGTCCGGCCTGCGTATCGGCTCACCGGCCGCAACCACGCGCGGATTTGGCGAGGCCGAATTCAAACAGGTCGGCGAGATGATGGTCGAGGTGCTGGATGCACTGGCGGAAAACCGGTCCGGAAACAAGACTGTTGAAGAAGCGGTCAAGGCCAGGGTTCTGGAACTGACCGGACGCTTTCCGATTTATCCCGATCTGATCTAGGCTGACCCGATGCGTTGTCCCTTCTGCAGCCACCCCGATACCCAAGTGAAGGACTCCCGTCCGGCTGAAGACGGGGCTTCCATCCGCCGCCGCCGGCATTGCCCGAAATGCTCGGCACGTTTCACGACATTCGAGCGGGTGCAGCTGCGGGAGCTGACGGTGGTCAAGCGCAATAACCGCCGTGTCCCGTTTGATCGTGACAAGCTGGCCCGGTCGGTCGCGCTCGCTTGCCAGAAACGCACAATCGATCCTGATCGTGTTGATCAGATGGTTTCCGGCATCGTCCGGCGGCTCGAAAGCTCCGGAGATTCCGATGTGACGTCGGATGCCATTGGCGAGCTGGTCATGGACGCACTCAAGAATCTCGATCCGGTGGCCTATGTCCGCTATGCCTCCGTGTACAAGGATTTCCGCGAAGTCGATGATTTCCGGGACTTCATCAAGGGTGAGCAATTGGGACCGCCGGGCGGCGACGGCTCCTCGAAATCATGACCGGCCCCGGCGGGCCCCAGGTCACGCTGAAACTCGCCACATCGCTGGATGGCCGGATTGCCCTTGCCAATGGCCGGTCGCGATGGATCACCGGGGAAGCGGCGCGGACAGCTGTGCATCAATTGCGCAGCGAGCAGGACGTTGTGTTGACCGGTGTCGGAACGGTGCTGGCAGATGATCCGCAACTGACTGTGCGGCTTCCGGATTTCAAGGGGAGCCAGCCGGGCCGTGTAATTCTTGACACACGCCTGCGGACGCCGGAAACGGCGCGTTTATTCGATGCGGGTGGTCCGCTGTTGTTCCTGTGCGGCGCCGATGTTCCGGCGCATAGCCGTGCAGCAATTGAAGCCAGAGGCGCAGCTGTCGAAATCATCAATCGCTATGATGGCCCGCATGTCAGCCTGAAGGCCGCTCTACAGCGGATCCGCGAACTGGAGGGGGAGCGAATCCTGATCGAAGCCGGCGCGCGGGTTGCGGCCAGTGCCATAAAACTGGACCTGGTGGACCGGATTGAATGGTTTCGTGCGCCCGTATTCCTCGGGGGGGATGGTTGGCCGGTATTGGCAGCCCTTGGCCTTGAGCGGCTGGACGAAGCGCCCATCTTCAAGCGCATCGGCATTTCGGAATGTGGTGCCGATCTGCACGAGACCTACACACGAAAGCGCGTCTGAATGTTTACCGGAATTGTTACCGCCAAAGGAATTGTCCGATCCGTTTCGGGAAGCACGGACCGCCGCTTCAGCATTGAAAGTGTGTATGATCCGGCGACGATCGAAATCGGGGCGTCCATCTGCCATGCGGGCGTCTGCCTGACGGTGACCGAGACCGCGAAGGCCCCGGCGGGCGGGCTGCATGTCGTCGAAGTGTCGCCCGAAACGCTGCAGAGAACCACGCTTGGCAGCTGGACGGAAGGCAGTGAGGTCAATCTGGAGCGGTCGCTGAAAATGGGCGATGAGCTGGGCGGTCATCTCGTGACCGGACATGTTGATGGTCTCGGCGAAGTCGTGGACCGGAGCGAGGCGGGCGGATGGCTGACCTTGCATGTCCGGCCGCCGAAAGCGATTGCAAAATTCATTGCGGAAAAGGGTTCTATCGCCGTTGATGGTGTATCGCTGACCGTCAATGCGGCCGATAATGATGTGTTCAGCCTGATGATCATTCCTCATACGGCGCAGGTCACGACGATTGGCGCGCTGCAGATTGGCGCACACGTCAATCTTGAAGTTGACCTCATGGCGCGATACGCCGCACGCCTGATGCAAGCGGAAGATTGATGCATGGCCAGCGATACGCCGCTTTCCCCGATTGAAGACATTATCGAAGACGCCCGGAACGGGCGTATGTTCATTCTGGTCGATGCCGATGATCGCGAGAATGAAGGCGATCTGGTCATTCCGGCCCAGTTTGCCACTCCGGATGCGGTCAACTTCATGGCGCGATACGGGCGTGGTCTGATCTGCCTTTCGGTCACGGATGAGCGGGCGCGCGCGCTCGGGCTCGAAATGATGTCCTCGCACAACCGGACGCGGCACCAGACCGCCTTCACCGTTTCCATCGAGGCCCGGGAAGGCGTAACCACTGGCATTTCCGCCCATGACCGGGCCGTCACGATCGCCGCGGCTATCGACCCCGGAAAAGGCGCTGAGGATATCGTCACGCCGGGCCATGTCTTTCCGCTGGTCGCGCGGGATGGTGGCGTTCTGGTGCGGGCCGGGCATACCGAGGCGGCGGTTGATGTTTCCCGGCTGGCGGGGCTCAATCCGTCGGGCGTGATCTGCGAGATCATGAATGAAGACGGGACGATGGCGCGGATGCCCGACCTTGTGGCCTTTGCCCAGCTCCATGGATTGAAGATCGGGACGATCGCCGATCTGATCGCCTATCGCCGCCGCAATGATCTTTTCATCGAGCGCCGCGCCGACGTGCCGTTCGAAAGCCATTGGGGCGGGATATTCAAACTCGTTGTCTATCGCAGCCTGGTGGACGGATTCGAACATGTGGCCTTGTTGAAGGGGCAACCGGAAGCCGACCACCCCACGCTGGTGCGGATGCACAAGGTCAGTTTCGTGGATGATGTGATTGCGGCAACCGGGCGGCGTTCCGGCCTTGTGGAAATCGCCATGCAGACCCTGGCGCAGCATGATGGCCCGGCGGTGATGGTGTTTATCCGGGAAAGCAATCTCAATGCGATCCGCGAACGTTTTGGCGCAAAGCCGACAGAGCCCGACGAAAAACGCGAGGAAAGGCGGCTTCGTGAATACGGAATTGGTGCCCAGATCCTGACCGATCTCGGCGTCGGCAAAATGGATTTGCTGACAACGGCACCGCAACCCATTGTCGGACTGGAGGGGTATGGCCTTTCGATCCATGAGACGATCCAGCTTGGAGATTTTGACGCATGAATGGTCAACCGCGCATCCTTGTCGTTGTCGCGCCCTATTATAAAGAGATCAGCGATGCCTTGCTGAAGGGCGCACAGGCGGCCTTGGCCGATGCTGAAGTGGAAATCGTCGAGGTTCCCGGTGCGCTGGAAATTCCGGGCGCGATTGCATCCGCGGTCCGGAGCCGGACGCGGTTCGATGGCTATGTGGCCCTCGGCTGCGTCATTCGCGGCGAGACCAGCCATTATGACTATGTCGCCGGAGAATCCGCCCGGGCGCTGATGGATTTGACGCTGCAGGGAATTGCGCTTGGAAATGGCATTCTGACGGTTGAAAACCGCGATCAGGCGATGAAGCGCGCGGGTGACAAGGACAAGGGCGGCGATGCGGCGCGCGCCTGTCTGGCCATGGTTCGCCTGCGTGAAAAATTCGGGGCCGCCTGATGGAAATGAGCGAAGATATCCTGCCTGCACTGAAGCCCCGGCCGGAAGCCCGGATGGCGGCCGTCCAGGCACTCTACCAGATAGAGCAGGGGGGCAGTACGGCCGACCGGGTGATGCGGCAGTTTCTTGATCACCGGCTATCGGAGACGGCCGATATTGCGCTGTTTGAATCGCTTGTGACCGGAACGGTGAAAGTCACGGCGCAGCTGGATCAGCAGATTGCTCCGGCCCTGAGTGATAAATGGCGGCTGGACCGGATTGACGCCACACTGCGCGCCATATTGCGGTGCGGTGTATTCGAGATGACCCATGCCGCCGAGACGCCCGCACGCGTACTGCTGGATGCCTATGTCGACCTTGCTGCCGCCTTTTTTGATGACAAGGAAGTGGCGTTTATCAATGCGGTTCTGGACCGGTTGACCCGCGATATCCGGCCGGGAAGCCTGGCCGGGTGAGCCGGATTGGCGAATTCGAGTTTATCGCGCAATCACTGGCGCCGCTTGCCGCCGATTACGAGGGCGCTTTCGGCCTGACAGATGATGCCGCCTTGCTGGCCCCGTCATCCGGTCTGGTCGTGACCTCTGATACGCTGATCCAGGGGGTGCATTTCCGCACGGATGACCCTTGGGACACGGCCGCGCGCAAAGCGTTGCGGGTGAATGTATCGGATCTTGTCGCTATGGCGGCTCGCCCACATGCCTTCCTGTTGTCGATCGTCTGGCCAGAGACTGTGGCGGCCCGGGATCAGCAGCGCTTCGTTGACGGGCTGGCGGAGGATTCCGCAGGCTATGGCATGCCGCTGATCGGCGGAGACACAACGCGTGGCGGTGACCGCCTGGTGATCACAATCACGGCTTTTGGAGACGTGGAACAGCCGCTCCGGCGCAGCGGCGCGCAGCCAGGTGACCGGGTATTTGTCAGTGGCAGCATCGGTGATGGCTGGCTCGGATTGCAGTCTGATGCGCTTGACCTGCCGGAGCCAGAGCGAAAATCACTCAATGACCGTTATCTACTTCCGCGCCCGGCTGTCGCCTTGATTGAAGCGTTACGCACCAGCGCGACGGCGGGGCTGGATGTTTCGGATGGGCTGGTCTCGGATGCGGGTCATCTGGCGAAAGCAAGTGGTGTCTGCGTCGACCTACAGCTTGCGAGTATTCCATTGTCGGCGGCGGCCCGGGACTGGCTATCCCGGCAGGACTCGCGCACGGATGCAATGATTTCACTAATCACCGGGGGGGATGATTATGAAATGCTGTTCTGTTGTCCGGTTGACCGGGTCGAGGCTTTGCGCATTGCCGCGCGCAATGCCGGTGTCACCGTTACGGATATCGGATGCATTTCAGAGGGAAGCGGTGTCAGCGTGCGAGATGAAAAAGGCAATATCGTTCAAATTTTAGAGACCGGATTTACGCATTTTTGAGCGTGGACGTGTATCGTCCGTGTCATGAAAAACCTTCTCCTCGCCTTTGCCCTCGGCTCCTGTTTTTTCACGCCTGCTGTCTATGCAGGTGGTGGCAGTAGCAGTTCGAGCAGTAGCTCCGCCATTAATATCGACTGGAATCAGGGAGCCGGCAGTCAGGCATCCAGCCATGCCAGTGTCATGGAGGAACTGGGCGTGGATGAAGGTAATCCAAGGGTTATTTTCATGCCGGCGATTGTGGTTCCACTCGTCGAGGATCACCGGTTGCAGGGTTATGCCTACATTCATTCCCGCCTCTTGGTCGCACATAATAACGAGGCCCGTAATGTTCAGGCCAATACCCATATTGCCCTCGACCGCCTGATCCGCGCGAGCCATCGCACCAATCTGACCGCCGAGAGTGGTGACACGATTGATGTCGACCGCATGCGGGAGGTCTGGTTGATTGCGCTCGCGGAGCAATTTGGCGAAGGCGTGGTGGAGCGGATTGTGATCACACCGCCAGATATCCGCCTTTTACGCTGATTTTTCAGTAAATTGATCCATTGCATCCGGGCGTGTTGCGCCCGCCATGGCCTTTGGGCATATTCCCGCCACTTTCCTTGGGGGGGATGGGTGCTTCGCTGATTCGCGAACATGCCCAGACAGCATTTCCTCCCCGGTCAAATTGAATTGGGACGAAAGGCTGAACGCCATGAATATGGAATTGGGACTTGGACTGGTCATTCTGGCTGGCCTGCTTGCCGTACTGTACGGCGTGGTGCAGAGCCGGTCGATTCTGGCAGCTGATGCCGGAAATGACCGCATGAAAGAGATCGCTGCGGCGATTCAGGAAGGCGCAAATGCCTATCTTCGCCGTCAATACATGACCATCGCGATGGTCGGCGTTGCCGTCACCGTACTTGTCTGGTTCTTGCTGGGCTTTCTCGTAGCGGCCGGCTTCGTCATCGGTGCCGTGCTATCGGGTATGGCAGGATTCATTGGCATGCTGGTTTCGGTCCGCGCCAATGTCCGGACGACCCAGGCCGCATCCATCAGCCTTGCTGGCGGCCTGTCCATGGCGTTCCGCTCGGGTGCCGTGACCGGTATGTTGGTCGCCGGCCTCGCCTTGCTGGGTGTGGCGGTTTACTATTATCTGCTCACCGCAGTTTTCCCGCCTGAAAACCCGCGCGTCGTCATTGATGCGTTGGTTGCGCTTGGTTTCGGTGCGTCCCTGATTTCGATTTTTGCGCGTCTCGGCGGCGGTATCTTCACCAAGGGTGCGGATGTCGGCGGCGATATGGTCGGCAAGGTCGAGGCGGGTATCCCGGAAGATGATCCGCGCAACCCGGCGACCATCGCTGACAATGTTGGTGACAATGTCGGCGACTGTGCCGGCATGGCGGCCGATCTGTTCGAAACCTATGCGGTCACGATTGTCGCGACCATGGTTCTCGCCTCTATTTTCTTCGCAGGTGTTGCTGCTCCGGCCATGATGTTCCTGCCTTTGGCCATTGGTGGCGTGTGTATCGTGACGTCGATCATCGGGACCTTCTTCGTGAAGCTCGGCAAATCGAACAACATCATGAATGCGCTGTACAAGGGCTTCGTGGTGTCGGCCGTGCTGTCATTGCCCGCTGTTGCAGCCGCTATCTATTATGTGCTGCCGAACGGCTTCGGCCCGATCATGGAAGGCAGTGCGATCACCGGTCTGAACCTGTTCCTTTGTGGCGGTATCGGACTGGCCGTTACGGGTCTGATCATCTGGATCACCGAATACTATACCGGCGTGGACAAGCGTCCGGTGCGCTCGGTGGCTCAGGCATCGGTCTCGGGGCATGGCACCAACGTCATCCAGGGTCTGGCCGTATCGCTGGAATCCACAGCATTGCCGGCTCTGGTCATTATTGGCGGCATCATCGCCACCTATGTACTGGCTGGCCTGTTCGGGATTGCCATTGCCGTGACAACGATGCTGGCTCTGGCCGGTATGGTGGTTGCCCTAGATGCCTTCGGTCCGGTAACGGACAATGCCGGTGGTATCGCCGAGATGGCGGGTCTTCCCGAGGAAGTCCGCAATACGACGGATGCACTTGATGCCGTCGGTAACACCACCAAGGCTGTGACCAAGGGCTATGCCATTGGTTCGGCGGGGCTTGGCGCTCTGGTGCTGTTTGCGGCCTATACCGCTGATATCCAGCACTTCATCGAGACCGCGAATGGCGAAGGCTTCTTTGCGGACCTGATTTATGGCGGCACCGAAGTTACGGCGAATGTTGTGAACTTCTCGCTGTCCAATCCGTATGTTGTTGTCGGCCTTCTCTTCGGTGGCCTGTTGCCCTTCCTGTTCGGCGGCATGTCGATGATGGCGGTTGGCCGTGCTGCCCAGTCGGTCGTTGTGGAAGTGCGCCGTCAGTTCCGTGAAAATCCGGGCATCATGGAAGGCACGGTGAAGCCGGATTATGGCCGGGCCGTTGACCTGCTCACCAAGGCGGCGATCCGCGAAATGATCGTGCCGTCGCTGCTGCCGGTGCTGTCACCCATCGTTCTGTTCTTCGCGATCATACTGATCGCAGGACCGGGGCCGGCTCTTTCGGCTGTCGGCGCCATGCTGTTGGGTGTGATTGTGACGGGTCTCTTTGTCGCCATCTCGATGACCTCGGGCGGCGGTGCCTGGGACAATGCCAAGAAGGCGATCGAAGACGGCTTCACCGACTCCGATGGCGTGCTGCACGAGAAGGGCTCCGAAGCTCACAAGGCAGCGGTCACAGGCGACACGGTGGGTGATCCCTACAAGGACACGGCCGGTCCGGCAGTGAACCCGATGATCAAGATCACCAATATTGTGGCACTCCTGCTGCTGGCAGTGATCGCGCATCAATAGCGGCTGTCGCTGCGTACAAGAAAGCCCCGGTCTTTGGACCGGGGCTTTTTTGTAGCTATGATACTCGGAAAATTACTGATCGCGTCTCGGACCGCCGGCACCGCCGGGCAGGTTCTGTTCGCCACCGAATTGTTCCGTGGGCAGGCTGCCGATATTGCCGAACAACTGTTCCCAGACGCTCATTTCGCGGCCCGGAGTCGGTGTTTCGCGATCGACCAGCGCCACGCGCCGCCCGTCTTCCAGCCCGTATTCCTCGACGGAAGCCACAAGACCGGCATCATCAAACCGGACTTCAAGTATCCGCCGGTAGCTCGTCTGCGGCCGCTGATAGGCCAGCGATTCCCGGGTGTCGGACATGTAATACCAGGTCGTCGATTCAAAGACGCCTTGTGTTGACGGGCTGCCAAGGCGTTCCAGAACGCTGGCCTGATTATCCTCGCCCGGGACGATTTCGGGCACTTCGCCGTCAACATAGACAAAGCCGTGATTCCGGAGGACAGGTGTGCAACCGGCAGCAAGAATGGATCCGGCTGCAACAGCCAATAGCAATGCGCGCTTCATGGACTAAACCCTAACTCCCGGTTCTGGATACTCTGCCGCGTTGACCTAGCCGAGCCTGACCTTAGCTTCAAGCCCCGCCAAGAGGGAGTGTCTATCGCATGTTGTCATTCTTGAAACGCCGGGACGCGGCGAAAAGCCATACACAGGCCCTGTATGAGCGGATTGTCGCGGCTGCGCGCCAGCCGGCATTCTATGCAGTTGGCGGTGTGCCGGATACGCCAGAGGGCCGGTTCGAGCTGATCTCGCTGCATGTCATTCTGACCATCTCCCGGCTCAATGCAGAGGGCGAGGCGGGACGTGCCGCTGGCCAGGCCCTGTTTGATCACTTTTTCAAAGACATGGACTATGCCATGCGGGAAATGGGGATTGGTGACACCAGTATCGGCAAGAAAATCCGCGCCATGGCCGAAGTCTTCTACGGGCGGTTCAAGAGTTATGCGGCGGCCTCTGACGCGGCTGACCGCGACACGCTCGCCACCGCCATCGGGCGGAATATCCTTGACGATGAAAACCATCCCCAGGCTCCCCGTCTTGCAGACTATTTCCAGCGCAGCGCTGAACGTCTTTCGGCAATGCCCCTGCTGGAAAGACATGCCGTGGAACAGCTGGAATTTGCCGATTTCTGACGGCTGCCGACAAGTGGCGCAGATGCCTTGCATCGGTTCCGGCTTTGGATATGGTCTCGCCGGTTCAATCAATGCGCCTGACAATCAGCGCCAGACCCGCTAAGGCATGACCCACTCAGCACCGATCATATCCGTTGATGCCATGGGGGCCGATAATGGCCCGTCCGTTGCGATTGAGGGCATCAGCCATATTCTGGCGCGACGGCCAGATTCCCCGGCCCGTTTTCTGGTGCATGGGGATGAAGCCCAGCTGGCGCCGTTGATTGCGGCTGCTACGCTGCGGGCACGCGAGCGGATCACACTTCAGCACACCGATTCGGAAGTCCGGATGACCGACAAGCCGAGCGAAGCCGTGCGGCGGTCCCGCGGCTCGTCGATGTGGAACGCCCTCACTGCGGTCAAGAATGGCGAGGCCGATGTTGTTGTGTCAGCCGGGAATACCGGCGCACTGATGGCGATATCCAAGGTCGTTCTGCGGATGAAAAAAGGCGTTCACCGCCCGGCGATCTCTGCCAGCTGGCCCACACCGCGCGGCCACACTGTTGTTCTGGATGTGGGGGCGAATGTTGAATGCGGTCCCAAACAGCTCGTTGAATTCGCGATCATGGGCGAGGCGTTTCACCGGGCTGTTCACGGATCGACCCATCCGACGGTCGGGCTGTTGAATGTGGGGCAGGAAGAATTGAAGGGGAATGAAACGGTTCGTGCCGCTGACCGGCTGATCCGCGAGGCCGGGATCGATTTCAGATATCACGGCTTTGTCGAGGGCGATGATATCTCGCTCGGGGCGACCGATGTTGTCGTCACGGATGGCTTCAGCGGCAATATTGCGCTGAAGACTGCAGAAGGCACGGTCAAGCTGGTCGCCCACTGGATGCGCGAATCCTTTACCAGCTCGCTGACCGCAAAAATCGGTGCGCTTTTTCTGCGGATGGGCGGTCTTGATCATCTCCGGGCCAAGCTGGATCCGAGGTCCATTAATGGCGGCGTATTGCTGGGCCTGAACGGCATGGTCGTCAAAAGCCATGGCGGAACCGATGGCGAAGGTTTTGCCACGGCGCTCGGGCTGGCCATTGATATTGCCGGCAGTCACTTTCTCACAGAAATTGAAGCCAATCTCGAGCGCCTGACCCGGGCAGAAGAAGCCATAAGCGAAGCAGTCTCTTGACCCGTTTGATTTCACGCGTGGCCGGGCAGGGGAGCTACCTGCCCGAACGTATCCTGACGAATGCCGAAATCGCGACTTTTGTGGACACGGATGATGAATGGATCCGGACCCGGACAGGGATTTCGGAACGCCGCATCGCCGCCGAAGACGAAACGACTGCCGATCTGGGCCACAAGGCAGCGCTTGCCGCGCTAGAGGATGCTGGCCTGGCGCCTGATGACATTGACCTGATTGTTGTCGCGACCACGACTGCCGATCTGGTGTTTCCTTCCACAGCTGCCCTGATCCAGAACCGATTGGGAATCCGGCATGGCGCAGCATTTGACATCCAGGCCGTCTGTTCCGGCTTCATCTACGGGCTTGCGGTCACGGACGGGCTGCTGAAAGGCGGCGTTTTCAGCCGGGCGCTTGTGATCGGCGCAGAAACCATGTCGCGGATCCTGAACTGGGAAGATCGCACCACCTGCGTGCTGTTCGGTGATGGTGCCGGCGCCTGGGTGCTGGAGCGATCGGAGGGAGAGACAGGTCTTCTGGGGTATGACTTGCGCTGCGAGGGCCGGTATTCGGACCTTCTGAAAACCAGCGGCGGTATTTCTTCAACACAGTCCTCGGGCCATCTGACGATGGAAGGTCCGGCCGTGTTCAAACACGCCGTGATGAAGATTTCCAATTCGATGGCGCGTCTGATCGAGCGCGAAAATATCGCCATAGACGATATTGACTGGTTTGTGCCGCACCAGGCCAATCAGCGGATTCTGGAAGGTGTTGCCGACAAGCTCGGCATTTCCCGTGACCGGGTCATTTCCACCGTCGCCCGGCACGGCAACACATCTGCGGCCTCGGTTCCGCTCGCATTTTCGCAAGCGGTAAGCGATGGCCGGATCAAATCCGGCGACCTGTGCCTGCTGGAAGCATTGGGTGGTGGGTTGACGTGGGGGTCAGCATTAGTGCGAATATAACCCAAATGGGTGCTAACACGTTGACGCGGCTGGTCTGTTGGGACTAGCCTGTCTTCTTCCAGTGGGGGAATATCATGTCCGGTAAAACCGTAACGCGAGCAGATCTGGCAGATGCAGTGCATCAGAATATCGGATTATCGCGGCAGGAATCGTCTGATCTCGTTCAATCGGTGCTCGGAATGGTTTCGGATTCTCTGGCAAATGGAGAATCTGTAAAACTGTCCTCGTTCGGCTCCTTTCTGCTCCGCGACAAGAGCGGCCGGATCGGACGCAATCCGAAAACCGGTGAGGAAGTTCCGATTGATCCGCGCAGGGTTCTCACCTTCAAGCCCTCTCAGGTGTTGAAGGAAAAAGTTGATGCAGGTCACTCGAAAGGCTGATTGAGTGACAGACAAAGCACCAGATGCCTACCGCACCATCAGTGAGGCGGCGGATGAACTGGATTTGCCTGCCCATGTCCTGCGATTCTGGGAAAGCCGTTTTTCACAGATCAAGCCGGTAAAGCGCGCTGGCGGCCGGCGGCTCTACCGGCCCGGCGACCTGCAATTGCTCCGGGGTATCCGCACGCTGCTGTATGAGCAGGGCTATACCATCAAGGGCGCGCAGAAATACCTGCGCGAGCATGGCGTGGCGTCTGTCGCCTCGCTTGCGGACGGTGCGGCACCGGTATTGCCGGAGGCACCACGGCTGGCCGAGCGCTTCGTTCCGGCCACAGCATCCGCGACTGAAGGTAATGGATTGCGGTCAACAATTGCCCGGCTGGAGGCTGTTAAAGCCAAACTGGATACTGCACTGGCGGCCCGGGACGCGAACTAACTTATCCGGTTGCCGATCCCGCCGGGCACTCCTATAAGACGCGTCCCCTACAGCCGTCAGACGGTTGTTCTCTTCTACGGTTCGGAGCGTGGCGCAGCCCGGTTAGCGCACCGGTCTGGGGGACCGGGGGTCGCGAGTTCAAATCTCGCCGCTCCGACCATTTCCGCACTCTCTTTGTGGTTGGCGGGTCCGGCATGATGCGTCATGCTGGAGCCAATTCAGGGAGATATTGATGCGTCTGTTCCTATCCGCATTTTTAATGTCCGCCGCACCTGCAGCGTTCGCCCAGGACATGGCTGTATGGCAGATCGACCGGCCGGCCGAGGCCGTGTCTGTGGGTGAAGGGACGGCCATCGCTATACCCGATGCGTCCCCTGATCGCGGCTGGCAATTGCAGATTACTCCCGGCTTGCGCGCGGTAGAAGCAGGACAGGCGCTTGCTGTGCCGATGCCGGATGGCATCGCACTGGATGGCGAGGTGATGATCAACCGGCCGACATCGTCGGGCGGCCGCCATCTGCAGATTGATTTCGGCACGCCGGGGCAGGGTGTGTTGATGCATATCGGGCTGAATGCAACCTACGGACGGGTCTGGACAGACCGTGGCGAATTCGTCATCCAGCCCGAGCGTTCCGGCGGTCTGGTCATGCGGCCCGCCCCCGAAGAACCGGTTTTTGATGACGGTTTGGCGGATATCCGGATGCACGCACCGTCCGGCATTGCCGAAGCGCAGCCCGATCGTGTTCTGGCCGGATCCGACACGCTGGATTTTCTCTATTTCTATGACAGCTCGATGATTGAGACGCATGGCTGGGGCCTGCCGGATCTCGCGGCGACCGATATCGGTAATCTGGAGACCGCTCTCACGGAGTCAGACGTGCCGCTGTCTGCCGACCTCACCCAGCTCCAGTTCATGGCTGTTGCGGCGGATTATCCGAGTGATGATCTTCTCGATGATCTCTACGGCCGGAGCGGTATTTTTGCCGGCCTTCAGGACCGCATCGATTCGCTCGGTGTGGATGTACTCTCTCTCAACCGTGTGCGGGATCCCGACCGTGATGATTTTTGCGGGCTGGGATTTCTGCATAATCCAACGGACGACTTTACCGGGCGCTCGCACATCAATGTCTGTCATAACGGGCTGACCCTGGCCCATGAAACCGGGCACAATATGGGTCTGGCACACGGGCTCGAAACGGATGGCACGTCGGGCCGCCCTGTGGACTGGGCACGCGGTTTCCGGATCGACAGCGCCAATGCTGATGGCGGTATTTTCACATCGGTCATGGCGTATGGCAGCGGCCGGGTCCCGCAGTTTTCAGATCCGACCATCGAATGCCCGGAACGCGGCAGCGTCTGCGGTATTCCCCTGGACCCGGCAGACAACAGCGCAGGCTCTTATTCCGCCGAGGCCTTGCGGCGATATGCGGTCGGGTTTCCGGCCCAGGCGGTGCCGAACAACCGGCTGCGGTCGTCTGTCCTGCCAACGAGCCGGTTTGTCGCTACGGGCAGTGCTGCCACCGCATTCATGACGGTGATCAACCCGAATCAGGTAGACGCCACGAATTGCATCATCGAGCACCACGGCCCTTACCGGGACAGTTTCAACTATCAGCGGACCGATCCGAACACGAATGCCCTGGTGGGGGATGCCAATACGCCCGTGTCAATTCCGGGTGGCGCTTTCCAGACCTTCCTGATTTCGCTGACACCCGGCGCTGATGTGTCCGGTGTCAGTTTCGCGCCTTATGCATCATGCGACAATGTTCCGATGGCCGCTGTTTCGCCGGGATTGAACACGGTTAATCTGGGTGCCGATGCGGCTGGTGGGCCGGATATTATCGCCTTGAGTGCGACGGTCGGTAATACCGGGATTGTTGATGTGCCGGACGGCCGCAGAGGCGTGTTCTCCGTTGCGACGATCAATCTGGGCGGCGCAGGCAATGTCACGGTCAGCGCGCAATCCCTCGACTCCGGCCTGCCTGCAACAGGCCAAGTCTGTCAGACGGATACGAGCGGCGTCTGTCTGGCCCCTCCGGCTGATTCACTGACCCTTGATATTGGTCCGAATGAAACACCGACATTCGGCGTATTTGTCCGGACCGGCCATGTCACACCCTTCAGCCCGCGGCAGCGTTTCCAGTTCCGCATGGAGGTGGGGGGAGCCGTACGGGGGTCAACATCTGTTGCGGTTCGCGACCAGGGGCCGGTGGTACCGCCCGCGGCTTCACCGCATGCATTTGCGGTCACGGCGTTCGATGAAGCGAGCGGTGCGCTGACGAGCTACGCATCAGGATATTATGATCGCTTTGAGATTGTCAGCGGTCCCTCGCTCGGGAGTGTTGAGTTGAATACGTCGACGGGGCGCTACACCTATACAGCTGGCGCACTTGGCGGATCGGACAGCTTTACCTATCGGGCGGGCAATTCCAGCGGCTGGTCGGCACCGGTTGCGGCCAGCATCACTATTAACGCCCTGCCGGTTCCGACCGTGACGCCATTCACGGTCGAGGACGATACCGATGGTATCTTCTCTGTTGATCTGGATGATCATGCTGACTCGAATATCAGTATTGACCGGTTCGTGCTCATTTCAGCACCTTCCGGTGACTATGATTTCAATAGCTTGACCGGTGTCATTAGTGGAACTCTGCCGGCGGCGCCGGGTAATTACAGCTTTTCTTTTGCCGCAGAGAACCGGTCAGGAAGGGGTAATGCCGTCACCGGAATTTTCGATGTCGTGCAATATGAAGCCTGCGCACCGCGCAATTCCACGTCGAGGCGAATCTCGCGCCGCGTTGCAGAGGTCGCTGTGACCGAAACCGGTACGGCTACTTCGGACGAAATCGAAGTGATTGCGACGGCTTTGTGCATGGAGACGTATGATCGGAATGAAGGGAATTATACCCGGCTGCGTAATCCGGCTAACGGGCTCGACTTTGCCGTTCAGCTGGTCAGCAATGATACGACCTATCGTTTTTATCTGAACAATGATGGGGGGCCGTCTGGCTGGGATTATATCTTCGATATGTGCAAAACGTCAGGTCAGGACCGGCTGTCAGCCTGCTGATTGGCATTGCGGGTATCACGAACGATAAGGCCGGACGCGATCATCAGACCGAATATCGCGATGGTGAAGAAATAGAGGCCGGGCTGTTCCGCAATCCGGACCGCCCGGTCGCCTGACAGTGTGAAAACGATCAGCCCGGCGATCAGCACATCAAGCATCGACCATTTGCCGAGGCGGTCCACCCAGATGAGTGCGCTGCGGCCATGTGCCCAGCCGGCGTTCACGGCTGACAGGTAGAAGGCTTTTGCAATCGGAAACAGGATCGAAAAAACGAGGATGACCAGTCCGAGGAGATAGTTTTCATTTTCCAACAGGGCCCGGGTGACATCGATCAGGGAATGCGCCTGCGAGAAGAAGATCAGGCGCTGAGTTTCCAGCATCGGGGTCAGGAGTCCGGCGGCCAGACACACGGAGGATAACAGTATCAGCATCCGGGCCATGACGCCGCCGCGGCCATGCGCGCGTGAAAGGGATGTGTTTGCCATCATGTCCTCCCGCTCTTTGCGCTATCAGGCAAACAGAATGCGGCAGCACTAGGGCAAACAGAAAGGGCCGCCCGATGAGCAGCCCTTCCAGTGTTGTCACGTTGGACGGATCAGTAGCCGCTGAGCTCCGCCACACGTCCGGCACCCCAGGCGTCATCGCCGAGGAATTCGCCAGCGGCCTGCGCCCGTTTATAGAAGAAGCCGATCTCGTATTCATCGGTCATGCCGACACCGCCATGCATCTGGATGGCCTCGGCTGATGAGAGACGAGAAACTCTGGTGGCTTTGGCCTTGGCCGCAGCGATCCACAAAGGCGCCTGCGAGGGCGCTTCATCGAGTTGCCGCAAGGCCTTGATCACGAGCGACTGGGTCATTTCCACCTCGGTCAGCAGATGCGCGGCGCGGTGTTGAAGGCTCTGGAATGAGCCGATCTTCTGACCAAATTGCTCGCGTTCCTTGATGTAATCGAGCGTGCGGGAAAACGCCTCCTCGGCGATGCCCAGCTGCTCGGCGGCCAGGCAGGCCCGGCCTGAATCGAGTACCAGGTCGAGCAGGGCGGATCCGTCTTCAGTTTCCGACAACAATGCATCGCCATCCAGCTTCACATCGTCGAAATGGATGTTGGCCGGGGCGTGGCTGTCGACCGACCGGCGCAGAGTGCGCTCTACGCCACTGGTTTCCGGATCGACCAGGAAAAGCCCAATGGAGTCGTCATCCATGCGGGCGGCCACGATCAGCATGTCGGCACCATTGCCGCAGACCACATGGCGCTTCTGCCCGCTGAGGCGGAAGCCGTTTCCGTCCTTTCTGGCCCGGGTTTCTATATGCGAAGCGTCGTGCCGGGCTTTCTCATCGACCGCCAGCGCATAGACCTTTTCGCCGGATGCGATTTTCGGAAGGTGTTCGGATTTCTGACCTTCTGTACCGCCATAGCGCAATGCCGTGGCACAAAGCACGGAGGAAGCGAGGAAAGGTGTGGCCGCCAGCGTGCGGCCCATCTCCTGAAGGATGAGGCCGGCGGCCGTGAATCCCATGTCCACCCCGCCATATTCCTCGGGAATGACAATGCCATTCCAGCCCATATCCGCCATGTCTTTCCAGATGGCATGACGGAATCCGTCCTTGCAGCCTTCGTCGCGAAGACGGCGGAGTTCGGAAACCGGGGACTTTTCGGCCAAAAACGCTTGCGCACTATCGCGCAGCATCTGTTCTTCTTCGGATAGAATATAGCTCATTGATAGATCCCCGATCAGCCGCCCGGAAGCTCAAGCACACGCTTGGCCAGAATGTTCAATTGGATTTCGGACGTCCCGCCTTCGATGGAATTGGCGCGTGACCGCAACCAGCCGCGCGCCGGATCGCCATCCTCGGGATTTTCACCTTCCCACAACAGCCCGTCCGAGCCGAGTGCCGACATATTCAGTTCATGACGGCGTTTGTTCAGCTCGGTGCCGTAATATTTCAGCATGGACGCCTTCGCGCCCACACCCTGGCCACCGTCGGCCTGGTCCTTGATCCGTTGCAGCGTGGTTTCAAAGGCGAGGGCATCAATGGTCAGCCGGGCAATGTCGCCGCGCAGGATGGGATCCGCGACGCGGCCATTTTCATCAACTTCACCGGATTTGTGGGCTGCCGCGACCGGGTTCATCTGAGCGCCACTGCCACCCCCGGCAATATTCGCGCGCTCGTGAGAGAGCAAGTATTTGGCGACGTCCCAGCCACGACCCGACTCGTGTACGATATTTTCCTTGGGCACTTTCACGTCGTCGAAAAAGGTTTCGCAGAAGGGCGATTTACCGGAAATAAGCTTGATCGGCTTGGTCGAGACCCCGTCCCATTCCATATCGATCAGGAGAAATGAAATGCCAAGGTGTTTCGGCGCATCTGGCTCAGTCCGGACGAGCGCGAAAATCCAGTCGCATTCATCGGCATAGCTGGTCCAGACCTTCTGGCCATTGACGACCCAGTGATCGCCCTTGTCATCGCCCTTCGTGCGAAGCGCTGCCAGGTCGGAGCCGGCACCGGGCTCGGAATACCCCTGGGCCCAGCGGATTTCACCACGTGTAATCTGTGGCAGGTAATGGCGTTTCTGCTCTTCGGAACCGTATTTCAGCAGCGCCGGTCCGAGCATCCAGATGCCGAAGGAGATCAGGGGCGGACGGGCCTTGATACGCTCCATTTCCTCTTTCAGGATCTGGGCTTCGTCCTTGGACAGGCCGCCACCCCCGTATTCCTTCGGCCAGGACGGGCAGGTCCAGCCTTTCTCCGCCATGCGCTCGAGCCAGGCTTTCTGATCGCCGCTGGAAAACTCGAAGCGTTTGCCACCCCAGCAGATGTCTTTTTCCGACTTCATCGGTTTGCGCATCGAGTCAGGACAATTGGCTTCAAGCCAGTCACGGACGTCGTTGCGGAAGGATTCCAGATCGCTCATATTTCTCCCCGTTGGTCTCTTTGTCGGTGCAAAGACTAGCGCGAGATTTGCCGGAGGCGAGCCCCTTTTCCCACCTGCGGCGAATGATCGCCGGGACTTGCCAAGCGGGGAAGGGCGGTTAAGTCGGGCAGCGGAGGAATTGTCATGTCTCTTGCCCGCCCGCAGACCAGCAATGCGATCTTCATCTGGCTCCTGATTGTGGCCGCAATGGTGTCCGCCATGATCCTGATTGGCGGCGCGACGCGGCTGACCGACTCAGGTTTGTCCATCACCGAATGGCGGCCTGTCACCGGGACCATTCCGCCGCTGACCGAGGCGGGCTGGCAGAATGAGCTGGAGCTTTATCGCTCCACGACCGAATACCAGTTACAGAACCGCGGCATGAGCATGGAGGAATTCCAGTTCATTTACTGGTGGGAATGGGGCCACCGGTTTCTTGGCCGGATGATCGGGCTGGTTTTTGCCATTCCGCTGGCTGTTTTCTGGATCCGGGGAAAGATACCGGGGCGTCTCAAACTGCCGCTGGTCATCCTGTTGATCCTCGGCGGGCTGCAGGGCGCGATCGGATGGTGGATGGTCTCCAGCGGCCTTGTCGACCGGCTGGACGTCAGTCAGTACCGGCTGGCGACCCATCTCGGCATGGCATTCGTCATTCTCGGCCTGACGATCTGGGTTGCGCTGGATGCGCGTTACGGCGTGAGCGCGCGGACCCGGGATGGCACGGCGCCTTGGGTGGCAGGCTTCTGGGTGCTGGTCTTCGCCCAGATCATTCTTGGCGCCTTTGTCGCGGGGCTGGATGCCGGACGTATCTTCACAACCTGGCCGCTGATGGAAGGACGGTTGATCCCGGACGGTTATCTTGGCGGTATGGGCTGGCTGCAGGCGGCCTTCGAAAGCCGCCCGGCTGTCCAGCTGCATCACCGCTGGACCGGTTATCTGGTTGCGGTCTGTGCCGGCCTGTTGTCGCTGGCATTATGGCGCAGTCATGCTGCGGCGCTGCGGGCCGGTGCCATCTGGATCGCGTCGATGACAGCGGTGCAGATTGTTCTGGGAATCACCACACTCGTCCATGCGGCTCCACTCAGCCTGTCACTGCTGCACCAGGCGGGCGCGATCGCCTTGTTCAGTGCCGCCGCGATTGTGACCTGGAAATCCCGGCGCGTTTAGTCAATTACGGTGATCCCGCGCGCGAAGGTTTCCCGTGCGATCAGGCGGATCCGGCCATCGGTTTCGTCAGCAACGGCCACCAGTCCGCTCTGGTATGCGGTGCCGCCATAGGATGATTCCGTTGTTGCAATTGCGCCGGGCTGATCGACTCCGGGGATCGAGAATCCGTCACGAATAATCGCATCGCCGATAAGTTCCAACGTGCGGCCGTCACGGATTTCAAGTGTATTATTGGTTCCATTCGACAGTATCAGAACCGGCCGGCCGAGAAACTCTCCTGCCGCCAGCGATATGGCATATCCATCCGTTTGCGCTTCAATGCGGCCATCCACTGATAGCCGTATAATGCCCCCAGCGGGTCCGGAAGCGTAGATGCTTCCATTGCCTGCAGCACAGGTCCGGACCGGTGAGGGAAGCTCGAAACGTTCCCGGAGCGTGGCGCTGATCAGATCGCCGCCATCATCGGCTATCCGCCAGATTTCGGCCGTCGTGCCACGGGACAGCACCATGAGGTCGACATAACCGATGCCTTCGCCAAGTCCGCAGACGGATGCGATGTCTCCCTGTGGACCAATCGGCTGGATCGGCGCCTCGATCAGCTCGGGTCCCGTTCTCAGCAGGGCATAGGCCCGTACAAGATTGGTATCACGGTCGGCTCCGAACAGAAGCGGAAGGGATTCGCCCCTCAACTGGAATCCCGGCGCGGCGGCCAGTCCCCACAAGCGCGAACCCGTCATACGGTGGACCGACTCACCTTCTATATCGAACAGGTCGATCCCGCCTTCTTCCGCCGCTGCGGCGATAAAGCCGGACCAGGACGTCGACGGGTCGGGCAGAAATGCGACGGCTGCAACGCCTTCGCTTTCAATCGTTTCCATCACCCCGGTCGATACGAGCTCCAGATAGGAGTCATCTCGTGCTGGTCCGGCTGCGGATTCCACCGTGCCGGTTTCGCTGGCCGGTTCACAGGCCGCCAGCAGCAAAGCGCCGCCAGCGATCAGCCCAATTCGTGCCAGGGCCCCCGGACCGCAAACGTCCGCGAAGGTTCTGACTGTACGTTGACGAAGAGAATAGTTCCGTCCGGAGAGAAGCATGGTCCACAAAACTCACTGTAGCCGCTGTTTTCGTTAAACGCGTTCCGGGCAAGCGTATAGATACGTCCGGCTGGCGTCACGCCGCGAATGTACTGTTCGCCGCGTCCATCCTCGGCCACGATCAGATCACCCCAGGGCGCAATCGTTATATTATCGCACATCCCCATGGTTTCATCACCGGGGCTCTCGATGAACAGTTCCAGCCGTGCCGGCTCAGTGGCTTCGGCCGGCATTCCTTCGTGCGGCGACGGAATATAGCGGAAGATCTGGCCCTGGCGCGCGGGACCGCCATCGGTACAGGTGAAGTAAAGCTCGTTTTCTCCGAACCAGATGCCTTCGCCACGCGTGAATTGAGCTGCGCCCAAGGCGATATGACGAATCGCGATGTCGTTGTCCGGATTGGCGCTGTCTTCGACATCCATCCATTCGACGGTCAGGCTGTCGCCCGGTTGGAAATTCCGCGCGTCCCAGTTGCGCGTGTCAAAGCCGTTTTGGCCGCGGATTTTCAGCGCCTGCAGCCTGCCGCCGCGCTGCAATTCGCCTGGCCGGTCTGGAATGAAACGGTAAAACAGGCAGTTATCGTACTCATCTTCGGTCAGATAGGTGATTCCTGTGCCCGGATCGATGGCAACGGCTTCGTGCCGGAATCGGCCCAGCCCCACCAGAGGTTCGGCGCGGACCAGTTCGCGCGCGGAGGCGGGAACCTCGAAGACAAAGCCATGGTCGCGGTCAAGGTGATCGCCCCGGCGGTCAACGGTTTCCTCGCAGGTGAGCCAGCTGCCCCAGGGCGTCGGGCCACCGGCACAATTGTTATAGGTGCCGCCCAGTGACAGGAAATGTTGCTTCAGTTCCAGTGTGACCGGGTCCAGAACAAGTGTCGACGTTCCTCCCAGCAGGCCGGTCCCGTCATCGCGGCGGTCATAGAGGCGGGCCGGATCAATCAAGCCCAATCGTGCGGCCTCCGGGCCGAAGGGGGATTTTTCAAACTCGAACGGGTGCAATTCGTGATTACGCACGAGCGTCAGACCGTCGGACGTTTCGAAGGCGGCCATGCCGTCAAAATCACCCGGCGTCAGCAGGCCGTCATCCATCTCGTCGCCTTCGGTTGAAATGACCGAATAGGAAAAGCCCGGCGGCAGATCGAGCAGACCGGCCGGGTCAGGAACCAGATTCGGCGGTGTAATCGCGAGCGGGGCATTATCCGCCCTGGCGCAGCCGGATACTGCGGCAAGGCCTGAGAAGGCGGCTGTCGCTGCGGCGGTGTTGCGAAGAAACTGACGTCGATTGAGCATGTCTGTAATCCCTGAAGCTGCGACTTTTCTAGCCGTGCGCTCACACAGGCAAAAGAGTCTTACAAAAACTTATTATTTCTACGGTATCTAAATACCGTATCACTAACATATTGATTTAATGTGGCTCTGAAATATCAGTTGACGCCAAACGCACAGAGGCCTATCCCGCGCGCTCCATCAGGCCTGAAACCGGCCAGAAGTTCGAGAGACACATCATGAAAACCTTTACCGCAAAGCCTGCGGAGGTGGAGAACAAGTGGATCGTCGTAGACGCCGAGGATGCCGTTGTCGGCCGTCTCGCAGCGTTCGTCGCCACCCGCCTTCGGGGCAAGCACCGCCCGGATTTCACACCGCACGTTGATACGGGCGATCATGTGATTGTTATCAATGCCGACAAGGTCCGGTTCACCGGACGCAAGATGGGCGACAAGCGATACTACCGCCACACCGGTCACCCGGGTGGTATCAAGGAGACGTCGCCGGAGAAGATTCTCGGCAGCAAACATCCGGAACGCGTTGTCGAACTCGCCGTGAAGCGCATGCTGCCAAAAGACAGCCCGCTCGCCCGGGGTCAATTCTCGAAGCTGCGCGTTTATGCCGGCACCGAGCATCCGCATGAGGCTCAACAGCCTGAAGTTATCGACTTCAAGTCGATGAATACCAAGAATGTCCGGAGCTAAGCCCATGTCCGAGAACGCCCGTTCCCTCGAAGACCTCAAGGACGCTCTGAAAGAGTCAGATGCGCCCGTCGTCGCCAATGAAACCGCCGAGCTGCCTGAACCGAAGATCGATGAGCTTGGCCGCTCCTATGCGACTGGCAAGCGCAAGGACGCCGTTGCCCGTGTCTGGATCAAGCGCGGTTCCGGCAAAATCACCGTGAATGGCCGCGCACAGGAAGTCTATTTCGCGCGTCCTGTTTTGCGGATGATGCTGCAACAGCCATTTGATGTGACCGAACGCAAGGACGAGTTCGACGTGATCTGCACCGTCAAGGGTGGTGGATTGTCGGGCCAGGCCGGTGCGGTCCGTCACGGTATTTCCAAGGCCCTGACCCTGTTCGAGCCGGGGCTTCGCGGTCCGTTGAAAGCCGAAGGCTTCCTGACCCGTGATAGCCGCGTGGTCGAGCGCAAGAAGTATGGCCGCAAGAAAGCGCGCCGGAGCTTCCAGTTCTCCAAGCGCTAAACCAAGGCTTATACTGTGTATTACGGGCGGTCCTTCGGGCCGCCCGTTTTGTTTTCGGCAAAGATTCTGGCAATGACGTCGAACACAATCCTGACCCGGCTGCTGGTGTGTCCATTGATCAAAATTGCGCAACTTTTATGAGTCGAACTTATATATTGATGCCGACATTCAAGGCATGTCACCGCTGCATGTCCAGTGATCAAAACGAAAGAGCAGAAAATGAATAATGATGCCGGGTTCTGGAATCGGACGGCCGAAAAATATGCCGCACAGCCTCTTGACGATGAAGCTGCGTACCAGAAGAAGCTGGATATGACCCGCGCCCTGCTTACCCCGGGCAGCCGGGTCATCGAATTTGGCTGCGGAACCGGTACGACGGCACTCCATCATGCCCCTTTTACACAGCACATTCTGGCCACCGACATTTCCGAAAAAATGATCGAGATCGCGCGGTCAAAGGCACAGGCGCAGGGCATCGAGAATGTGACCTTCGAGGTTGGAGGACTCGATAATCCCGATCTTGCCGGTCAGCAATTCGACATGGTGATGATGCACAGCCTGCTTCATCTGTTGCGGGATCCCGGTGCCGGCATCGCCAAGGCTCATGATCTCCTGAAATCCGGTGGTTATTTCGTTTCCAGCACGGCCTGCCTGTCGGGCACTATGAGACTTTTGCAACCCTTTCTCGCCATCGGGCGTTTGTTCGGTGCCGTTCCTTATGTCGCTTTCTTTTCACAGCGGCATTTGAGCGCGGCTCTGCGCACAGCCGGTTTCGAAATTGTTCAGGAATGGCTACCTGAGGGGCACAAGGCCGTTTTCATTATCGCCAGAAAGCCATAGGGCAGGTCCGAAGCGCCCGACTCAGGAGTCATGAATGTCTGCATCCGACACCCGCTATCAGCAGGCCGACAAGGATCGCGGGTCCGGATTTGCTGCCGAGATGGAGCGGGATGCCGCCCACCGTGCAAAAGCCCGCAGCGTAAAGCCGCTGCGGCGCCTGATTCCCTATATCATGCGCTATCCGGCCCTGCTGACCGCATTTTCGATTTTCCTGATCCTTGCATCCGGGCTGACCCTGATCCTGCCGGCGGCGTTCCGCCTGGTGGTCGATTGCGGCTTTGGCGGTGCGCCGGATTCGGCGGCCTGTGAGGCGTTTTCAATCGGGTCGGATCTGTCCGGCTATTTCCTGGCCGGAATGGGCGTGGCGTTTTGTCTGGCGCTGGCGAGCGCTTTTCGCTTTTATTTCATCAGCCGCCTCGGCGAGCGCGTGGTCGCGGATTTGCGGCGGGCGGTGTTTGATCATCTGCTGACGCTCAGCCCCTCCTTTTATGTCGATACGCGTACTGGCGAGGTCCTGTCCCGGTTGACGACGGATACGACGCTGATCCAGACGGTTGTCGGCTCGTCCGTGTCGGTCGCCCTGCGCACCGTAGCGACGACGGCCGGGGCCCTGACATTGATGGTCGTGGTCAACTGGCAACTGGCCTTGATGGTTCTGGCCATGGGGCCGGTCATTCTGCTTCCCATTCTGTTCTTCGGCCGCCGCGTACAACGGCTTTCGCGTGAGTCCCAGGATGAGCTGGCAAATGCCTCGGCCCGGGCCGGCGAGAGTCTGCAGGCCATTGAAACCGTACAGGCTTTCACGCGGGAGCCGGAAGAGAGCGCACGTTTCCGGCAGGTGGTTGAATCGACCTTTGCGATTTCGCTCAAACGGATCGGTGTACGTGCAGCCATGACGGCGGTGATTTTCACGGTCATTCTGACCGGATTGATTGCCGTGCTCTGGTTTGGCGCGGTTCAGGTGCAGGCGGAAGCGATCACGCCCGGCGCGATGACACAGTTTGTTATGTATGCCTTTGTTGCAGTCAGCGGCGTCGGCATGTTGACGGAAACCTATGCGGAAGTGATGCGGGCCGCAGGGGCGACCGAACGGCTGATGGAATTGCTGTCGGCGAAAACCGACATCGCCGCGCCGGTCAGCCCGGTACAGCTCGCAATGCCGGTGAAGGGTGAGCTCTCATTCCGCTCTGTCAGTTTTGCCTACCCGGCGCGGCCGGAGGCGCTGGCGCTGTCGGATGTCAGCTTTGAAATTCATTCCGGCGAGACGGTGGCCCTGGTCGGGCCTTCCGGTGCAGGCAAATCGACCATTTTCCAGCTATTATTGCGGCTCTACGATCCAGCCTCCGGGCACATCGAACTTGATGGCACCGATATCCGCTCCGTTGAACCGCAGGCGCTGCGCCGGCAGCTCGCCGTTGTGCAGCAGAATGCGCCCCTGTTCAGCGGGTCGGTGGCGCAGAATATCCGCTTTGGCCGTCCGGAGGCCACGGAAGACGAGGTCAGGGCGGCGGCGGTGGCGGCGAATGCGCATGATTTCATCATGGCGCTGCCCGAGGGCTATGACACGCAGCTCGGCGAAAGCGCCGGCACGCTATCCGGCGGCCAGCGTCAGCGTATAGCCATCGCGCGGGCCGTCCTGCGGGATACGCCGGTCCTGTTGCTCGATGAAGCGACCAGTGCGCTGGACCCGGAAAGCGAGCAGGTCATCCAGGCTGCCTTCGAGGCAGCGTCCAGGGACCGGACAACCCTGGTGATTGCGCACCGGCTGGCCACCGTGCGCAATGCCGACCGCATCATTGTCATGGAAGAGGGTCGTATTGCCGATCATGGCACGCATGACGAATTGCTCGGCCGGGAAGGCGTGTACAAACGCTATATTGAGCTTCAGTTCGGACAGGCGTGATAGCGAGCCCACGCCGCGAATGGGCGGACGTGGTAGAATATACACAATTGTATTTTGATGATGCAATCGGGGTCATTTTATTCATTCTGGGTTAGGTTTATCTGTCTCCTCGTTCGCAAGGAGGCGACTATGAAACTGATAAAAACTCTTCTCCCCATACTCGTGACGATCACATTCATGCCGGTAGTGGGTGCGCAGTCCGCTGATGCACCCGAATTTGTGGTTCAGACTACAACAACAGGCATAATCCGGCTCAGTGCCAGTAAATTCGAAGGCGGTGAATTCCGGCAGGCGGCCGGCATTGCCCTGCAGGCAACCGAGCGAGGGCTGACCAGCGGCCGCCGATCTGCGGCCTGGTCCAATCTGTGTGCTGCCCGCGCCATGCAAGGCCAATACGATGCGGCGCTGGAAGCGTGTGAAAATGCTCTGGAAGCCCGTGTCACATGGCAGGCCAACAACAATTACGGCGCGGTGCTCTATCGCGTCGGTCGATTGGGAGATTCCGCGCGGGCTTTTGCGGCGGCGTCGCAAATCGCGCCTGATGAAATCGTGGTTGCCGAAAATCACGCCCTTGTTTCTTCCCGGACGCTGGCCGCTGCCCAATAGGCAGGCCAGCATCTCAACTGGAAGGGCCGGTCCTGGACCGGCCCTTTTTTATGCGCCAGCGAAGACTGAAAAATCACCTTTACGGAAATGGGCCGCATCGCGTTTGAAGCTTTCGGCAAGGTGGTCAAAGACGAGCCGGTGCCGCCGGCTGCGCTTTACACCGTCATGCGCGACCAGAAACAATTCCTGTACGCTTTCATGCTGCGGCAAGACCCGCTCGAGAGCGTCGCCAGACTGCCGCGCCAACCGTTGCGATGTCATGCCGATGCCAAAGCCGGACTTCATCGCCTGCAAGTGACTGGAGGCGCTGTTGGCGATGACGGCGGCTTGTATCGGACGGACAATCTCTCCCGCGTCGGATTCCGGCCAGCCATCGGGATTGATATAGCCCCAGTCGACCAGCCGATGGGGTTTGAGATGATCGGCGCACCAGGGGCGCCCGAATTTGTCCAGATAGGACGGGGCGGCATAAAGCCCCCACCCAACCGTGGCTGCCTTGCGCACAATCAGGCTCTGCTGCTCGCCCGGTGATCGCCAGCGCAAGGCTATGTCGGCTTCGCCGGCGGCCAGATTGGCTTTTTGCATGCCGAGATCGATGCGCAGAATCAGGCCGGGATGCCGGTCCCGCAAGGACGCCAGAACGTGCGGCAGCCAGTCACCACCGACGCCGTCGCTGGCGGAAATCACGACTTCGCCGGTGATCTCATCCTCGCTTCGCGCAATGGCCCGTTCGATGGCAGCGGCATCATCCCGCATGCGCAGAGCATGGCGAATAACAGCCTTGCCGGACTCGGTCGGCCGGTTCTCACCATCGCGGCGCTCGAAGAGCGGTTCTCCCAAACGCGATTCCAGTGCGCGAAGGCCGCGGCTGATCGTGGGTTGGGAGACGTCTAGATGTTTGGCAGCGGCCGCATGGCTGCCCGATTCATGGATCGCCAGTGCGATCTGGTATTCTGCCCAGTTATTCATTCAAAATAGAATAGGGATGTTATCTAGCGGCACCAGTCATAAGTACATGACTGTCAAACCGTCGGGGTGGATGCTTGCCTCTGATAGACCATCCGCTTCATCTGGTTCTTGCCGTCATAGGGCGACATGGACACCAGATTTGTGCGGGTCTCCGGCCCGTTCATTCCCAGATGCTCCAGCACGGCATCAAAGACCGGGATAAAGTTTTCCGTGCTTTCCAGAATGGTGATTTTATCGCGGGAGCCGGTGTAGACGACCGCCCACTGGAATGATGCGTCGGTCATGCCGGGATAGGCATCAATACGCTGGATTTCATCAAAGGGCATGCGCTGTTCATTGCCTCCGGCAATGTAAACCAATGTCCTGTCCGCCAGAAACAACCGGGGTGCCGCGAAGCGCCGTTTGATCGCCGTATACTTATCTGCCAGCCATCGGCCAATCATACCAATGCTCAGCTCCTTACCAGCACATATTCGCCCGGCGCATCGCAGATCGGTTTCAGCTTGCCATCGCCCGGCTGGCGTGCCGGTACATCGTCGCCCGAACGCTCATACAGCCAGTCGCGCCATTCCTCCCACCAGGAGCCGGGCACTTCTGTTGCGCCGTCCAGCCATTGCTCGACAGTCTCCGGCAGGTCCTTGTTGACCCAGTGCTGGTATTTATTGGCGCCGGGATGGTTGATGACGCCGGCAATGTGACCGGATCCGGCCAGCATGTACCGCACCGGCCCGCCGAACAGTTTCGCGCCGCGATAAACGGACTGGTAGGGAGCGATGTGATCATCGCGGCTGGCCTGCATGAAGACCGGTGTTTTGATTTTTGTCAGATCGAGGGTCAGACCGTCCATCTCGATCTCTTTCCTGGCGAGCCGGTTCTTGCGGTACATATTTTCGAGATACCAGAGATGCAGCTTTTGCGGCATGCGGGTCTGGTCGGCATTCCAGTACAGGAGGTCAAACGCCTGTGGCTGGCGGCCGAGCAGGTAATTCGACACCACGAAGGACCAGACCAGATCATTCGAACGCAAAAGGTTGAATGTGTCCGACATGGTGCGGCCGTCGAGCACGCCGCCCTGGGCTTCCATAAGGCGGTTGATTTCGTTGAACCAGGCATCATCGACAAAGAGGAGGAGGTCGCCTGCGAGCTCGAAATCGGTCTGCGCGGCAAAGAAGGTGGCCGAAGCGATCTTGCTGCTTTCGCCGCGTGCTTCGAGCAAGGCAAGAGCGGAGGCGAGCATGGTGCCGCCGATGCAATAGCCAACCGTGTTGACGCTGTCCTCGCCAGTGGCTTCCTTGACCTGATCGATCGCGGTGAACAATCCCTGCTCGATATAGTCCT
>WGNH01000023.1 GCA_016124665.1 Alphaproteobacteria bacterium | reverse complement strand
TCGCGCGTGAAGCCGGTGGCTTCGTTTGAGCTATAGTCCGGCGGCCTGAACTCATTCGCATACACGTTCTCGTATTTGCGGAATGGCTCCTCGCCTTGCGGTGCTTTTCCGGTCGCTCTGGCGGCGCGCCATCCCTCAACGCGTTTAAGCGTTGCCTGATTTTCGTAGTTAAGCGTCATGGCGCGACCATGCTCGTCGGTGTGGATAAACAGGCCGCGATATTTGGTTTGCGGCGTGCGCGTGATCCAGAAAAACGGCACGGCGGGCGTCATGAAAATACCGCCCTTCACTACGCTGCGCGCCAGCCATTTTACGATGTTGGAAGCTTTTTCCGTAAGCGTCTGGTTGGTAGTATCCTTATCCGGCGAACCGTAAAGAACCGCATGCTTACCCTTTAATTTTCTGTCGACAAAATCGTAAGCCTCGCGGTAAGCCAGCGTGCCCATATTATAAACCGTGAAGCGGTTTTGCAGGTCGATCATCCCCTCGATATTATAATTGCCGATGACATTGCCCTGCTTATCGATTTTAAAACTGCCACCGTTTAAGCCGCGGTCGAAGTCATAGGCAAAACCCGGCGAAATCTTGTCGATCACATGCCGCTGCCCCTTCATGAAATAGACATACGGCAGCGCGACCGCCCAATCTTCGCCGCCATTATAGCTTACATAGCGCCAGGTGGTTTTCATCATGGTCTTAAGGGCTTCCGGCACATCGACATGGCCGTCCTTCACCCATTTTTTCTTCACATTCGGATCGACCAGCCCGGCGATATCGCGTCCGAACGCATCGCCGATGCTCGCGCAGAAAAAGTCAAAGGTGACGTTCACTATCTCATTGCCCAGCGAGCGGCCGCGGTACAGATCAGGCACCGGCTTTCCCGCGACGCGCGCAGCTTCATACGTCGAATATTCAAAGTTTTTGAATTTAGTGGGCCGAAAGCGCACGGCGTTTTTAGCCGTCGCTTCGCTGCCGGTTACGGCATGCACGGTCAGCTCGATCGGCTTGCCGACAAAGGTGTCGATCATCTTCGCGATGAATTTAAGCGGATTATCCTGCTCGGAAAACGGCTTGGTGGCATCATACTTCCCGGCGGTGTAGCCTTCTTCATAATGCATTCCATGAACCCCGGTGTCATGCATCAGCTTACGGTTCAGCATGCCGCCTGCGGTAAAAAAAGCGGCGCCCATGATGCCGCGGGAGAAGAGCCTGATAGCAAGCCGCCCTTCCGGCGTCGCATTCCAGGGACGCTTGCTTTTTTCCCAGCTTTCCGCCGTCAAATCAGCAGGGCCATAGCTGCTGTGCGCAGCATAAGCGCCGACGCCCTGCGCCGGATTTTCGTGCGCAGGCTGCTGCCCGGATGCGTCTTCCGGGTTGCGCTGTTCTTCCGGCAATATTGGCTTATCCATTGCCAACGCCCCTGTTATTTTTGCCCATTATCCCATGTATATCGTTCTTTTTCAAAACTATTTGCATCCATATCGGCCCGATGCGCAGCGTTTTTTTCAATTCGCTTCCCTTAAACAGTTAATCATATGAATAGAAACGATAAATAAGCTTTATCTTAATTGTTACAGTTCTGTGAATCTTGCATTCCAGGCCCGCAGGCTCCTTGTTGTTAATTTTTTTGGGTGTTAAAGTGAATTTAATTAGCGATTTAGGGAATATGGCTGTTTTTCACAATTCAAAAAAAGATTCCCCGATTACAGGCGTAGAGTTTTCGCCGGTATCCGACGGCAATTTCAGTTTTTATCACATCGACAGCCCCATCAGCAAGGAAGGCGTGCGCCAATGGCTCACCTCGGCTGCGGTCGGGCAGGAAATTATCGCTGAAACCCAGGTGAGCGGCCACCCCGTTTTCGTCACCCACGGGGATAGAAAAAAGTCTGAAATACTGGATTTGCTTGCCGCGAGGGGCGAGCAGATGACGCCCTACTCACGCAAGAAATCCTTTTCCGAGCAGGCGTGGCAGACCGGCGCCGTCATGGCCTTCACCGGCCAGATGATGCAGCTCACCTCCAGCTTCCTGCGCCCGGACCGTAAGGCCGATTGGAGCCTGCGGATGCTCGCGGTGCCTAACCTGCTTGCGAATATCTGGGTCTTTTTTTACGGCGCCGAACGCAGCGAGGATAAAAACCGCCTCACTTACCTGAAGCGCCATTTCAATGAAGAGCTTGGAACCCATGCCTCCGGCGGCGTCGCGGCGCTTCCGGATATTCAGGAAAATCGTTCGGTGCTGCGCGGCGACCCGCCGGAAAAAAAGGGCCTGAAAGACCATATGGACGGGTTCCTTAAGCGCAACTCGGTGACGGTCGGCGAAATCGGGATGCGTTATTTCGGGGCGACCGCGCTGGCTTTTCCCATCAATAAATGGGGCAAAGGCTTCAACCGGCTGCTGGAAGGCGAGTTCAAGGAAGCGTATAAACTTAGCCGCACGGCGACTCCCATCAAAGGCACCAATAAATTATCCCATCTTACCCACTATGCCGGGCTTTTGAGCCTTACCGGCAAAACCGTCGCCATCACCTCGAAAGCGCCGGACCCCTACTCGGCCACGCCGCCGACATGGCTGGATAAAATGCGCGAGCGCTTCACGTTCAATGCCGGAGGGGCGCTGGAAACGGTGGCGTTTGGCATCGTCGCCTGGGAAGGGTTTTCCAAGAAAAAAATCAGTTTCCGTAAAGGCGGCAGAGAACATATCGATTTTTTAAGCGGTATCGGCGGCAGCCTTTTTACTATCCGCTATTTTATCCGCAACTGGGCGCCGTTTGGCGTGCGCGATATGAATATGAATGAATTATATGCGCATGTCACCGATAGCCTGGCGCAAATGCCGCCCGACCAGTTACCGCAGCTACTGGCCGACACCGCCGCCGACCTTACCAATCATTTCAAGGATAAGCATCTGAAATACGGCGAAGTGTTCGCCCAGCTGCTGTCCGATTTATACCGCTATCACCACATCGCCCTCGATAACCTGGGAACCCAGCCGGAAGAGCGCGTGGCAAAGGCAAATAGTATGCATACTGAGTCAAAAGAACCGGTAACGCTGTCCCACAGGGCAAAACCCCATGCCAGCCATGTCGAGATGGCGCAGGCCTCGCAGACGGAGTTATCGCGTTAGGCCGAATCTCAGGGAAAAGCATTTTTCCCATAAAACGCTTGATTCGCGGCTGTCTTTGCTGTAGTTACCTGCTTCCCTTCGTAGTGAAGGGTATTTCACACGCGGTGTGACGGTTTTTCAGGCGGTGCCTGAAATGCCATCCGGTGCTCCGAATGGTTCGGGGTCACTCACACGCCGCGGAGGCTTAACCGGAAAAAGGATTAAAACTATGGCACTTCCTGCCTTTAACATGCGCGAGCTCATTGAAGCCGGCGTTCACTTCGGACACAAAACCAAACGCTGGAATCCGCGTATGGCGCCGTATATTTTCGGGGTGCGTAACGATATTCATATCATCGATCTCGGCAAAACCGTTCCCATGCTGCAACAGGCGCTGACCGCCGTGCGCGATGTGGTGTCGGGCAACGGCCGCATTCTGTTCGTCGGCACCAAGCGCCAGGCGAGCGACCCGATCGCCGAAGCCGCCAAGCGTTGCGGCCAGCATTACATTAACCAGCGCTGGCTGGGCGGACTGCTCACCAACTGGACCACCATCCAGGCCTCGATCAAACGCCTGCGCAAGCTGGAGGAAAACCTGAGCACCCCGAATATCGGCTTCACCAAGAAAGAGCTGCTTTCCATGACGCGCGAACGCGACAAGCTGGAAGCTTCGCTCGGCGGTATCAAGGACATGGGCGGGCGTCCTGACTTGCTGTTCATCATCGATACCGGCAAGGAAGACCTCGCGGTGAAGGAAGCCAACAAGCTTGGTATTCCCATTGTTGCCATCATCGACAGTAACTGCTCGGTCGAAGGCATTACCTACCCGATTCCGGGCAATGACGATTCCTCGCGCGCCATACGCCTTTATTGCCGCCTCATCTCCGATGCGGTGCTTGACGGGCTGCAACAGAGCATGGTGAAAAGCGGCGCCGACATGGGCGCGCGTGAGAACGGCGCGGAAATCATCGCCGTTTCCAACATGATGACGGAAGCAGGCGAAGCAAAATCTGAAGACGGCGAAGACGACGGCAAGAAAAAATCCGCCGGCCGTGGCCGCGGCG
This sequence comes from Alphaproteobacteria bacterium, assembly GCA_016124665.1. Taxonomy (GTDB): domain Bacteria; phylum Pseudomonadota; class Alphaproteobacteria; order Caulobacterales; family Maricaulaceae; genus Hyphobacterium. The sequence goes on along the minus strand of WGNH01000023.1, from coordinate 8,345 downwards.
GCAACCATAAACCCGCTGCCAAAAAAGCGCCGGTTGTGACCGTGAAGAAAGCTCCCGGTAAGGTTGCAAAAAAAGAAGAATAGATGACTCGATTACTGGATGACTGGATGACTCATAATTTTTAGTCATCCAGTCATCGAGTCAACCAGTCATCCACTAAATCATAAGGAAACTCATCATGACCCAAGTAAACGCAGAACAGATCAAAAACCTTCGTGAAACCACCGGCGCCGGCATGCTTGACTGCCGCAAAGCGCTGATTGAGAATAACGGCAATATGGATGCCGCTGTCGACTGGCTGCGCAAAAAAGGCCTCTCCGCCGCCGCTAAAAAATCCGGCCGCATCGCAGCCGAAGGGCTGGTTGCCGTTGCCACTTCCGGCAATAAAGGCGCGATGATTGAGCTCAATTCAGAAACTGATTTCGTTGCCAAGAACGACCAGTTCCAGGCGCTTGCCAAACAGATTGCCGAGAAGGCGCTCAAAGACGGCAGCGATACGGACTCCCTGAAGGCCGCAACGGAAGCGGATGTGGTGAAAGCCATCGCCACCATCGGCGAGAATATCAGCCTGCGCCGCGCTGCACAGCTTGGCGTGTCCAAAGGCATCGTGGCGAGCTATGTGCATAGCGCCACCGCTCCCGGTATGGGCAAAATCGGCATCCTGCTGGCGCTGGAATCCGAAGGCAATGCAGAAAAACTGTCCCAGCTCGGCAAGCAGATCGCCATGCATATCGCGGCCTCGCGCCCGGAAGCGGTCACCACCGCGGAAGTGGATGCGGCGAAGCTTGAGCGTGAGCGCAATGTGTACCGTGAACAGGCGGCCGCATCAGGCAAACCCGCCGACGTGATCGAAAAAATGATCGAAGGCCGCGTGCGCAAATACTATGAAGAAGTGGTGCTCATGGAGCAGGTCTTCGTGGTGGATGGCAAAACCAAAATATCGCAGGTGGTGGCGGACGCCGCTAAAGACGTCGGCGCTCCGGTCAAGATCACCGGCTTCGTACGCTTTCAGGTCGGTGAAGGCATTGAAAAGCAGCAGGGCGATTTCGCCGCCGAAGTGGCCGCTGCTGCTGGCGCTGCGTAACCCATCATCCGTCATTACGAGCGTAGCGAAGCAATCGAGTTTTTGGTCATTCTGAGCACAGCGAAGAATCCAGGATCCTTCACTTCGTTCAGGATGACAAGCGGATTGCTTCGTCGTCCCCCCCTCGCAATGACAAACGTAAAAAAACCGCCCTCCGGGGCGGCATTTTTTATTTTGCCGTAAGCGATAAATTGCTTTATACACAAGCCATTATGAGCAAATCCATGAAAAAACCTCTTTCTAAACCTTCTTCCAAACCATTGTATAAGCGCGCACTTCTTAAAATTTCCGGTGAAGCGCTGATGGGCGATCGCGGCTATGGGCAAGACCCCAAAGTCATCGACCGCATCTGCCGCGACATTAAAAATACGATCAGCATGGGCGTGGAGCTGTGTCTTGTGGTGGGCGGCGGCAATATCTTCCGCGGCATCGATGGTGAGTCAAATGGCATGGAACGCGCCAGCGCCGATTACATGGGCATGATCGCAACCGTACTGAACGCGCTTGCCATACAAAATTGCCTGGAGCGCATGGGCGTGGATACCCGTGTGCTGTCGGCCATCAATATGATGCAGGTGTGCGAACCCTATATCCGCCGCCGCGCCGAGCGCCATATGGAGCGTGGGCGCGTCGTCATTTTCGCCGCCGGAACCGGCAACCCGTTCTTTACCACCGATACCGCTGCGGCACTGCGCGCCAACGAAATGGGCTGCGATGTGCTGATGAAAGGCACGCAGGTGGACGGTGTGTACGATGCCGATCCGAGGAAAACCAAAAACGCCAGGCTGTTTAAAAACCTATCCTACCACGAAGTGCTGGTGCGCGACCTGAAGGTGATGGACGCATCGGCGATTTCGCTGGCGCGCGAAAACCAGATTCCGATTCTGGTATTTTCAATTCATAATAAGGATGGCGTGCGTGAGGCTGTGTGCGGCAAAGGCAAATTCACCCTGATTACGGATAAGACGTAATGGTGATTTATTTACCTGTGTCAGTGTCGATGTCGGAAAATGTTACTGACACTGACCCCGACACTTTCATAAAGGGAACGATATATTATGACCGCTGACATCAATGAACTTCGCCGCCGCATGGACGGCGCACTCAAATCCCTCCACACCGAATTCGGCAGCCTGCGCACCGGCCGCGCCAACGCCGCCATGCTCGACAACATCATGGTTGATGCCTATGGTGCGATGATGCCTCTCAATCAGGTTTCCACCATCAGCGTGCCGGAAGCGCGGCTGCTGGTCGTCAACGTATGGGACAAAGGCGTGGTAAAATCGGTGGAAAAAGCCATCAACGCCGCAGGCCTTGGCATCAATGCCGTCGCCGACGGACAAATGGTGCGCGTGCCGATACCCGAGCTATCGCAGGAACGCCGAACCGAGCTCACCAAAGTCGCCGGCAAATATGCCGAAGGCGGCAAGGTCGCTATCCGTAACGTCCGCCGCGACGGCATGGAAGGCTTGAAAAAACTGCATAAAGACGGCGATATTTCCGAAGATGAGCAGAAAAAGCGCGAAGGCGACATTCAGAAACTCACGGATGAATTCATCAAAAAAATTGATGAGGCGCTGGCGGCGAAGGAAAAAGAGATTTTGGGGAATTAGCGCCGTCATCCCGGCGAAGGCCGGGATCCATGTTTACCCACAACGATATAGCGATTGAAAACCGTAATGCCGCAAAAAAGCGCCCCACTTTTTTCTTCTAAAGATCAAAGCATGGATCCCGGCCTTCGCCGGGATGACAATACCGTTCCAACTCACATCGCCATCATCATGGACGGCAATGGCCGCTGGGCGAAAGCACGCGGCCTGCCCCGTACCGCAGGGCATAAAAAAGGCGCCGAAAGCTTGCGCCGCGCAATGAATGCCTGCCGGAAACATGGCGTAAAACACCTCACCGTCTATGCCTTTTCATCCGAAAACTGGAACCGCCCGGCGGACGAGATCAACGACCTCATGCAATTGCTGCAACATTACCTGCGCAACGAATTGCAAACGCTGCATGAAAATCAGATTCGCCTGCGTTTCATCGGCGACTTGTCGCAACTCGATGAACATTTGCGTGAACAGGTCGATGAGACGGTGAATCAAACCACGCGCCACAGCCAGTTTAATTTGACGATCGCGCTATCTTACGGCGGCAGGCAGGAAATCACGCGCGCGGTGCAAAAACTGGCAAAAGACATTCAGGCCGGCAGGCTGAAACCGGAACAGGTTACGGAGCAGATCATTGCGGGTGCACTTGATACCGCCGAACTGCCGGAGCCTGATTTACTCATCCGTACCGGCGGCGAGCAGCGCATTTCCAATTTTCTGCTGTGGCAATCGGCCTATACGGAATTTTATTTCTGCGATACACTATGGCCGGATTTCGGTGAAAGCGAGCTTGAAGCGGCGCTTCAGGATTTCAGCAAGCGGGAGCGCAGGTTCGGCACAGCGGGGGAATCATAACTGCTTCTTCCTCGCGGAGGCAAGGTCAGGATAAAGGGCATGTATTCTGAAGATGGTGACGCCCCACTTCCATCCCCCTGAAAGCAAAAAAATATAAGGACGCATATGGAATCACTGGAACAGGACGCACACATAACAGGGCATGAAACACCTTCCCGCTGGTCGGGGCTTGCCGTGCGCGCAGTCTCGGCCATCGTGCTGGCATTGGTTTTCGCAATGGCGCTATGGAAAGGCGGCTGGATTTTCACCTGGTTCGCCATTATCGCCGCGCTCATGATGATGCGGGAATGGAATACACTTACGGAACGTGAGGGCGCGCTCTGGCGGTTTAGCGGCTTGTTCTATGTATCGATACCCTGCGCGTCGCTCATCTGGCTGCGCGAAGTGCAGATGTCAGATGCCCCGGCCGCAGGGATCCCTCTGGTGCTTTATGTGGTACTGTCGGTAGCGGCTACCGACATCGGCGCATATTTCAGCGGACGCCAGTTCGGCAGGCACAAGCTGGCCCCGGCGCTAAGCCCTAATAAAACATGGGAAGGCCTTGGGGGCGGCATGCTGGCCGCTGGAATAATCGGCGGATGCTGTCAGTTTTACACGCCCTACCCCGCCTCCATCCTGCATGGCGCATTGCTTTCCATGCTGCTGGCGGTGCTGGCCCAGGGCGGAGATTTATTCGAGTCATACCTGAAGCGCCGCGCCGGGGTAAAAGACAGCGGCACGCTCATTCCCGGGCATGGCGGCTTGCTGGACAGAATCGACGGGTTAATTTTCACATTGCCGCTTTTTGCCGTGCTGGTCGCGTTGTCCGGGAGAGTGATGTGAAGGCAGTTACCAGTTGCCAGTTACCGGTTGCCAGTAAGGTGAAGAAAATCTCTATCCTTGGTGCAACCGGAACGATCGGCCAGAACACGCTGAAAATCATTGCACAGCATCCGGGCCGCTTTGCCGTTACCGCGCTCACCGCCGGCGATAATGTGGAGCTGCTTATTGAACAGGCGAGATTTTTCAAGCCTGAACGCGCAGTCATCGCGAATGAAATGCATTACGCCGTGCTGAAAAAAGAGCTTTCCGGCACGGGTATCGAAGTAGCGGCCGGCGAAACCGCCATTGCCGAAGCCGCCTCCATGCCCGCCGATATGGCGATGTCGGCGATGGTGGGAGCCGCCGGGCTTATCCCTACCCTTTCTGCCATCCGAAGCGGTAAGGCCGTGGCTTTAGCCAATAAAGAATCGCTGGTCTGCGCGGGCGGGCTGGTAATGCAGGAAGCCGAAAAACATGGCGCGACGCTGCTGCCCGTGGATTCCGAGCATAACGCTGTTTTCCAGCTTACGCAGGATTTCACGTTTGTCGAGCATATCACCCTCACCGCTTCCGGCGGCCCTTTCCGTGCATGGACTACGGAACAGATGACAAAAGCGACTCCTGAGCAAGCCATCAAACATCCGAACTGGAACATGGGCGCAAAAATTTCCGTCGATTCCGCCACGCTGATGAATAAAGGCCTGGAAATGATCGAGGCGCATCATTTGTTTGCCTTAAAGCCTGACCAGATTCGCGTGCTGATCCATCCCGAATCGATCGTGCATTGCCTGGTGCAGATGGTTGACGGCTCCATGCTGGCGCAGCTTTCCGCGCCCGATATGTGTACGCCCATCGCCTGCGCGCTGGCATGGCCGGATCGCGTGGAAACAACTGTCAAAAAACTGAATCTTGCAGAAATCGGCCGCCTGCATTTCGAGGCGCCCGATGAATCGCGTTTTCCTGCCTTGCGCCTTGCCAGGGCGGCACTCAGCGAAGGCGGAAATGCAGCCTGCACCCTGAATGCCGCTAACGAAGTGGCGGTACAGCGCTTCCTTAAAGGTGAAATCACCTTTCCGGATATCGTCAAAACAGTTGAAAAAACGCTGGAAAAAGTAGAAAATGCCAAGCTCACCGGCATTGAGGATGTGCTGGCCTGCGACCGGCAGGCACGCGACATCGCAAAGGAATTATAATGGACGCACTGCTAAACATACTCCACACGCTTGGCGCATTTTTTATCGTCATCAGCGTGATCGTATTCATCCATGAGTTCGGCCATTATTTCGTTGCCAAGCTCTGCGGCGTGAAGATCGAGGCGTTTTCCATCGGCTTCGGCAGGGAAATTTTTGGCCGCACCGATAAATCTGGCACGCGCTGGAAATTCTCGCTTCTGCCGCTTGGCGGCTATGTGAAGATGTATGGCGACGCCTCGGAAGCCAGCACCGCCGATGAAGACGCCATCGAGCAAATGAGCGAAGAAGACAAAAAACTCACTTTCCATCACAAGCCTTTATGGAAAAAAGCCGCCATCGTCGCCGCCGGGCCTGTGTCCAATTTTATTCTTACCATTCTTGTATTCTGCTATTTCATCATGACCACCGGCCTGCCCTCGGCGGAACCCGTCGTAGGCTCGGTCATACCGGGGTCGGCGGCGGCAGAAGCGGGTCTTCAGGTGGGCGACCGCATCCAGCGCGTCAATACCACCGGGGTCAAGCGGTTTAGCGATATTCCCTACCTCATTTCCACTAACCTCGGCACTCCCATAACGCTTTCCATCGAACGCGGCGGCGAACCTCGCCAGATTATCCTCACCCCCCGCGAGGTAGAGGACGATGACGGGCTGGGAAATAAAATCAAACGGCCGCTCATCGGCATCGGCAGCGCCGAGATAAAATATGAAGATGTAGGGCTCGGCGCGGCGCTGGTTGAATCGGTACGCCGCACCTATGTCATCTGCGAAACCACCCTGAAAATCCTGGGCCAGATGGTCACCGGCAAACGCAGCGCCGAGGATTTGAAAGGCCCCGTAGGCATCGCGCAGCTTTCCGGCCAGGCCGCGGATAAGGATTTTTACACCATGCTGTGGCTCATCGCCATGCTCTCGGCCAATCTGGGGCTGGTGAACCTGCTGCCTGTCCCCATGCTGGACGGCGGCCATCTTGCCTATTACGCCGCCGAGGCCGCGCGCGGCAAACCGCTGGCCCGAAAAGTGCAGGAATATGGCTTCCGCTTTGGGTTCATCGTGTTGATTGCCCTCATGGCTTTCACGTTATTTAACGATCTGCGGCGGTTGTTTACATAAGCACCGGAAGTTAACGGTTTTCTGCTTGATTAATCGCCTGTTTTGCCGCATGACTACGGATTGTTAAATGTATCCTCATCGCCTTGTAGGTAGCATGCCGTCACGTTCCGTTATTTCTGTCGCGCTATGGAGTGTTCTGCTCGCCGTAAGCCCGGTGCACGCTACGCTTGCGCAAACCGCGCAGGCTCCTTTAGAGGGCGCCAATAACGACCTTATCCAGAATGTGCGTATCGAAGGCAACCAGCGCATCGAGGGTCGCACCATCATGTCGTATCTGGGGCTGACCAGCGGCAACCGCTTCAGCCGCGCCGAGATCGATAACGGACTTAAAAATCTCTACGCCACCGGCTTCTTTTCCGACATCAAGCTGATGCGCTCCGGCAATACGCTGGTGGTGCGGGTCATTGAGAATCCTATTATCAGCCAGGTCGCTTTTGAAGGCAACGACCGTATCGAAACCGAGTCGCTCGAAGCGGAAGTGGAGCTGAAATCCCGCTCGGTTTATTCAGCCGATAAAGTGCAAAGCGATGTGCGGCGCATACTCGATATTTACCGCCGCAGCGGCCGTTACAACGCCACCGTGGAACCCAAGATCATCAAGCAGGATCAAAACCGCGTAGACCTGGTGTATGAAATCACGGAAGGCCAGATCGCGCGTATTCAGAAAATCAATTTCATCGGCAACCGGAAATTCAGCAACAGCACCTTGCGGGAAGCCATGCGCTCGGAAGAAACGCGCTGGTATAAATTCCTTACCGATAACGATATTTTCGATGGCGACCGCCTGCAATTCGATCAGGAGCTGCTGCGCCGCTTCTACATGACCGAAGGCTATGCCGACTTTCAGGTGAAATCGGCGCATGCCGAGCTGTCGCCCGCCAAGGATGCTTTTTACCTCACCTTTGTCGTGGATGAAGGCGAGCAATATGATTTTGGCGACGTCAATGTCGTCAGCGAGCTTAAAGACGGCGAAAAACCGAACTTTGACGAGGAGCTTTTTACCGCAAGCGGCGAAACCTATAATGCGGCGGAAGTTGAGCGCACGGTGGACGCCATGACCAAGCGACTCGGCGATCTGGGTTATGCGTTTGTGGATATTCAACCCAAGCTGGTAAAAGACCCGGAGAAACGCCTGGCGAACCTGACCTATGTCATCAAGCCCGGCCCGCGCGTATATGTGGAACGCATCAATATCACCGGCAACGTACGCACGCTCGATGAGGTGGTGCGCCGCGAATTCCGCCTGAGTGAGGGTGATCCTTATAATAGCTCCAAGCTGCAACGTTCCGAACAGCGCCTGAATAATCTCGCTTTCTTTGAGAAAGTGGAGGTGAAGAACAAGGAAGGCAGCGCCCCGGATAAAACGGTGGTGGATGTCAACGTGCAGGAAAAATCCACCGGTGAAATCAATATCGGCGCCGGCTACTCCACCACCGACGGCGCGCTGGGCGATTTCGGCATCCGCGAGCGCAACCTGCTTGGCCGCGGGCAGGAACTAAGGGCGCGCCTTACCTATGCCACCCGGCGCAAGCAGATCGAACTGGGTTTCACCGAGCCCTATTTTCTTGATCGGGAAATCGCCGCCGGGTTCGATATTTACCGCATTCAGCGCGACTTCCTCACCGAAAGCTCCTATAACAGCGACATTAACGGCATCACGCTGCGCAGCGGTTATACGCTGACTGAAAAACTTACGCAC
>WGNH01000022.1 GCA_016124665.1 Alphaproteobacteria bacterium | reverse complement strand
CAAGACCGCCGACTGGCTGATTGATCTCGGCCCTGAAGGGGGCGATGGCGGTGGCGAAATCGTCGCTGAAGGCACACCGGAACAGGTCGCCAGCGTCGAGGCCAGCTGGACCGGCCGCTATCTCAAGCCCATGCTCGACCGCGACGCCGCCCGCCGCAAGCGCAAGAAAAGCGCCTGATCAGGAAAAGGCGTCCGAGGCCGGCCGGTTGGCTGCGTCAATCTGCAGGGCAGTATAGCTCGCCGCACCTCGCAGCAGCGCCGCGGGTATGATCGCGACCAGTTGGGCAAAAAAATAGAAACCGAACAGGATCGGCATGCCAGCCGGCTCACCGCCATCTATCCGGCCATATTGATCAAACGGCATGGCCCCGAACAGACCGACGGTGATCAGGCTCGCGAGGAAAGACGCCAGCATCGCAACGGCCAGCGCACCGAGCAGCGGCCAGAACATCTGCCGCGCACCGCGTATACCCTCTACGATAGCCGGCTTGCCTTGCAGCAGGCTCAGCCCGAGCACGGGCGACAGATGAGTGGCCACAACCGCCATCAGCGTGAACAGGGCCAGAATTCCGATGGCTCCGCCAAGGGCAGCCCCTGCGGGCCCGCCAAGCGCGAACACGGTCACGATCAGCACGATGACAATCGAGGCCAGAAAGAAGGCGGCAATAGCGATAATGGTCAGGATCAGGGCCGTCAGGGCGAAGACGCCCTCATCGCGGCCCAGCCGGAACGGGAACACTCCGCCGCCCTCGCCGCGCACGAAAAGCCGCAGCCAGGCGCTTTCCAGAATCACGCCAGCCACAGTACCGACTGCAAGAAACGGCAGGAGAGCGGCAAGATACTGCCCCATCGCCTCCATCACCGCTTGCGGGTTGGTATCCGGACGCCCCACAGAGCTGTTGAAGGCTTGGCTGACGCGGACATATTCGGCAAGCTCATCACCGGCCTGCTGAAGCACCAGCACGCCCATCACGGCCCCGTATACGGCGGTCCACAGGGCAAGAATGAGGAAAGCGGACTGCCGCGCCCTGAACACTTCCATGGCAAAGCCCAGCGCTTTTCCGGTTTCGAATTTCGGCGTCATGTCCGGCTCCGGTCTGACAGATTCCTGCTGACAGTTTCAAACCAGACCGGACCGGACTTCAAGCGCGCCATCAGCCGCGGGCATCCTCTACAGGCCGGGTCTGCAGTGACAGCGCCGTATACGCCCCGACACCATGCCAGATCGCATCCAGAAAGGATCTCATGAGCACCGACAGCAAACCTGCCGCGACCAGCGCGGTAATCGTGCCGGCAGAGGTCAGGGTCTCGGCGAATATCGCCAGCACCTCTTCCGGTTCCGGCTCGTGCCCGGCCTGAACGAGTTCCATGAATTCACCCAGCACCGGCCATATCGCCCCCAGCATGGCAAAATTCACAACACTCCCGACAACGAATGAAAGGATGAAAATGATGATGGCTGTCAGAATATAGCTGCCAAGCACCGGCCAGAAGACGCCCTTGGTTGCCCCCCAGGCCGGGAAGGCAATGCGTTTCTCCAGAACCGTCAGGGCAGGCGCCGCAGACAGACGCACGCTCAGGAAAACCGCAATCACCAGAAAGGCCAGCACGCCGATCCCTACCACCAGCCCCGCTGCCACTCCGGCTGCGGCATCGCCTCCCTCCGAAAAGACGGCAGCTGCACCAAAAGCGGCGATGACCATCAAAAAGGAGAAGGCAAAATAGGCCCCGATCCCGACCGCGATCAGGCCGAGATTGGTTACCAGCAGACGAAGCTCGTCGCCGCCAAGACGGAACGGAAAGACCGCCGCGATCTCCTGCCGGGTCAGCAAGCGGAGCCAGGCCCCCTGCGCCATTAATGCGATCACGATTCCGCCAAGGGAAATCAGTGGCATCATCGCCATCACGCCGCCCATGCGGGCGAGCATTTCTGTCTCGCTGGGTTCGGCGCCGGACGCGGCCAGCTGGAACATCCAGATGTAGAAATCACCGAGAGTGAGCCAGGCCAGATAGGCAAGTCCACCCGTCAGCAGCGCCTGCCACAGGGCAATCCACAACACGGCCATGGGCTGTTTGCCGGCAATATGGAAGAAATGGAAAACGGCATTACCGAAATTATACGTCCGGGTGTCCATGAACACCTCCCCTTTTGTCCTGAACGCATCTTCGCAGATAAACGGTCAAATGGCAGGGGGAATATTAGGCTGGATCGTCCCCGCCCCACGCCCGGTAGAGCGCGGTGGTAAAGCCGGCAAAAAGCGGCACCGTCAGAAAGGCGGCCAGCCAGCCATGCAGAAAGGCCAGCGGCACATAGATCCGCCAGTCGACAGCAAATTCCCCCGCATCAAACAGACGGGCCGGCTGGTGGACCGGCGCATTGAATACCTGCTCCGCGAACAGCCCCAGCCCGTGCACCAGCAACCCGGCAGGCACAAAACAGAGGATCGCGCCCAGCACCACGGCCAGGCCGCGCTTGCGGGTGAAAATCATCACCGAAAGCGCCTGCACCTTGCGGCGCGCAATGCTCGCGGCGGGGGCCAGCAGCAGGCGGCCGGCAAACCCGGCGAGCAGTATTGCGAAAACCGCACCCAGAATGATCGCCACACTCCATTCCGTGACCCCGTAGAATTCCGTCAGGTCCGGGATGTTGCCGGTCGCGGCCGGATCTTCCGGGGTCAGCCCGGCTGTATCGCGGGAAACAATCGACACCGCCGCCATCAGCGCCCCATAGATCACCAGCGCAATGCCAGCCGCCACGATGATAAGAAAGAAAACCAGAGCCCAGGACACGGCCAGACGCACTTCATCCGCCCCCAGCGAATAGCCAAGAAAACCGGACGGACGCCCGCGAAGGGCGATGCGGAACATGGACGCATGGGACAGCGTCATCGCGGCATACCAGCCCGCGAAAGCGAGGAGGAAAAGCGCCCAGTTATTGGCCACGCTGTCATTCGTCACAGCCCCGGTCTGCCAGGTCAGGGCGATGGCGGCAAAACCGGGCAGAATCCCGGCCAGCGCGGCATGGCCGGGATGATGCCGGAAGAAGGCCAGTGTCCGGACCAGCGCGCCCGGCAAGGCAGTGAAAGAGGAAATCCGTGTCATGCGCACAAATCTAGCCTGCCCGCCCAAATCGGCAATGCGTCATTTGCTGCATAGCGGATATTCAGTCGGTTTCGGCATAGCCCGGATCATTCAAACAAATGTCAGGTTGGTCAGCGGCAATGAACATTCCCGACAGACAGGGCTCAAAGGTCAAAACCATATAGTCATCCAGATTTATGTAATGGCTGCGAACCCGGCGAAAACGGCGTAGAAATGCGTCACTCGGACGGCCCGGATAGGTCAGCATTGGCCGAATATCGCGCACATCTCCGCGGCGGCCAGTGCGCACATCAAAAACGCCCACCACATAACCCGTTAGCGGCGCATCATATCTAACGCGAAGCGGAGGCAGATCTCCGCAGCGCTCCGGATCTGTCCGGTAGGGCCGTTCGATATACGGGCTATCAAACGAAAAAATATCGTCTGGTGGATATGTCCCGAAATCAGCGGAATATTCGACGGCAACGAAACGCTGGTTGCGCGTCAGTCCGCCGGCTTCGTCATGAGCCTGCAGAGCAGCATGCATATAAAAACTGTAAGCGCGATCACCTCGCACCAGACGCGAGAACCCGCTCGTAAACGCAAGCTGCGCCGCGAGCGGTGTCCATGCACAGCCGCGATCCGACACCAGGCGTAATATGCTGGCCGTCAGCACTGAAACCGCTTCCAGATCGCCTTCATCCCACGCGGCTTCGGCGGCGAAAATCAGCAAATCTTCATTTCCCGAGCAATCGCTGACCAGTTCGGCGGCCCGCACGACAGCGTCACGCTGGCCGCTGCGGATCGCCCGGCGGACCTCCAACTGATCGACGATCGCTTCGCACTCACCAGCGGGCGAAGCAGCCTGCAAGCTGGCCGCAACGGCGAATATAATAAATTCGATCAATTGCTCATCTCGAAACCGAATTGCGTGACAACACCCTCGCGCCTTACCGCGACCCCATCAACGGTCATGGGTGAATATTCCCACCTTTCAAGAGCTTCCAAGGCGGCTTCGCCAAAAATCGGATGAGGCACAGTGTATAACACTTCACCGTTTGAGACGCTGCCATCCGCTTCAACATCGAACATCACCAGGGCAATTCCTTCGAGACCGACCATTGCGGCCTCCTCTGGATAACGTGGCGGTTCACGATGCAATGGCGCGGACGGCACGATAACCGCATCTGGCCCAAACCGGCTGACCAGCTCCTGCTCATCAGCTTCCGCGGAGCAATTGAGTAACGCCGTGCCACATCCGGCGGGTTCATAGCCGCTATCGCGCAAACGCCGGATCAGGTCAGGCCGATTTCGCGCCGGAATATTGCCGCGCGCGTAGCTTGCCCAAGCGTTGGCAATTTCAGCCGTTCGCCCCTCACTGCCAATGGCTTCATTGATGTAGCCGGACAACGAAAAGTAATAGCCCGCTTCCTCGGCATTATTCCTGAAGGTTTCCGCAAGTCCGGCGAGAAACGTCAAACTGGCAGTATCATTATTGGCCACGGGTCCGATCTCGGACAATGCCTCCATCGCTTCGCGGGCATATCGTCCAGCCCGAATTGAATCGCCCTCATTCATGACAGAGAAGGCTGACAGCAAATTACTTTGGTAAAGTCCCGCCGCGCGCGTTTCGCCCTGAGGCAATCGTTCATATCCGTTGGTTGCGTTCTCCGAAAGGCGACGCGCTCTCGCAAAATCCTGAGCCACATAATACGCCTGCGCGGCCATCCGAAGGTAATTGGACCGTGTTTCAACATCGTCATGACGCCTGCCCATCAGCTCCGCCGCACGCTCATACGCTTCTGCCGCGCCGGCATTGTTGCCGACAATCAACGCGACCTCGCCGTAATTCGCCGCAAGAATTGTAGTGGTCGGGGCGTCAACATCACCCGTTTCTGCTGCGCGCCAGGCGCGTTCGGAATGATAGGCCGCATCCGCCCAGTTTTCCGCATCCACAGCGGCTTCATAGGCGCGATAGGCATCAGCGACGTCTTGCGGCAGCCCCTGAGCGACCACAGCAAACGTCAGAATCAAGCTTGTCAAAATCCCGGTTAAAATATGCATGCAACTCCCCTGTCCTGAAGACACAGCAGGCACACTACACGCTACACGCGAAATTGCGAAGACCGCTTGGGTTGGACGCACTGAGCCGTTATATGCCGCAGCATGACACATCCAGTTCACATTATCGGCGGCGGAATGGCCGGATCGGAAGCCGCCTGGCAGCTGGCCAGCGCCGGCGTGCCGGTCATCCTCCACGAAATGCGGCCAGTGCGGAAAACCGAGGCCCATCAGACCGATGGCCTTGCCGAGCTGGTCTGTTCCAACTCCTTCCGGTCCGACGATGCGCAGAACAATGCCGTCGGCCTGCTGCATGAAGAGATGCGGCGCGCCAACAGCCTGGTCATGGCCATCGGTGACAAGGTGCAGGTACCCGCCGGCGGAGCCATGGCCGTCGACCGCGACGCCTTTTCCCAGGCCGTTACAAAGACGCTGACCGAACACCCTCTGGTGACCATCGAACGCGGCGAGATTGCCGGCCTGCCGCCGGACGACTGGGACAGCGTGATCATTGCCACCGGCCCCCTCACCTCGCCCTCGCTGGCAAAAGCCGTGCTGGACCTGACGGGAGAGGATTCGCTCGCCTTTTTTGATGCCATTGCACCGATCATCGAGCGTGACAGCATCAATATGGACATTGCCTGGATGCAGTCCCGCTATGACAAGGGCGAGACCGAGGCGGACAAGGCCGCCTACATCAACTGCCCCATGGACAGGGCGCAATATGACGCCTTCATTCAGGCGCTTCTCGACGGCCCCAAGACCGAATTCAAGGACTGGGAAAAGGACACGCCCTATTTCGAGGCCTGCCTGCCGATCGAGGTAATGGCGGAACGCGGTCCGGAAACCCTGCGTCACGGACCGATGAAGCCGCGCGGTCTGACCAACAGGCATAATCCGGATGTGAAACCCCATGCGGTTGTCCAGCTCAGGCAGGACAACCAGCTCGGCACGCTGTTCAACATGGTCGGCTTCCAGACCAAGCTGAAATATGGCGCGCAGAGTGAAATCTTCCGCACGATACCGGGACTGGAGGGAGCGAAATTTGCCCGCCTTGGCGGCATTCACCGCAACACTTTCCTGAACTCGCCGAAATTGCTCGATCACCAATTGCGGCTGACATCCCGGCCCGCCCTGCGCTTTGCCGGACAGGTGATCGGCGTGGAAGGCTATGTCGAAAGCGCTGCCATGGGATTGATGGCCGGCCGCTTTGCCGCCGCCGAACGGCTCGGCCGGACACTGTCACCTCCGCCGGAAACAACTGCTTTCGGCGCGTTGATCCGCCATGTCACTGGCGGGCACATGTCCGGCCCGAAAGCCAGCTTCCAGCCCATGAATATCAATTTCGGCCTCTTCCCCGATATCGAGGTGCCGCTGAAGTCAGAGGACGGCAAACGTATCCGCGGCAAGGAAAAGTCCGTCGCCCGCAAGCGCGCCATGAGCGCCCGCGCCCTGTCGGATATTGATGCCTGGCTCTCGGGGCAGTCCTAGAGCCATCCGGTCATCGAGGCCTTGAGAAGCGCGAACTGGCGGGCGATTTGCGGGCGGTGAAAATCCGTCCGGTAGAGATCATCGGCCCTGCGCGCTGTCTTCAATGTGGCGCGCGCCAGCCGCGCCGGGGCCAACACCGGAAACGCCTCGGGCGGGCATTTGCCCAGCCCGGATAAAGCCGTCAACTCGGCATCCAGCAGTGCGATGACCGGTTCGAAAATTGCGGTGGCCGGCCCGGATTCCAGACCACTGGCCAGGCGATGAATGTTGAAGCTGCGCGCTTCCAGCACATCCAGCGGCACCAGCGCCATCTTCGTTCCGGCCCGGAAACTGAACGCCCGGCACCATTGCGCCAGCCCCGCAGCACGCGCCGCCGCCCGGATCTGACCGGCGCCCGCCTCCCCGCCACACAGACGCAGGGCCATGCCGGAAAGCACGCCCCAATGCCGGTCCATGACCGATAACAGGGCCGCCTCATCCGGAATGCGCTCCGGCAGTGTGCCGTCTTCCACTGCGTCGATGACGCCCTGCAGGATTTCTGCGGTCAGGCCGTTATCCGTTTCGGTCAGGCGCGCCAGCCCCTCATAGGCAGCATGGCGCCGGACCTTTCGCGGCACTGCAAACAGATCCGCGACAGCCTCCCTGTGCCAGGCAAAGCGCATCGCCTGAATGGCCGGCTCGCGCGCCTTGAACGGAATGGATTCAATCTCTTCCACCCACAAATGGAGGTCTGCCAGCATGGGCCGGACGTGAGCAGGCGCAAACAGCGCCGCCAGTGCGCGATCGGACGGCCCGGCAGAAATTTTCGCTGCATTTATCATGGCTTGTTCATAGCTTGTGGCTGGAAAATTGGAACCGAATGACCATATCCGGGTTCAAGAAGTAGAGCCCCCGCCCGGTGAAGTCCCGGGCCATTCGCAGATATGGAGACAGATCATGGCGCATACCCTTCCCGAATTGCCTTATGCCAAGGACGCCCTCGCGCCGCACATTTCCGCCGAGACGCTTGGCTTTCACCATGGCAAGCACCATGCCGCCTATGTCAGCAAGATGAATGCCGCCATCGAGGGCAACGCGAAGGCAGACCTGCCGCTCGAAGACCTCATCCGGGCCGCGGCAAGTGAAGGCGATCAGGGCCTGTTCAACAATGCCGCCCAGACTTGGAACCACACATTCTACTGGAATTCCATGACGCCCAAGGGCGGCGGTGCGCCGAAAGGCGATCTGGCCGAGCGTATCGACCGCGATTTCGGCTCGCTGGAAGGCTTCAGGAAAGCCTTTGCCGACGCGGGCACCACGCAATTCGGTTCCGGCTGGGCCTGGCTGATCGTCAGGGATGGCAAGCTGGAAGTGCGCAAGACGCTGAATGCGGAAACCCCGCTGACCGAAGACGGCACCGTGCCATTGCTTACCATGGATGTCTGGGAGCACGCCTATTATCTCGATTTCCAGAATCGCCGGCCCGACTATATCGAGACCTTCCTCGACCAGCTGGTGAACTGGGACTTCGCGGCCGAAAACCTGGCAAGGTCCGGTCAGTAGCTGGAGCCGGAATGAGATCGCCCGGACAAGCCGGGCGATGACGCGATTGTTTTCGTCATGCCCCGGTTGATCCGGGGCATCTCTTTTTGCGGCTTAGCCGAACAGCGTCTGTGCACCCGCCATGGCCACCAGCATCGGAAGGGACAGCAGCGTATTCGTGCGCGAGAACAGCATCGCTGTACGCGCCGCCTTGGGTTTTGCCTCGGCATCCGCTTCTACCAGCCCCAGTGCGATTTTCTGGTTGGGCCAGATCACGAACCAGACATTGATCGCCATGATAATGGCCAGCCACATGCCGATGCCGATGAAGGAATATTGCGGCGTATAGGCTTCCGCCAGCGCCCCCAGTGACAAGACCTCCACCATATAGCCGCGAAGATGCGCAACGATCAGGCCGGTCAGGACAGTGAAAGCAGCTCCCCAGCGGAACCAGAACAGGGCCTTGGGCGCAATATGCTTGCCAATGGCCGGCTTCATCTCGTCAGGGATGGACGGCATGGTCGGGATCTGCACGAAGTTGAAATACCAGAGCAGACCGATCCACATGATGCCGGCCACGACATGGGTCCAGCGCGCGACCGCCATCCAGAAGGCGCCGCCGAAGCCGATACTGTCATAGGCCAGCGCATAGCCCACCAGAAAGATGATCGCCAGCGCCAGCGAGATATGAATGGTTGTGCGCAGATTTGTCAGAATTGCAGCCATTTAGGAATCCTCCCCGATTCTCGTTTCGGGGAGGACCATATCAGGCTCGCTTGAAAAGCGAAATCAGGTCTCGCTGGTGTCCCGTTTGACATTCGTCAGCAGCAAGAGCGGTGCTGCGACGAAGATGGAAGAGTAGGTCCCCACCACGATCCCGAAAATCATTGCAAAGGCAAAACCCTGCAGGGCCGCCCCGCCCAACAGCCAGAGCGAGAAAAGCGCTACCAGCGTGGTGAGCGAGGTCAGGATCGTTCGCGAAAGCGTTTTGTTGATGGCCAGATTCAAAACCTCATCCAGGTTCTTTTTCTTGAATTTCCGGATTTTCTCGCGGATGCGGTCATAGACAACGACTGTGTCATTCATGGAATAACCGACAATCGTCAGAATGGCCGCAATGGTGGAGAGGTTGAACTCAAGCTGAGTCACCGAGAACATGCCGATGGTGATGATCACGTCATGGACCAGCGCTAACACGGCACCGACAGAGTACTGCCATTCAAACCGGAACCAGATATAGACCAGCATCAACACCAGCGCGGTCACGATAGACATGATACCCGCCTGAACCAGTTCGCCAGAAACCTTCGGACCCAGAACCTGAACGGAGCGGTATTCAATGTCCGGATAAAGCCCGGTGAGTGCTGCCTGAACGGCGAGATTGGCTTCCTGCTGGGCCACTTCGGCTTCCAGTCCCTCACCCTCCTGCGGCTGCACACGGATCAACGCACAGTGATTGCCATAACATTCCGACCCCTCGGTCAGTTCCGACAGACCCTGCAATTCAACCGCGCCCAGCCCCAGATTGTTCAGCACGCCCCGCATCTCATCAATGCGCGCCGCGTCGATCTCGGCTTCTGTCCGAACTTCCAACGTCACACCGCCGGTAAAGTCGATCCCGAAATTCAGCCCCATCGAGAAGAACGCCGCGATGGACGCCAGAATCATCAGGGCAGAAAAACCGAAAGCCGCAAAGCGCGCCTTGATAAAGGGAATCGACGTCGAGTCGGGGAAATAATTGGTCAGCGCGAGGGACATGGGCCGTCTCCTAAATGGGGAGTTTCTTGGGCTTCAGCCCCTTCACCCACATCGCAACCAGCAGGCGGGAGAAGACGAAAGCAGTGAAAACCGAAGTGATGATACCAATGCCCAGCGTCACGGCGAACCCGCGTACCGGACCGGCGCCCAGCATGTAGAGCACACCGGCAGCGATCAGCGTGGTGATATTGGCATCCAGAATGGCGGAAAGCGCTTCAGAATAGCCCTTTTCGATCGCATTCGCAGGTGATCGCCCGTTTTTGGCCTCCTCGCGTATGCGCTCATAGATCAGCACATTCGCGTCCACAGCCATACCGATGGTCAGGATGATCCCGGCAATGCCCGGCAGGGTCAGTGTCGCCTGCAATCCGGACAATGCGCCCAGAATGAGCATGACGTTCAGCATCAGCGCCAGATTCGAGAATACGCCGAATACCGAATACGCCGCCAGCATGAACACCATCACCGCGATGAAGCCGATCACTACCGCAATTGTGCCCTTGTTGATCGAGTCCTGCCCCAGGCCCGGACCGACCGAGCGCTGTTCAACAACCGTCAATTCGGCCGGTAGCGCACCGGCCTGCAGCAGCACGGCCAGATCATAGGCGCTTTCGAATGTGAAATTACCCTGGATCACGCCGGATCCCCCCAGAATCGGCCCGAGAATAACGGGTGAGGAAATCACGATATCGTCCAGCACGACGGCAAACCGCCGTCCGACATTCTGGGATGTGACACGGCCAAAGGCCGCCGCGCCGGTGGTATCAAAGCGGAATTCAACGACCGGCTGGCCGTCCTGGAAGGTCGAGCCCGCATAGGTCAGGTTTTCCCCCGACACCATGGCCCGCCGCTCGACGGCGATATAGGGCTCGGACAGATCATCCTGCTGCAGGATCATGACGCCCGGCGGAGTCCGCCCCTGGCCGTCTGCACCCACGGCAACATCGGACCGCACCAGGTGGAAGGTCATGCGCGCCGTCGTGCCGACCAGCTCGATAATCCGTTGCGGATTGCTCTCTCCCGGCACCTGGACCAGGATCCGCTCATCGCCCTGACGCGCAATCGTCGGTTCGGTGGTCCCCGATGCATCGATCCGGCGGCGGATCACTTCAATGGACTGGGCGATCGTACGGTCCCGGATATCGATCATTGCCGCATCTGTCAGAGACAGGCGAATCGTCCGTTCCGCATTATCGCGGTCAAAATCAACTGTGCGTGCGGCCACGCCAGTCAGCCCCATAGAGCCGTCACCGACTGGCCGGGACAGCGATTGTAGCCGGCTGAACGCCTCGTCCATATCTTCGGCGCGCGCAACGCGGATCACCACCTCGTCACCGATCACAGCGTTTGCTGCCGTCGGAATGGTCGGCTGCTGGCGGAAAAGCACCGTGGCTTCCTGGGACAAACCGTCCAGACGCTCCGCGCGAACCCCCGGCAGATCGACCTCGAAAACGAGGTGGGACCCGCCCTGAAGGTCGAGTCCCAAATTGACAGTCTGTCCCGGCAAGGGCGAAAAATTCGGTGCCGCAAACCAGATGCCGAGCAACGAAACCGCCAGGATCAGCGCGATCTTCCAGTGGGCGAAATAGAGCATAAGCTCTTACTCCGAAATGGTTTTATTGGCCGGTTTCTTGTCGGACTTGCTGTCATTGGCCGCTTTCGGCTGAGTGCGCGACCGCACTTCGGAAACCGTCGAACGCATGAGGCGGACTTTCACCCCGGTTGCGATTTCAACCTGCAACTCGGCATCATCGACCTTGACCACCTTGCCGACAATGCCGCCAGCGGTGACAACCTCATCACCCTTGGCGACAGCCGCAACCATTTCACGATGGGCTTTCATCCGCTGTTGTTGCGGACGGATCAGCAGGAAATAGAAGACAACGAATATCAGCAACAGCGGTGCAAACTGGATAAAGGCGCCGGTGATACCGCCGGGAGCGCCAGCGGTGGATGCGATCGAGATAGCGTCAAACATGAATATGCCTCTATTGCGAGCCGTTTATTTGAAGGTCGCGGGAATATATCGGGACGCGCCCGCCATGCAACAAGGGTTGGCGGTTAACTTCCCTGTAAATGCCGCATCGGATCTTCCGGAGTCACCCCGCGGCGGATCTCGAAATGGACCTGGGACGTGTCGACCGACCCGGTCGATCCGGCCTCGGCAATCAGTTGTCCCTGCTCCACCCGGTCACCCTCGGCCACCAGAAGGCGCGAATTGTGTGCATAGGCAGTCACCCAGCCACCCTCGTGGCGGATCAGGACCAGCTCGCCATAGCCCTGCAATTCACCGCCGGCATAGACAACCGTACCACCTGCGGCGGCCCGCACACTGTCGCCTTCATCGGCTGCGATATTTATACCGTCATTGCGGCGGCCATCCGGTTTGGGACCGAAGGTCGAGAGAATCTCGCCCTGGATCGGCCACTGGAAGCTGACCGGACCGGAGGCCGCGGGCGGCGTGTTGCTGGCCGGCGGTTCGCGCCGGGGCGGCGGATCAGCGCTCTCGACCCTCACCGGCGTATCCGGCGTCACCGGCCGGCGCGGCGGCGTATCGCGGACGGCCGGCGGTTCCAGCGAAACCGTGCGCACCTGTCCATTCGGAATCCGGATTTCCTGTCCGACCTCGATGGCGTAAGGCGCAGATATGCCGTTATGAGCCGCAAGGTCCAGATAATTGATATTATAGCGCAATCCGATGCGATAGAGATTTTCACCACGCCGCACCGTGTGCGAGGACGGGCGCGGGAATATCAACTCCTGCCCGGCCAGCAACTCATAGGGCGGATAGAGCCCGTTGGCTTGGGCGAGGTCGGATGTCTGCAGTCCGCAATCTTCCGCAATCTCTGACAGCGTGTCGCCGGACCGGACCACATAGCGGCCGCCGGGATTGCATTGCGGCGGATTGCGCAGGACATCTGCGGTGGGGCCACCGGTATTGGCGCGCCGGTAATCGATCTGCGCCGGATCACGCGGCGACGGGGTCGCGCAGCCTGCCGCGAAGGCAAGCAATAATATCGACAGGATCAGACGCACAGACAACACAGCTCGGATTTCACTTTGACAAACCGCCGACAGTAAGCCCAAGAGGCGTTAATCAGCCGTTAGCTATAGCCCGGAATCAAAGCGCTTTTGTCTCGCCTTCGACCAGCGGCACGAAGCGGACATCCATTACCGCCTCCTCATCAAGCGTATCAGCATCGGTTTTCGTAAAGCGCATGAGCGTCTGGGAGCCGCGCTCATTATTGACCGGAATCACGGCGATCCCGCCCGGCTTCAGCTGCGCCAGCAGCGTGTCGGGCCGCACCGGCGCCCCGGCGGTTACGATGATCCGGTCGAAAGGGGCCTGTTCCGGCCAGCCTTTCGTGCCATCCCCTATCCGGGGGGTAATATTGGTCAGGCGCAGCGCGGCAAAGCGTGCCTCGGCCTCCTTGGCCAGCGTGCGGTACCGCTCGATCGTGTAAACACGGCGTGCCAGGCGCGCTAGGATTGCCGCCTGATAACCCGAGCCAGTCCCGATTTCCAGCACCTTGCAGCGGTCATCGACCTGGAGCAGCTGTGTCATCAGACCGACAATCAGCGGCTGGCTGATGGTCTGCCCGCAATCAATCGGCAGCGCTCTATCGTCGAAGGCATGATCGAGAAACCGGTCGGGCACGAAAATATTACGCGGCGTGCGTTCAATCGCTGCCAGCACATGCCGGTCCGTCACACCGGACCCGCGCAGGCTCATGACAAGCTGGATGACGCGGGGATCAGGAGCGGTCATTTGCGCGGCGGGGCGCCGCCCAGCACGCCTTTCAGGCGGTGATGGGTTTCCATATGGGTCAGATCGACATGCAAGGGGGTCACCGAGATCCGTCCCCCCATGACGGCGTGCAGATCATCGCCTTCCAGCGGGCTTTGCGGAGCGCCCTTGAAGCCGATCCAGTAATAGTCAACGCCGCGCGGATCGGTACGTTTTTCGGCATGGACAATGGCCTGGTCCCGGCGGCCCTGCTTTGTGACCTCCACTTCCTTGATGTCGTCAAGCTCGCGGTCCGGGAAGTTGATATTGATCAGCACATCCTCGGGCCAGCCTTCTTCCAGCAGCCGCCGGATGATGGGCGCGCCGAAGGTCTCGCAGACCTCCCAGCGGATGTGGGCATTGGGCAGGAAGGAATAGACCTGGCTGAGCGCGATCGACGGAATGCCCAGCTGCATGCCCTGCATCGCCCCGGCGACTGTGCCGGAAAAGGTGACATCCTCGGCAACATTGCCGCCGCGATTCACTCCGGACAACACCAGATCGGGCTTCTTGTCCGTGATCAGATCCTGCACGCCCATCAACACCGCATCCGTCGGTGTACCGGAAATCGCAAACGACCGGTCAGCGACCTTGCGGACGCGCAGCGGATCATGCAGCGTCAACGACCGGCCGGCTCCGGATTGCTCCTCGGCAGGCGCCGCAATCCAAACATCATCGGATAATGCCGCCGCGATTTTCTGGAGCGATTGCAGGCCGCGCGCGCGAATACCGTCATCATTGGTCAACAGGATTCTGGGATTTTTCATGACTCACCTTTGCGACCGCTTCTAAACGCTTTGACGTGATTGACCAGTCCCGGGCAGCAAGCCCGGAACAGATTTGCACAAAACACGCATCTTGATATATCATGATGCCAGTGATGGAGGCCGGAATGGGTCAAGCGCGGGAAAAGTTTGCCACCCAGATGGATGCCGCCCTGCTGGCGGATTTGCGCGAATTGGCGCGCACGGAAGGCCGGCAGATCCAGGTGTTGCTGGAAGAAGCTGTCGCCAGCCTTTTGGCAGACCGGCAGGGCCTGTCCCGCGCCGGCAGGATCAAGCGCCTGCATGAAGATGCCATTGCCCGCTATGAAACCGTCTTCGAAAAACTCGCTGAATGAGCCGTATCTGGCTGACCCTCGCCGATGTGATCGATATTCACGCCTTGCAGATTGCCCGTTTCGGCGGTTCGCCGGGAATCCGGGATGCCGGCCAGCTTGAGGCCGCGCTATTCCGCCCGCGATCCGGATATTATGCCGATCTTGTCGAAGAAGCGGCAGCCCTGTGGGAAAGCCTGTCCCACAATCATCCCTTCATAGATGGCAACAAGCGGACAGCCTTTGCGTCCATGCTCATCTTTCTGGAACTGAATGACTGGCAGGTCACAGCGCCGCCCCTGGCCGTGCTCGATTTTCTCATACCGCTGTACGAATCGAACACATTCGGTTTAGAGAGACTGGAACCCTGGCTGAGGCAGAATACCCGGCCACTCTAGCGTTCAAGAACCTCAAGCCCGCCCATATAGGGGCGCAGCACATCCGGAATGGTGATCGACCCGTCTTCATTCTGGTGGTTTTCCATCACTGCCAGCATGGCACGCCCGACGGCCACGCCGGAGCCGTTCAGCGTATGCAGGAATTCCGGCTTCTTCTCGCCCTCGCGGCGGAAGCGGGCATTCATGCGGCGCGCCTGAAAGTCTCCGCAATCGGAGCAGGAGGAAATCTCGCGATACGTGTTCTGGCTTGGCAGCCAGACTTCCAGATCATAGGTCTTGCGCGCGCCAAACCCCATATCGCCGGAGGACAACAGCATGACCCGGTAGGGCAATTCCAGACGGCGCAGAATCTCCTCGGCGCAATTCGTCATGCGCTCGAGTTCGTCTTCGGAGTCTTCCGGCCGCGTCACACACACCATCTCCACCTTGTGGAATTGGTGCATGCGGATCAGACCACGCGTATCGCGCCCGGCCGACCCGGCCTCGGCCCGGAAGCACGGCGTATAGGCGGTCAGGCGCGCCGGGAAATCCGCCTCATTGTGGATGGCGTCCCGGAACAGATTGGTCAGCGGCACTTCTGCGGTGGGAATGAGCCAGCGGCCATCCTCCGTCCGGAAAAGGTCGTCGGCGAACTTGGGAAGCTGGCCTGTGCCGAACATGGCCTCATCCCGCACCATATAAGGCGGGCTCACCTCGGTGAAACCATGTTCCGACGTGTGCAGATCCAGCATGAATTGCGCCAGCGCGCGTTCCAGACGGGCCAGCCCGCCCTGCAGCACGGCGAAGCGCGCGCCGGACATCGCAGCCGCGCGTTCGAAATCAAGCTGCCCCAGGCCTTCACCCAGATCGACATGATCCCTGGGCGCAAACCCGAACGCTTTCGGCTCACCCCAGCCGCGTACATCTTCATTATCTGTTTCGTCTTCGCCGACCGGCACATCGTCCATCGGAATGTTCGGCAATCCGGCAAGATGCTGATTGAGGGCTTCTTCAAATTTCGCCGCATCCGCGCCAGACTCGTCCAGAACGGATTTTAGCCGCTCGACCTCTCCGCGCAGCCGGTTGAATTCGTCCTCATCGCCCTTGGCCTTGGCCTGACCGATCTGCTTGGACAGCACATTGCGCTCGGTCTCGGCCTCCTGCTGGCGGCCGACAGCTTCCCGGCGCTTGCGGTCCAGGCGCAGGATTTCATCCGATTGCGGCGCAAGGAAACGCTTCGCCAGCCCCGCATCGAAGGCTTCGGGATTTTCGCGGATCAAACGGATGTCGTGCATAACCGGCCCTGAATCTCTGTGTCTGCGCGGGTGATAGCGAGCAGGTGTCAGGCTGGCAACACTTCATCCCGTAACGTCAGGGCAGAAGTCCGCCCGCAGGGCTCACGCGTCTTCGCTGGCCGGTTCGCTGCGCTTTTCAACCAGGCGCACACCGAGGATCGAAATCCCGTAAAGCCCCATCAGGACCGAGCCGAGAATGAGCTGGCTGATGGGATCAGGCGGCGTCACGAAAGCGGCAAAGGCAAAAATCCCGACCAGTGCGAATTTCCAGAATTTTATCAACTGCTTGGAGGACACGATCCCCGCTCCGCCCAGCAGCATCAGCAGGACCGGAAGCTGGAAGCTGAGCCCGAAGGCGAGGATCAGCGTTGTCACCAGATTGAGATAGTCCGAAACTCGCGTCAGAAGCTGGATGGAGACCGAATTCTCGCCGCCCAGCTGTTCCTGGCTCAGCGCAAACCGCATCACGAAAGGCAAAACGAAATAATAGACGAAGGACATGCCGCCGACGAAAAGCGCCGGCGCGCCAATCAGAAAGGGGGCAAACGCGCCGCGCTCATTCTTGTAGAGCCCGGGCGACACGAAGGCGAAAATCTCATAGGCCAACCACGGAAAAGCGAGGATCAGGGCGCCGAAAAAGGCAAGCTTTACCTTGACGAAGAAAAACTCCAGCGGCGCGGTAAAGATCAATTCCAGCGACAGATCACCCTGACGCACGCGCGCCGCGGCATCCTCGAACGGCACGAGCAGGAAATTGTAGATCTGCTCGGCAAAGACGAAACAGACGACAAAGCCGATCATCAATACGATCACCAGCCGGATCAGGCGGGTCCGCAACTCCGTCAGATGTTCCATCAACGGCGCACGGCTGGCCTCCACCTCGTCGTCCTCGATATCCGTGCCGATTTTATTGCTCATTCTTCAGCCGCCGGCTTTTTGACTTTTTTCTTCGGACTTTGATACGGCTCCACAGTGGGCTGTTGCGGCTCGGAAGGGGCAATATCCTCTTTCGCTGAAGGCTTCTTGGCACTCACGATGGAATGATCTTTTTCCGCCGCAGCCAGCTTGCGCTCGACGACCGTCTCGTGTTCCAGCGATGCCAGATCGCGCGTCACCTCGTCGAGATCGCGTTTTGCTTTTGCCACCGGATTGCCGGATTTGAGCGCCTCGATCTCGCGGCGTAAATCTGACATTTCCGCCTCGCGGCCCATATCGTCGAAGCTGCGCTGGAAATCGCGGGCCATCTGACGCGCCTGCCCGGCAAACCGGCCAACCCGCCGGAACATCATCGGCAGGTCTTTGGGGCCGACCACAATCAGGGCCAGGACCGCAAGGACAATAAGTTCAGGTGCGCCAATGCCGGGATTCATGACCGGACCCTAGTTCCGCGTCTTTTCTTCCTCTTTCGAGGCCGATTCAGGGGCTTGCGCGCTTTCACTGATCGAGGCCGAGCTGTTACCCTCCTCCTCGTCACTGCCCTCATCGCCTTCCTTGAGGCCCTTGCGGAAGCTGGTGATGCCCTTGGCAACTTCACCCATCAGCCCCGAAATGCGCCCCGCGCCGAAAAGCAGCGCGACAAGGACAACGATAATCAGAATTTGCCAGATGCCCGGTGCCATATTTTCCTCCCGCGGGAATATTCGTGAAAAGGATTAGACCAGCGATCCGCCCGCGTCCATTTGCATGGTCAGGAAATCAGGCCTCGCTGTCATCTTCTTCCATGAAATCGACATGGAAAAGATGCGCATCGTCTTCCGGATCCAGCGGGTCTTCTCCCTCCAGACCCTCGGACAGGCCGGGATCAGGGATTTCAAACCCGGGCGGCAGGCGCGCATCGAGAAGCCCCGCAGCCTTCAGATCGGCCTGTCCCGGCAGATCGGCAATCGTGGCGAGTCCGAAATACTGAAGGAAATCCGCCGTCGTGCCATAGGTCACCGGACGTCCCGGCGTACGGCGGCGGCCACGCGGGCGGATCCAGCCCAGCTCGAACAAAAGGTCCAGCGTGCCCTTGGACACGGCCACGCCGCGGATTTCCTCGATGTCGGCGCGCGTCACCGGCTGGTGATAGGCGATGATTGCCAGCGTCTCGAGCCCGGCATCCGACAATTTGCGCGGCTCCTCGCGGATCTCTTCCAGCAGACCGCGAAGGTCGGGCGCGGTTTCAAAGCGCCAGCGTCCGCCCACCTCGGTCAGGTTCACACCGCGATCGGCATATTCGGCCTGCAAGAC
The DNA here is from genome assembly GCA_016124665.1 of Alphaproteobacteria bacterium. Taxonomy (GTDB): domain Bacteria; phylum Pseudomonadota; class Alphaproteobacteria; order Caulobacterales; family Maricaulaceae; genus Hyphobacterium. The sequence continues at coordinate 28,821 of WGNH01000022.1, read as the reverse complement.
CGCCAGCAAGGCCTCGACATCGCTTTCAGCCGGCAGCCTTGTCTGCAATGTCTCGATATCCAGCGGCTCGGAAGCCGCAAACAGCAGGGCTTCCATCCGCCGCAGACGGTCTTTCTCGGCATTGACGGCCAGACGCGGGCCCTTTTCATCGCTGCCGGTCGCAGCCTGGCCTTGCCGGGATGCGCGCTCGCGAAGCTTCTCGATGGCATCATGGATGGGATCGGGCTTGTCCGTCATGCCTTGGGCGTGTCCTCCTTGCCTCTGACCTCGATGGGATCATAGGCTTTCGCCTGACGCAATTCCGCATGGCCATCCTTGGTGACTTCCAGCGCGGCCAGTGTCGAGCTGGCCAGCACGGACCGGCGCGGTGGCGCGTCCGGGCCCAGCTCCGCATCCGTCGGAAGCAGGCTGTCCAGCGTCTTCCAGTGACGGATTTCCGGCAGTATGCGCTCCAGCCGCGTGCGGGCCGCATCCGGCGCATACACTTTCGGCAATTCCGGCCGGTAGTTGGTGCGGATCGCCGCCTGACGGCGCTTCGCATAGGCGCTCAGGAGATCATAGAGGCTGGCCTCATATTTCGAGGCGCGCAGCGTCCGTACACCTTCCGGCATGCCCCGCGAAAATACGTCCCGCCGCAACAGGGGTCCGGCGTAAATCGCCTGCCCTGCTGCGCGCATCGCATCCAGCCGGCGCAGGCGGAAGGCCAGCGATGCCGCCATCTGTTCGGGCGCAATCTCCTCATCATCCTTGGCCGGTTTCGGCAGAAGGAGGCGCGATTTCAGATAGGCGAGCCAGCTGGCCATGACGAGATATTCGGCGGCCAGGTCCAGGCGTTGACGGGCGGCATGGACAAAGGCGAGATATTGCTCGGCCAGTTCCAGGATCGACAAACGCGTCAGGTCGATCTTCTTCTTGCGCGCCAGGGCGAGCAGCAGATGAAGCGGGCCTTCATAGCCATCAAGATCGACGATCAGCGCCTCGTGATCGGCGTCTTCAGCCGCTTCAAACGGCAGGTCTTCCTCGAATTCGTCGTTCATGACGCCACCCCGGCCATCAGGGAGTCCAGCTTTGCCAGGCCGGATCGCACATCGAACTCATCCCGCTGTGTACGCGCGTCCTCGGCCGCTTCGGCACGTGCCACGGCAGGCCCGGACAAGAGCGGCGCGGCATCTGCGATGGCGATCATTTCCTTGCGGTCACCATTACAGTGCAGGACGACATCACATCCGGCATCGATTGAACGCCGTGTGCGCTCTTCAAACGAGCCCGACAGCGCTTTCATCGAAAGATCATCCGTCATCAACAGGCCGTCAAAGCCGATTTTCTCGCGGATATGGGCAATCGCCGCTTCCGACATTGTGGCAGGCGCCTCGGCATCCAGTGCGTCATAGACGATGTGGGCCGTCATCCCCATCGGGGCATGTCTGAGCGCCGCGAAGGGCGCAAAATCGGTTTCGGTCAGACGCTCCAGTGACTCCCGTACGCGCGGCAGATGGAAGTGACTGTCCGCATCGGCGCGGCCATGCCCCGGCACATGCTTGATCACCGGGGCCACGCCGCCGGCCATCAGCCCGTCCATGGCCGATTGCCCCAGCGCAGCAATGACGCCGGCATCCGATCCATAGGCCCGGTCGCCAATCACGGCATCCGCACCCTCTATCGCGAGATCCAGACAGGGCGCACAATCGGCATCGATGCCGCTGCTGCGCAGCTCATGGGCGATCAGGCGATGATTCAGCCAGACCGCCTCTTTCGCCGCCCCGGCATCCTCCGCATAGAGCTTGCCGAACAGGGCGGCGGGTGGCGCATCACGCCAGTGTGGCGGCCGTAGCCGCTGCACCCGCCCGCCTTCCTGATCGATGAAAACCGGCGCTTCACGCCCGACCGCGTCGCGCAGCGATACACACAACTTTGCCAGCTGTTTTGGCGTATCGACATTACGGGCGAAGAGGATGAATCCCCACGGATCCGCATCGCGGAAAAACGCGGCTTCATTGTCGGTCAGAACCCGCCCGGCAAGGCCGAAAATCGCGGCGCGTGCGCTCATCTGCGCGTGGCGTAGCAATCCTGCCCGCGCGCCTGCAGCGCGGCACAGAAGGCAGAGGCTTCATCGCGCCCGGAAAAGGCGGCAATGCGAAGTCGGTGATAGGTGCCGCGCCCTTCAATTTCAGCCGACTGGATATCCGGCGCGGCGCCTGCTGCAATGTCGGAATAGCCGGTGATGAAATTCACCCAGGCACTTTCCGCCTCGTCCTCTGTGCGGAAGGAGCCGATCTGGACCACCCAGTCACCATCAGCGGCCGGAGAAGGAATGGCTAATGCGGCGGCCGGACTTTCGCGGGCCGGCGGCGGTGTCGTGGGTTCGGGCTCTGTCCGCACCGGCGCGGCGGGCTCGGGGGCCGGAGCGTTGGCCGCCGTCTCCGTTTGCGTTGTGGTATCTGCCTGCGGGTCGGAAGCGGTCTGATCCGGCGTCGTTTCCTCGAGGCGCAGTGCCGGGCGTCCGCTATCCTCCACCGGTTCTTCCGGCCCGGCCCGCGGCGTTGTTCCACCATCCCCTGACGTATCACCGGAAATCCGGTCATAGGCCTCGATGTCGAGATCCGGCGTTTCCGTCCCGCCGGGATCGGCCGGGATTTCGCGATAAGGCGTTGAATCAGCGAGGATCCGCGAGGGTTCGTCACGGTCCCTTACGCCTTGCTGATAGGCGCTCCACACCACGGCAATGAACAGGACAAAGACCGCCGCCGCCGTTGTCAGCAAAAGCGGGCCGCGCCGCGAATCCTCGCGCGCGTCGAAGGTTTCTTCATCCTCGTCATACTCACCGAGGGGGGATTGGGTATCGCGATCGCTCATAGCGTTCCGTTCCTGCGGGGCCGAATCACCTGACCTCTTGCAGAATAACACCAAGACGAGGTGTTTTCGGGGGTCAGAAGTAGGCTTGAACTGTGAATAACCGGCGATGCTCTTCCAGAGCGTACCGGTCAGTCATCCCGGCAATATAGTCGCACACCCGGCGCGCCAGTTCCACACTGCCGGCCTCACCCGCCCCGCTGCGGAATCGTGTCGGCAATAATCCGGGGTCGGAATGAAAGCGGGTGAAGAGATCCGTCACCACGCGTTCGGCCTGTGCCATCACGCGGTTCACCTTGTAATGCCGGTACATGTTGGCAAAGAGATGGCGGCGCACTTCGGCCAGCCCGATCAGCATATCATTGGAAAACGCTGCCGTTTCCCGGCCCGCCAGGCGGATCGCATCAGCGCTGTCCGGCTTCAGCTGTTCCAGACGCACCTTGGTCTCATCAAGGACATCCGTGACCATGCGCCCGATCAAGTCGCGCACCATTTCCAGCACGAGGATTTCTTCACTGGCGGCAGGATAGCGCGCCCGGACCGCCGCCAGAGTCTCCCCCACCAGCGGCAGGGTTGCCAACTCCTCCAGATCCAGAAGCCCGGCGCGCAACCCGTCATCAATGTCATGATTATTATAGGCAATATCATCGGACAGCGCGGCAATCTGGGCCTCCAGCGAGGCGAAAGTGGACAGCTCCAGCTCGCGCCAATGCGGATAGTCGGTAATGCCCCAATTGAGCTGACCCTCGCCCTTCGCTTTGGTGACCAGCGGGCCATTATGCTTGACGATGCCCTCAACACTTTCCCAGGTCAGGTTCAGACCTTCAAACTCGGCATAGCGGACTTCGGATTTGGTGATGATGCGCAGCGTATGGGCGTTGTGATCAAAGCCCCCAAAATCCGCCATACAGGCCGAGAGCGTCCGCTCCCCGGCATGACCGAAGGGCGGATGCCCCAGATCATGCGCCAGCGCCAGCGCCTCGGTGAGGTCCTCATCGGCATTCAGGGCGCGGGCAATCGTCCGGGCAATCTGCGCCACTTCCAGCGAATGGGTCAGCCGGGTGCGGTAATGATCACCTTCATGGGCGACGAAGACCTGCGTTTTCTCCTTCAGTCGCCGGAAGGCCGTGGTGTGAATGATGCGGTCGCGATCCCGCTGGAAGGCGGTCCGCGAAGCGCTGTCGGCCTGCGCAAATACCCGCCCGCGGGAACGCGACGGGTGACAGGCATATATCGCCCGGCTGCGGTCTGTCGCGCCCACACTCATCGGCTTGTCCTCAAACGGGTTTGCGTTCCGGCTCCGGCGGTCCATATATCAGGTCAGACAGAAACGAAAGCCGGAGCCGTCCCATGACCGCCCCCCAGATCGAATTGACCGAGCGCGCTGCCAGACGCATCAACGCCATCCTCGAATCCGAGAAGGCCGGTGTGATGCGCATCTCCGTGGAGGGCGGCGGGTGTTCCGGTTTCTCATATAAATTCGATCTCGATGCAGCACCGGCCGATGACGACACCGTGCTCGAACGCGATGGCGCAAAGGTTGCGATTGACAGCGCCTCCCTGCCCTTCCTCGCCGATTGTACGATCGACTTCGCCGATGACCTGATCGGCGCCACCTTCAAGATCGAAAACCCTCACGCCACGGCAGCGTGCGGCTGCGGCGTCAGCTTCTCGATCTGATGGACATCAACGAGGCCATCCGCAACCGTATTTCCACGCGCGGCTTTCTCGACACGCCGGTCAGCGAAGCTGCGGTACGCGCAATCCTGGAAGATGCCCGCTGGGCCCCGTCCGGCGGCAATCTGCAACCGTGGAAAGTCCATGTCGTCACCGGCGATGCCCGGCAAGCCATCATTGATGCGGTGAAAGCAAAGCTCGAAGCCGATCCGTTCAACGATGAAAACGCCTTTCCGGTCTATCCGGAAAAACTCTGGGATCCGTATCGCGCCCGCCGGTATGCGGTCGGTGAACAGATGTATGACATCCTCGCCATCCCGCGCGAGGACAAGGCCGGGCGGCTGGGTCAGGTTCTGAGGAATTTCGACTTCTTTGGTGCCCCGGTGGGCATGTTCTTCACCATCGATCCCCGGATGAATCCGAATCAATGGGCCCATCTCGGCATGTTCATCTATGCCGTCACGCTCGCCGCCGAAGGCCATGGCCTCGCCACCTGCATGCAGGAAGCCTGGACGCGCTTTACGAAGACGGTCGGCAAAGCTCTCGACCTGCCCGAAGATGAGCAGGTCTATTGCGGCCTCGCCCTGGGCTATGCCGATCCGGAGGCACCGCTGAACACGATGCGCACGGAGCGGGCGAGCGTGGATGAAATCGCGCGTTTCCGGGGATTTTGAGGACGACGGCCTTGCGTGGTTCGAGGCCCGCTTGTCGCGGGCACCTCACCATGAGGTGAGTTGGTGAATGCAAACAAACCACCTCATCCTGAGGTGCGACCCCGGATTTGATCCGGGGGAGCCTCGAAGGACGAGGTGATGCTATCAACACACCCAGTCGCCATCGCAACGGTATTCGGCATTGGCAAAGATCGCCAGGATGGAAATGACCCAGACCATAGGGACCAGAAGGCCGATCAACAGACCGTTACGCGGCCGGAAGAAAAAGGCGATCCAGCCTATCAGAAAGCCCAGCAGGGCAAAGGCTGGCCCGGCCATTAGCCAGTACATCAACCCCTCGGTCATTCCGCCATTGGCGTGGGCGGCCACGACCATCATACTCGGCAACCACATTGCGAACCCGCCGACGAAAACCGCCGCATCGAACAGGCTGACGGCCAGCATCAGCAATACAGCCAGAACAGTGATCCGGCGCCGCTCCGGTGCTACACCTGTGTCGTTCATGAGAGATTCCCCTGCCCGCAAGAAAGACCGCCCATGACCATCACCATCGCCACCTGGAACGTCAACTCCGTCAAGGCGCGGCTCGAGAATGTGCTCGACTGGCTGCGTGAAGCCGCGCCGGACATTGTCTGCCTGCAGGAAATCAAGTGTCTCGACGAGAATTTCCCGCGCCTGGAGATCGAGGATCTCGGCTATAATGTCGAAACCCACGGCCAGAAATCCTACAATGGCGTGGCCATTCTCTCGAAATTCCCCATCGACGAAACCGTTGCCGGGCTCGCGGGCGATGACGAGGATGAGCAGGCCCGCTATCTGGAAGCCGTGATCTCGACCGAGGATGGCGTGGTACGCGTCGCGTCCATCTATCTGCCCAATGGCAACCCCGCGCCGGGACCGAAATTTGATTACAAGCTGGGCTGGATGAAACGGCTCAGGGCGCGCGCCGAAGAGCTTCTCACCTATGAGGAAAATCTCGTCCTGGCGGGGGATTACAATGTCATTCCCGGCGACCATGATGTCCATGACCCGGCCGCTTGGGAGGGCGATGCGCTGACCCGCCCGGAATCCCGCGAAGCCTTCCGCTCACTTCTGTGGCTGGGCTTTACCAGCGCCTTCGAGCAATGCGATGGCCGCGCCCATCAATACACATTCTGGGATTATCAGGCCGGGGCCTGGCAGAAAGATCATGGCATCCGCATTGACCATCTGCTGTGCTCGCCGCAGGCGGCCGATCACCTCAAATCTGTCGAAATCCACAAGGCCGTTCGCGGCAAGCCCAAGGCCTCCGACCACGTTCCTGTGGTGGGCACGTTCGACTTCTAGTTTTCGGCCAGAACATTCTCGCCGAGCTCGGGCGGGCGGACCATCAGGTCCAGCATGCCCGTCACCAGTTCGATCTCGCTCAGCAGCGTGCGGATACGGTTTTCGTCATCCAGCGGTTTGAACAGGCTGCCGGGCTCGAACAGATTTCCGGTTTCGACCGCGATCAGCAGCTCGCCGCCGCCATGACGCTCGTCAAAAGCCGCACGGACCTTCTTGCCTTTCACGGCCGTCTCAAGGGCCAGAAGCCGTTCCATGAAGGTCGGCGTCAGAAGATAGCGCGACATCACCTGATCGGTGGAATAGACCTCGAAAATCTTCTCGAATTTCGGATCGACCAGGCCGACCCGTTCCAGCTTGGTGCTGCCGAATGTCTTCCGCCCCCAGCCTTCCAGCACATTGAAAATACCGGCATCGCGGGTGATGACCGTCACCCCCTCGACCGTGCGCGGAAACTCGATGCGGATCAGAAGCCCGCGGAAGACCGTGACCCAGGTGGTTTTCTTGTCGGTTTGCCGCCGCTGTTCCAGCTTGGCTTCATAGAGCTCGAAGACGGAGCCATGGCGTTCGCCGATGAAATGATCCTCGAAATTCTCGCGCTGCGAGGACGGGATCAGCCCGTGCTCGCGGAACACCTGGAAGCGCGCGGGGGCCGCCGGTTTCAGCGCATATTGCATATCAGAGGCTTCGGCGAGGCGGTTCAAAAGCCCCACTTTCACTTCCTTGCGCAGCGCCATGAATTTGGTGCTGCCCAGAAAACTCCCGCCCATGACCGCCACGATAAAGGCAAAGAAGCCGAGCGGCTCGGCGGCGTTCGATACAAAGAAGATCGCGGCAATACCGCCGATAACGACACCCCCTCCAACGCCCAGAACAAGGCGCTTGACCGCATCCTTGCGGCGGTCTTCGCGCTCGGACAGGAAGGGCGACAGCTCCTCCTTCCAGATGGTTTCCATTTCGGGGGAGAGCGGTTGTGAATCAGTCATGCCGCGAAGCTAGCGGTTTTGCCTAACGCAGCGCAATCACCTCGTCCTTCGAGGCTCGCCGAACTGTTGTCTCCCCCTGCTTGCGGGGGGAGTGTCCCGTAGGGACGAGGGGGGCGAATGGCGGGTGTCATCTTGCCCCCTCCGTCAGCTTCGCTGACACCTCCCCCGTGAACGGGGGAGGACAACAATCACACTTTTCATGCAGAGGTACCCGGTGCGGCTGGGCCTCGAAGCACGGAAATCACCCCAGACGCGCTCTCGCCGCCTCCAGCGCCACTTTCTGCGCCGCATAATCCGCCATCTTGGCGCGTTCGGCGGCGACCACATCGGCGGGGGCATTGGCAACAAAGCGCTCATTGGAGAGCTTCTTTTCCAGCCGCGAAATCTCGCCCGCCATCTTCTCGATTTCCTTGTCCAGCCGCGTCCGCTCGGCGTCGAAATCGATCACCCCTTCCAGCGGCAGCGCATAGGTGGTCTCGCCGACCACGATCTGCGCCGAGCCTTCGGGGGCCGCATCCGCCAGCACGATACTGTCCAGCCGTGCCAGCTGGCAGATCAGGGCGGAATGGCGCTTCAGGCGTTCAGCAAGCGCCGCATCGCCGGAAATGGCCAGCCCGGCCGGCCGGGCCTTGGCGGGGATATTCATTTCCGAGCGCAGCTTGCGGATTTCAGTGATCAGACTGGCCAGCCAGTTCATCTCGTCCTGCGCCGCCGCATTGGCAAGGCCATCCGGCTGCGGCCAGTCGGCGACGATCAGCAAGCTGTCGCGGCCCTCGGGCCCGGCGGTCTTCGCCCACAATTCCTCGGTGATGAAGGGCATGAAGGGGTGCAGCAGCTTCAACGCGATTTCCAGCACATGGGCCGTTGTGGCGCGGGTCTCCGCCTTGGCCGCCTCGTCCTCGCCATTGAAGAGCGGCTTGGCAAATTCCAGATGCCAGTCGCAGAACACATTCCAGACAAAGCGATAGGCCGCGCTGGCCGCCTCGTTAAAGCGATAGGTTTCAAGGCCCTGTGCCACCGCCTTGGTGGCGGCTTCGGCTTCGCCCAGCAGCCATTGATTGACGGTCTGCTTTACCGCTTTGGGATCAAATTGCGGATCCGGCAGGCAGTCATTCATCAGACAGAAGCGCGCCGCATTCCACAGCTTGGTGCCGAAATTGCGATAGCCCTCGACCCGGTCCTTCGACATGCGGATGTCACGGCCCTGCGCCGCCAGCGCCGCTAGCGTGAAACGTACCGCATCGGCCCCGAATTCATCGACCAGTTCCAGCGGGTCAATCACATTGCCCTTTGACTTGGACATTTTCGCGCCGTGCTCGTCGCGCACCAGCGCATGGATATAGATATCCGGGAACGGCACCTCTTTCATGAAATGAAGGCCCTGCATCATCATCCGGGCAACCCAGAAGAAGATGATGTCGAACGCCGTCACCAGAACGCTCGTCGGATAGAAGCGCTTCAGCTCATCGGTTTCTTCCGGCCAGCCCAGCGTCGAGAACGGCCACAGCGCCGAGGAGAACCAGGTGTCGAGGACGTCTTCGTCCTGGGTCAGCGTCCTGCCACCGGCTTTGGCAACGGCCTCTGCCTCGCTTTCGGCGACAAAGACATTGCCGTCTTCATCATACCAGGCCGGAATGCGGTGCCCCCACCAGAGCTGGCGCGAAATGCACCAGGGCTGGATGTTGCGCATCCATTCAAAATAGGTCTTTTCCCAGTTCTTCGGATGGAAGGCCGTGCGCCCGTCCTCGACCGCGGCAATCGCATCCCTGGCCAGCACATCGGCTTTCACGAACCACTGATCCGTCAGGAAGGGTTCGACCACCACGCCGGAGCGGTCGCCGAAGGGCTGTTGCACCTTGCGGTCCTCGACCCCGTCGAGCAGGCCGAGTTCATCCATCCGGGCGACGAGTTTTTCGCGGGCCTCGAACCTATCGAGCCCGCGCCACTCGGCGGGGATACGATCCAGCCCGTCGACTTTTTCATCGGTGATCTCGGAAATCAGCCGCGCTTCGCGATCAAACAGGTTGACCATCGGCAGGCCTTGCCGCTCGCCGACTTCAAAGTCATTGAAGTCATGCGCCGGTGTGATCTTCACCGCGCCCGAGCCCTGCTCCGGATCGGCATGCTCATCGGCGACAATCGGAATTTCGACATCGGCAATCGGCAGGCGGAGTGTCTTGCCCACCAGCGACGCATAGCGCTCATCATCGGGATGCACAGCCACACCGGTATCGCCCAGAACGGTTTCCGGGCGCGTGGTGGCAACCACGATATAGTCGCGCTCCTCCCACTCGGTGGCTTGGCCGTCCTCGTCAAAGGCGATCGGAAACTTGTAGGTCGAGCCGTCGGCCAGCGGGTAGCGGAAGCGCCAGAAATGTCCGTCCACTTCGCGGTTTTCCACTTCCAGGTCGGAAATCGCCGTCTGGAAATGCGGATCCCAGTTCACCAGCCTTTTGTCGCGATAGATCAGCCCCTGCTCATAGAGCTCCACGAAAACCTTGAGCACCGCCTTTGATAGGCCCTCATCCATGGTGAAGCGTTCGCGGCTCCAGTCACAGGACGCGCCCAGCCGGCGGAGCTGGTTGAGGATGGTCCCGCCGGACTCTTCTTTCCATTCCCAGACGCGCTTGATGAAGGCGTCCCGCCCCATATCCCGGCGCGAGATATTGCCTTCCGCGGCCAGCTGGCGTTCGACCACCATCTGCGTGGCGATGCCGGCATGATCGGTGCCCGGCTGCCACAGCACGGCCTTGCCCAGCATGCGGTGATAGCGGATCAGCACGTCCTGCAGCGTGTTGTTCAGCGCATGGCCGATATGCAGGCTGCCCGTCACATTGGGCGGCGGAATGACAATCGAATAGGTTTCCGCTTGCGGATCATCCTTCGGCTGGAAGGTTCCGGCGTCTTCCCATTGCGCATAGAGGCGCGGTTCGGCGGCGTTCGGTTCGAATGTTTTTTCTAGCATGGCGGCGGATACATAAAGGGCGCCGACGATTTCGTCGACGCCCTATTCTTTTCTGTTTCAGTTAAAGGACTAGCGGCGCCGGGCGATCCGTTCGATTTCGGCTTCGACCTTCTCCTCGACGATCCGTGGCAAATTCGTATCCAGCCAGTCTTTCAGCATCGGACGCATCATTTCGCGCACAATGCCTTCAAGGGTCAGGCCATCGGCCGAGGCCACACGGAGATTTTCCGCCAAGGCGTCAAACGCGCCGGCGGCGGCTGTCGCGGCGGGCGCCCCGACCAACGAATCATCCTCTTCCGCGGCCGGTTGCGGCGCAGGTGCAGGTTCTGGAGCCGCTTCGGCGACGGGTTCAGGCTCGGGCTCGGGCTGCGGAGCGGGCGCGTCATCCTCACGGTCGACAATCATCAGATCATCATCAAGCGCCAGCGGATCAGTGCCGCCGCCGACTTCATCAATCTTGTCGGTGAGTTCGAGCACTTCATCATCATCCGCCACCTCCGGTTCTGCCGGTGCCTCGGCCACCGGTTCCGGTTCCGCAGGAGCTTCGGCGGCAGGTTCTGGCGCGGGCTCCGGTGCCGCCTCTTCTGCCGGTTCTTCGGCAGCGGGTGATTCGGCCGCCGCCTCGGCATCTCCGCCGTCCTCGTCCTCGTCTATGATCCGGCGGATCGAGGCGAGGATTTCTTCCATGGACGGTTCGTTTTCTGCAGCATCTGTAGGCATGAGCGGGCGATCCCTCTTCCGTCGCTTCCCCTGATGGGCGAATTAAAACCGGTCCGGAGGGGTGCTGTCCAGCCGTAAAGCCCAGTTATCCGCGGATTAATTCCACGGCATGAAGCCGGATTCACCGCTGGAAGACGTGCTGACATAGGGTTCCGGCTCGCCTGTGATGCCGAGCGTTTCCGCTGTCAGCAGTCCCATCGCCTGCAACAATGTCAGGCCGGCGACATACGAATCACGTTCCGCACTGACGAGTGTCAGGCGGGCATCCAGCAATTCCTGCTCGGCATTGAGGACATCCAGCGTCGTTCGCAAACCGACAAAGGCTTCCTGCTGGACACCGTCCAGAGCAATTTCATTGGCTTCAACAGACTGCTCGCTGGAGGCGATCACCGACCGGCTGGCGACAAGATTATTGAATGCTGTTGTCACGACCTCGGTGACCTGCCGGCGGGCAGCGGTCACCCGCATCCGGGCCTGGTCGGCATTGAAGTTGGCCTGCCGCACACGCGAGCGATTAAGCCCGCCCGTAAAAAGCGGCACGGAGACCTGCGCGGCAACGGAGACACGGTCGGTCTGATCACCGGAAAATTGCTGGTCCAGCCCCCGGCTTGCAGATGCCGACAGCGAAACATCCGGTGCAAGGGCTCCGCGGGCGCTCTGAATGGCCGCGCGCGCGGCATCCTCGGTGAAGGCCGCCGAACGCAACACGGGGCTGAAATCCAGGGCAATCTCCAGCGCATCTTCCAGTTCGTCCGGCAATTGCGGCAGTGGCGGTTCGGGGGCCAGAGTGGCCGGGTATTGCCCCACCACGGCGGCATAACGCGCCCGGCTGGCCGCCAGCTGGGACAGCGCGGCGGCAAATTGCGCGCGTGCGCCTGAAAGCCGGGCCTCGGCCTGGGACACATCTGTCCTTGTGATCTCTCCGACTTCGAACCGGTCCTCGGCGGCATCCAGCTGAGCCAGCAGCACTTCGACATTATTGCGGCGGATTTCAGCGATCGAGACATCACGGCGGACATCCAGATAGGCTGTGGCTGCCTGCAACAGCACGGTCTGCTCGCTGGACCGCAATTGTTCGCGCGACGCCTGGACACTGGCCTGCGCCTGGTTGATCGCGCCATTGATCTCGCCACCGCGCCAGATCGCCTGACTGGCGTCAATGCGATAGCTCTGTGGCGTCACCGTATTCGACTGGTTGAAAAACCCGCCCGAACTTTCCGTGTAGGTGCTGCTGATTCCGGCTGTCGCCGAGACATTCGGCAACCACCCCGCACGCGCCTGGATAATGGTTTCCTCCGCCGCCCTGACGCCGGCGCGTTCCGCCTGCAGGGTCGGATTGGACCGGTAGGTCAGCTCGAGCGTTTCCTCGAAAGTCTGGGCTTGCGCCGGAAGCGTCAGCACTGCGGCCGCGATCACGCCGGAAATGAGAAGTCTGGTAAACATGTGCGTCCCTCGAATTTCGCCGCAGTTTATACGTTAATGTCCGCAGGCATAGTGTCGGCTTTGTAAGGTTCCGGACACAGCCAAAGATGTGAACATCGTTCACTTAATTAACGCAGCCGTCTTTTCAAGCGGCGTCTTGCCGCATCAGAAGACGAATCCGGCCTCTTTCTCGAAACCGGGAATCAGCCGCGGCGTCGAATCAAACACGATACGGTGACCGATACTGTCGCCGGACCGCGTGAATATCGTCGCTTTTCCGGACATGCCCTTGCGCACCACGACGGCCAGCCGGCCGCCATCCTTCAACTGGTCAAACCAGACGCGCGGCACGTCTTCGACAGCGCCCTCGACAAAGATCACGTCATACGGCCCCTGCCCCGGCGCGCCCTTTACCGGATCGCCGCTAATGATTGCCGTATTATCGCAGCCGGCATCGGCGAGCGCATCGGACGATTTCCTGACCAGCGCCTCGTCGGCTTCGACACCGACAACCGTTTCCGCCATCCGCGACAACACCGCCGCCGCATAGCCACGGCCGCTGGCAATGTTGAGCACCAGCTCGTGCGGCTGCACCTGGACAGCATGAATCAGCAGGCCCAGATCGCGCGGGCGCATCATCCAGCGGCCCGGAGCCGCCTCCACTTCACAATCGGCATAGGCGACCGCCGCCTTGCTCTTCGGGATGAAGGCATGACGCGGCAAGGTCCGCAGCGCTTTCAGAAGCCGGCGGTCTGTGACATCCGCCGTATGAATCTGGCTATCGACCATCGCATCGCGTTCACGGGAAAAATCCGGCACGTGGGCCCCCTCTGATTTACCAAGGCGTGGCGCTTATATCGCGCGTTGAAAGCCTGCGGCAACACCTGATGACGGCGATCGTGCGAGAACACGTTGCCGGGACGAATGGGCTCGGTTACAAACCCCGCTCACCGCAAGGATGGCTCCGTGGCGGAGTGGTGACGCAGCGGATTGCAAATCCGTGTACCCCGGTTCGATTCCGGGCGGAGCCTCCAACAATCCCGGTCACAGACAAGCGCGAGCCGGCTTATTCTGCCGCCGGAGGCGCCACACCGGCGCGCTGCAGAGCGCGGTCAAGCTTTCCCGTCAGGGCCAAAAACAGCATGTGATAATCGCCACGCAGCGACCATAGCGGATAGGTAAAGGTCGCCGGCTTGTTCTTTTCGATGAAGGCGTGGCTGACCCAGGCAAAGAAATAGCCGGACAGGGGCACCGCCAGCAAAAGCCACCAGTTTTGCGTTGCCAGGGCATAAACCAGCACGCCGATGGCCAGGATCGAGCCCGTATAATGGAACAGCCGCGTTTCCAGCCTGGCGTGCTCTTGTAGGTAGTAGGGAAAGAAATCGCTATATGTTGTGTATTCACGCATGGAAATCCCCTTCCGGTAAGACTTATTCAAGCAGACTGAATCGTTTTCGACCATTTCGCAAACTCGTTAACTTCATATTTACCCTCTTGGGAGAAAGTTTACCTGTCTTCCCGTGAAGACACCCCACCATCCACCCAATGCCTTGTCGGGAGCCTCACTGGCTCCCGATTTTCTTTGTGCATTTGATGGCGCATCAAGGCTTGCCGCCGGATCAAATCCGGTGGTATAGCCCCGGCCTCATTGCTAAGGCTTTTCCCTGGTAGCTCAGTTGGTAGAGCAGGTGACTGTTAATCACCGGGTCGGCGGTTCGAGCCCGTCCCAGGGAGCCAGCAATGCCCCCCATATCACTCAGGAATTCTGATCAATTCCGAAAAAGACGCGTCAATTCCGGGCTTGCCCCTCGATTCTGAATCGGATTCGGCCTATCTCGCACCTGCAACATGGCCTGCGGGCGAATCAGACGGATATCCATTATGCGCTTCAACGGCCGGTATATCGCAGCCATCGTCATTATCCTTCTGGTCGGAAGCTTCTTTCTCTTCGGAACGGTTTTCAATAATCGCGATGCCGGTCAGGCCGAGCAGGATGGCCAGGCCCCGTCGCGCGCGCCCCGCGTTGTCTATGAAACCTTCACCGCCGAGGAACAGCCCGGCTATCTTGTGCTGCGGGGCCGGACAGAAGCCCTGCGCGAGGTCTCCGTGCGCGCCGAAACCGGGGGCCGGGTCGTTGAAGCGCCCGCACCGGAAGGCGCCCGCGTCGAGGAAGGTGATCTTCTTTGCCGGCTGGAAGTCGATGCCCGCCAGGCTGCGCTTGACCAGGCCCGCGCCGATCTGCGCGCCGCCCAGCAGGAATATGAAGGCGCGGTGACGCTCAGCGACCGGGGCTACCGGTCCCAGAATTCCGTCGCCGCCCTCGAGGCGGCCCGGGACGGTGCGCGCGCCCGTCTCGAAGCGGCGCAGCAGGAATTGGCCAATATCTATATCCGTGCGCCGTTCGGCGGCTGGTTTGACCGGCGCGATGCGGAAATCGGTGACTATCTCGCTCCGGGCGCGTCCTGCGGCGTGGTGCTGGAGCTCGATCCATTGCTGGCGGTCGCCCAGGTCTCGGAAAGCGATGTCGGCGTGCTGGAACCGGGGATGACGGGTGAGGCCCGGCTGATCACCGGAGAAACCGTGACCGGAACACTTCGCCGCATCGCGCATCAAGCCGATCCGGCCACACGAACGTTCCGGACCGAATTGTCGATTGCCAATCCGGACGGCGTCTTGCGGTCCGGCATCACCACGGAAATCATCATCCCCCTGCCGGCGCAGCGGGCACATCTGGTGCCGACCACCGTTCTCGCGCTCAACGAGGACGGGCATATCGGCGTCCGCATCATCGACAGCAATGACCGCGTGCGATTCGTCGAGGTCGAATGGCTGTCCGACGCGCCCGGCGGCAGCTGGGTGGCCGGCCTGCCGGACCCGGCCAGGGTCATTGTCCAGGGCCAGGACTTCGTTGAGGACGGCGCCATTGTGGAATCGGTGGCCGCGCCATGACCTCGATCGTCGATTTTGCCGTCAATCGCGTCCGCATGATCCTGGTCATTTTCGGCGTGCTGCTGATGGCGGGGCTGGTCTCCTACCTCACCGCGCCGAAAGAGGCCGATCCGGATGTGCCGATCCCCTTTGTCGGCGTCATCGTGCCGTTGGAAGGCCTGTCGCCCGAAGATGCCGAACGCCTGATCCTGCGTCCGGCCGAAACCGAATTGCGGGCCATTGAAGGCCTGGAGGAGCTCAACACCACCGGCCAGCTCGGTGCGGGCTCCATGGTGCTCGAATTCGATGTCACCTTCGACGCCGATCAGGCCATTCTCGATGTCCGCGAGGCGATCGACCTCGCCCGCCGCGAATTTCCCGATGATGCCCGCGAACCCGTGCTCAGAGAGGTCAATGCTGCGCTGGCCCCGGCCATTGTGGTCCAGCTATATGGCGATGTGCCGGAACGCGCGCTCTACCGTCTCGCCCGCAACCTGCAGGACGAGCTGGAAGCCCTGCCCTCTGTTCTGGAAGCCAATCTGGCCGGCGCCCGCGATGAATTGCTGGAAGTCGTGGTCGATCCGGCGCGTCTGGAATCCTATGGCGTCACTTTCGGACAGGTCATCAACGCCGTTCAGGCCAATAACCAGCTGGTGGCGGCCGGGGCGCTGGATACGGGTGATGCGCGCTTTCAGGTGAAAGTGCCCGGCCTGTTCGAAACCGCGCAGGATGCGCTCAACCTGCCGGTCGCGCGCAATGGTGACGTCGTCGTGACGCTGGCGGATCTGGCTGAAGTGCGCCGCACCTTCAAGGATCGTGACGGCTTCGCGCGCTATAATGGCCGCCCGGCCTTTTCACTGCAGGTCGTACGCCGCCCCGGCGCCAATGTGATCGACATGACGGCAGAAGTCCGTGAGGCCGTAGCCGGGATTTCCTCCAGCTGGCCGGAATCGGTCGGGCACGCCTTCTCGCTGGATGTCTCGACCTATGTCCAGGATTCGCTCAACAGCCTGACCAGTTCCATCATTCTCGCCATTGTTCTGGTGATGATCATCGTCGTTGCCGCGCTCGGACTGCGGTCGGCGCTGCTGGTCGGGATCGCCATCCCCTCCAGCTTCATGTTCTCCTTCCTGCTCCTCAGCGTGTTTGGCTATTCGGTGAACTTCATGGTGATGTTCGCCATGGTGCTCGCCGTCGGCCTGTTGGTGGATGGCGCGATCGTCGTGGTCGAATACGCCGACCGGAAGCTGGCGGAAGGCACACCGCGGCGCGAAAGCTATGCCCTTGCCGGCAAGCGCATGTTCTGGCCGATCGTTTCCTCGACCGGCACCACGCTCGCCGCCTTCCTGCCTTTCCTGTTCTGGAACACCATTCCCGGCCAATACATGGCCTATCTGCCAACCACGCTGATTTTCGTTCTGTCATCGGCCTTGGTCATGGCGCTGGTTTTCCTGCCCGCTCTGGGATCCGTCATCGGCAAACAGCCGATGAAGGGCGACCCCGGCACGCTGGCCATGCTGTCCGCGGAAAGCGCCGCCCGCCCGACCGAACTGCCCGGCTTGACCGGCATGTATGCGCGTTTGATCGCCGCGCTGGTGAAACGCCCGCTGGCAGTTGCCGGGGTCACGATGGCCATCGTCGCCGGAACCATCGTCTGGTTTGGCGCAACCCCGCACCGCACCGAATTCTTCCTCGATACAGAGCCTGAGCAGGTCTATGTCTTCGTCCGCGCGCGCGGCAACCTGTCACCGGCCGAGCAATACCAGCTCGCCGTCCAGGTCGAACAGCGCCTTGACGAGATTGACGGCATTCGCGGCTATTTCACCACGGCCGGAAGCGCCGCCCAGTCCGGCAGTTTCAATGATGGCGTGTCCGGTGCGCCGGCCGACGCCGTGGCCCGGATTTTCATTGAATTCTATCCGCACGGGCAACGCCGCGACGGCCGCGAGATTCTGGCCGATATCCGCGCCGCTGTCGCCGATATTCCCGGACTTGTGACGGAAGTCCGTCCCTTCGAGAACGGCCCGCCGGTCGGCAAGGATGTGCAGGTCGAATTGCGGTCCAATAATTTTGTCGCCCTGGATGAAGCAGCCCGCGCCGTCCGCGCCCGGCTCGATGAAACGCAGGGTCTTGTCGATATCGAGGACACATTGCCGCTGCCCGGTCTGGAATGGCGGCTGCAGGTGGACCGCGAGGAGGCCGGCCGTTTCGGAGCCGATGTGGCGCAGATCGGCGCCGCCGTACAGCTCGTCACAAATGGCGCCCTCGTCGGCCGCTATCGCCCGGATGATGCGGACGAGGAAGTCGATATCCGGGTGCGCTTCCCGGCCGAATATCGCGGCATTGATGCACTGGACCAGTTACGGGTGAACACGCCGGAGGGCGCGGTGCCGATGAGCAATTTTGTCACGCGGGAAGCCCGGCAGCGCGTCGATTCCATCAATCGCCGGGATGGCATGCGGGTGATCGAGATCCGCGCCAATGCCGATGACGGATTTGCGGCAAATCTCCTGCGAGATGAATTGCGGATCTGGATCGAGGCGGAACAGGCAGCCGGCCGCATCTCGACGGATGTTGGCATCCGCTTCCGCGGCGCGGACGAGGAAACCGCCGAGGCCGGACAATTCTTTGCCGTCGCCATGCTGGCTTCATTGTTCATGATGGCCGTTATCCTGCTCTGGCAGTTCAACAATTTCTGGCATGTCTTCCTGACCCTGCAGGCCGTCGTGCTCTCGGTCATCGGCGTGATGATCGGTATCCAGTTGTCCTTCCCTTATATTTCGGTGCTGTTTGTGGGTACCGGTGTGGTGACGCTGGCGGGCATTGTCGTGAACAACAATATCGTGCTGATCGACACCTTCCACCGCTTGCGGGAAACCGGCTTCGGCGTCGATGACGCCATCATCCGGACTGCGGCCCAGCGCTTGCGCCCGGTCATGCTGACCACGGTCACAACGATTTTTGGCCTCTTGCCCATGGTGTTCCAGATCAATGCCAATTTCGGCACCGGTGTCATCGGCATTGGCGGCCCGTCATCGGAATGGTGGGTGCAGCTTTCCAGCGCCGTAGTCTGGGGTCTGGGCTTTGCAACCCTGCTGACTCTGGTGCTGACGCCGGTCTTCCTCGGCGTTCCGCTGCGGATCGCCCGCTTCTTCAACCTTGCCGAAGAGGAGGCCGCACGCACGGATCCCGGCAAGATAGAGACGGCCCCCGCCAGTTAATCATTGGCAATTTGCCATTTCTGGTGACAATCTCTTCCGCTAACAGGGGAGATTGTCATGCGTGCACTGGTCACGAGTATTCTGTTTGCGGTTTTTTCCGCCGCGGCATTCGCTCAGAACTATTCGATTGAAGCATCCGGCGAAGCCTATATACGGCAAAGCATCGAGGTCAATTGGACGGCCGCTGACGACTCCGGGAACATGATCGAAATCCGCCCTCTGGAAGAGGGCGCCCGGCGCGTAGCCTATTCCTATCTTCAGACGAATCCGGAATACATCGAAGCTCCCGAACAGCCTGGCGATTATCTGCTGGTCTTCACACACAGCGGAGAGGTCGTTGCCAGCCAGCCGCTGCGCGTCGTCATGGCAGAAGCGACCATCACGGCCCCTGCGACTGCCGGTGCCGGAGAATCGATTGAGGTGAGCTGGACCGGCCCGATCAGCCGCGGCGACCTGATCACATGGGCCGAGCGCGATGGCGAATCCATTCGCGGGTCATCCTACGGATATGTCGGAAATTCGCCGGACGGCTCCCGCAGTCTGCGCGCACCGGCCGATGCAGGTGAATACGATGTGGTCTATCGCACTGGCAGTACCATTCTGGCGCGGGCCCCCGTAACAGTCGGCAGTATCACCGCAACAGTCACGGCACCCGCATCCATCCATGCCGGCGGGCGCATCGAGGTCACATTCGAGGGGCCGGAAAATTCCGGAGACCTGCTGACCTTCAGCGACCGGGGCGGCGAAGCGCGCAATGGTATCGGTACCTATACCTATGTGTCGAACACCACGGACAACACCGCCATGCTGCGGGTTGGCGAAACCCGGGGCGAATTCGACGTGGTCTATGTCTCCAATGACAGGGTCATCGGCCGTTCACCCATCGAAATCGTTGAGGCCAGCGTTGAAATTGACGGCCCCGGCGAAGTCCATGCCCGTTTCCTTTTCAATGTGGCATGGGAAGGGGCTGGCAATGCCGGTGACATGATTTTCATCGCCGATGCCGAAGGCAACAGTTACGACTACAGCTATATTGATCCGAGCGAGCCAGTGGTCGAGCTCGCCGCGCCCGAAGACGTGGGTGATTATTCTCTGGTCTACCGCACACGCGGCGGCGAGGTGATGGACACAGAACCCCTCAGCGTCACCCCCGCCCCCACCCCGCCGGGCGAATTGGTGGTCACCCAGAACCGTGCCGCCCTCGGCTCGGGTGATGCGGTCGAGATCATCCTCGATGCGTCCGGTTCGATGCTGCAACGCATTGGCGGTGACCGCCGCATTGAAATCGCAAAGACGACGCTCACGACGCTCGTCAACGAGACGATCCCCGAAGGCACAGGTTTCGCCCTGCGCGTTTTCGGGCATCGCGAGGCCGACAGCTGCCGCACCGATCTGGAAATTCCGCTCGGCCCGCTCGATGCCGCAGCGGTGACGTCCGCCATCACCGGTATCAACGCCATGAATCTGGCTCGCACACCCATCGGTGCGTCCATCGCTCATGTCCGAACCGATCTCGCGGGTGCAACCGGCCAGCGCGTTCTGGTCGTCCTGACCGATGGCGAGGAAACCTGTGATGGCGATGCTGCCAGCGAAATTACCGCCCTGCGCGATCTGGGCTGGGACATAAGGGTCAATATCGTCGGCTTTGCCATTGATGATGCAGGACTGGAGCAAACGTTTGAAAGCTGGGCTGCGGCCGGCAATGGCCGCTATTTCAGCGCCGTCGATGCCGGCGGTCTCGCTGATGCCATGACCCGCGCAGTCGCCACCCGGTTTGTTGTCATCAATGTGGAGGGCGAGACCGTCGCCTCGGGCCTGACCGGTGGCGATCCCATCACCTTGCCGCCAGGCGATTATCGCATCGTCGGCGGTGACCGCGAAGTCAGCGCCACAATTCTTTCGGAAGAAGTGACAACGGTCGGGCTGGACTAGCCGGGCGGAGCCGATTCCGATGCCGTCTCGGCCTGACGCCGCCACATCTGCGCGTAGAGGCCATCGCGGGCGAGCAGCTCCGCATGTGTGCCGCGCTCGGCAATCCGGCCGGCGTCCAGCACCAGAATCTGGTCGGCCCCGGCAATCGTCGACAGGCGGTGCGCCACCGCCAGCGTGGTGCGCCCCCGCGCCGCTTCGGCCAGCGCCACCTGCACCTCCCGCTCGGTTTCGGAATCGAGCGCGGAGGTGGCTTCATCCAGGATGAGCAGACGCGGATTTTTAAGGATCGCCCGCGCCACGCCGACGCGCTGCTTTTCACCGCCAGAGAGTTTCAGGCCGCGCTCGCCCACCCGTGTCTCCAGACCGTCAGGCAGGGCCCGGATGAACTCGCCCAGGCGCGCCCGTTCCGCCGCTTCCGTCAGCGCGGCGTCATCGGCCGCGGGATCGCCATACTGGATATTCGCGCGCAGCGTATCATTGAACAGGACCACATCCTGCGGCACCAGTCCCAGCCGCGCGCGCAGCGAGTCCTGGGTCACCGTTCTGATATCCTGGCCATCGATCAGGATCTGACCTGACGCCGGATCATAGAAGCGGAACAGAAGCTTCAGCAGTGTGGATTTTCCGGCACCGGACGGCCCGCAAACACCCGTGAAACTGCCGGGCGCCAGCACAAAGCTGAGCCCTTCAATCGACCGGTCGCGGCCATCATGGGCAAAACTGACATCGCGGAATTCAACCGCCCCGCCCCGGTCTTCCAGCGCGATCGCCCCCGGTGCATCCGCGACATCGGGCTGGATGGCAAGGGTTTCGAACAACCGCTCCATATCGACGGCGGCCTGGCGGATTTCACGATACGCCCAGCCGAGAATATTCAGCGGCTGATAGATATTCATCAGGATCAGTGTCACGGCGGCAATATCCCCGGCTTGCAGCACGCCATTCCAGGCTTTCCAGCCGGCGGTGACCGCCATCGCCAGCAGGCCGAGATTCATGACCAGCGCCTGCAGGCCGTTGAGGAAGGCAAGCGAACTCATCGACCGCGACGCGGCATGGGCATAGCGCGTCAACGCCGCATCATAGCGGTCCGTTTCGCGGCGCTCGGCGGCAAAGGACTTGACCGTCTCGAAATTCATCAGCGCATCGACGGCCCGCGCGCTGGCCTCATTGTCGGCCTCGTTCATGTCCCGGCGCAGCTTCACCCGCCACTCCGTCACTGCCAGGGTCGACAGCGCATAGGCGGCCACGGTGACAATTGCGATGACGGGAAACTCCCAGCCATAGGCAATGCCCATGACCGACGCCGCCAGCAGCAATTCCACCACGGTCGGCCCGATATTGAAGACAAAGAAGCGCAGGAAGAAATCAATCGCCCGGGCACCGCGGTCAATGATCCGGCTGAGCGCCCCGGTGCGCTTGGTCTGATGGTAGCCGATCGACAGCCGCTGCACATGCCCAAAAGCGCGCACGGCGGTCAGGCGTTGGGCATCCTGGCTGACCTGCGCAAAGAAAGCATCGCGCAATTGCGGCGCACCCACGCTCAGGAAACGGGCACCGGCATAGAGAGTGAAGGCGAAGATAAAGCCCTGGATCGCTGTATCGGCCGTCCGCTCCGTGATCGCATTTACGCCCTCGCCAAAGGCAACAGGGGCCATCACCGCGAATATCTTGGCGATCAGCGTCAGACCCAGCGCCAATGCCATGCGTGGCCGCCACCGGCGCATGTCATCAGACAGAAGGAGATGGAAGAGCCGCCCCAGCGCTTTGCCAAAATCACCCTGCGGAGGCGGTGTGTCAGTGTCGGCCATTTGCGTCAGATAGGGTGAAAACCGGCCAATAGCCAGAGTGCCAAAAGAAAACGCCGCCCGGAGATGTCCGGACGGCGTTTCTTCAACCGGAGTTGGAAACCGGCCTAGATATCTTTCAGGCCAGCTGCCGGGCGGAAAGCCGCCGACGTCTTGGCTTTGGACATCATGGTCTCGCCGGTGCGCGGATTGCGAACCTGGCGGGCTTCACGATGCTTGGCATAGAAGGTGCCGAAACCGGCGAGCTGGACATTGTCCTTGCCTTTGACGGCGCCAACGATGGCTTCGATCGTGGCGTCGACGGCTTCACCGGCTTGTGCCTTGGACATGCCGGTAGAGTCAGCGACGGCCTTGGCGAGATCTGATTTATTCATTTTGGGTCTCCCCCAGAGTGTTGAATTAGTGCCCTTCGGCGAATGCCTGCAGGGCGCAACAGAACTGTTGACGGCCCAATTGAGGACGCAGGCGGACCATAAAGCAAGGCCAAACCTCTGGATTTCGCTGTTGCAGCAAGGGATTCCGGCGCTTTTTCACGGTTTTTTGCAGTCCGGCACGGCTTTTGCGGTTAACAAATCATTATGAACCGCAATGACCCACACTTCGATCCCGCCCGTGCGATGCAGATGATTCGGCTGATTCCCGCGCCGATTCTCGCCGCCATCGCCGGATTCGCCTTGCTGAAAGCCCTTGGCCTCGATGGCCCCTGGCCGGAACTCGCCGGGGCCATCGCCGGAGGTTACGTGCTGGGTGTCGTGGCGCGGCGGGCTAACCGCCACCATTGATCCTGAAATAAGCGTAGGTCATCGCGATAAGCGCCATGAAGATTCCGCCCAGAAACACATAGATCATGGTCACGGCGGCAAAGAGCCCACCCTTGACCAGCGTTCCTGTCATTGTGGTCGTCAGCACACCTCGCGCACCCCGGACAAAAAATATCCAGTACGATATAAAAATGACGAACGGCATCCAGCCGACCACAACCATCAGCCCGGACCCGGCGGCCAGGATGAGTCCGAGCAGGCCGACCACGGTTCCGCCAGTCAATATCGCGAATGTGATATTCAACCGTGCCACCCATCCGAGTGACTTGTTGAAAGCACCGACCAGAAAAGCCGACAAAGCCGTGAAGCTCCCGACGAGAATGGCGTGCAGGAAGGTCGCGGCATTGCCGTAATGCTCCGCAATCTCGGAAATCGGCGCGCGAAACAATCCTTCCATTTGCGGAATTACGCCCGGCTGAGCCTCCCACTGACTGATCAGAAGGCCGGCATAGCCGCCCCACAAAAACGAGACAAATACCTGCACCGCGATCAAACCGACGAACAACCGGATGGCCGGCGTGTAGGTCACCCTGTCATTGGCCGCGTAAGACGCAAAAACCACATTTGGCCGGATGACGATGTCCTTCAAGGTCCTCAGCGCCCGGAAATTGACGCCGAACGCATCCTCCAGCGTATTGTCGACTTCCGCGCGCTTGGCTGAACGCCGTGTATCATCCGGCTCCTGGCTCACACCTTCACCAGCATCTTTCCGGTATTGGCCCCGGAGAACAGCCCCATGAAGGCTTGGGGCATGTTCTCGATGCCTTCAACGATAGTGTTGCGCGGCTTCACCTTGCCTTCGGCCATCCACTTGCCGAGATCGCCGATAAAGGCGGGCAGCAGATCGAAATGGTCCGAGACGATGAAGCCCTGTATCCGCAATGACTTGCCGACGATATAGGTGAGGTTGTCGGTGATTTTCGCGCCCGGATCATTATAGCGCTGGATCATGCCGCAGGCGGCAATCCGGCCTTTGGGCTTCAAGACTTCCAGCGCCGCCGTCCAGTGTGTGCCGCCGACATTCTCGAAATAGGCATTCACGCCGCCGCCCATCGCCTCGAGCACGGCCTTGTCCAGGCGGTCGGCCGCCTTGTAATCCACCGCCGCATCGGCCCCGATGGAGAGACAGTAGTCGGCCTTGTCCTGACCGCCCGCCGTGGCCACGACTTTCGCCCCCATGGCTTTTGAAAACTGGATCGCGGCGGAACCGACCGCACCCGCCCCGGCAGAAACCCAGATGCTCTCGCCCTCTTGCAGATCGATCATGCGCTTCAGCCCGGCATAGGCGGTCATGCCGGTCAGACCGGCAATGCCCAGATAATCTTCGGGCGCAATATGCGTGGTATCAAGCTTGTTCAGCCCCTTGCCGTCGGAGACATAGGCCTCGCGCCAGCCATGCATCGAATTGACCCAGTCGCCTTCCTTGAAGTCCGGATTGTGACTTTCCACCACCTGTCCGACCGCGCCGCCATCCATGACCGCGTCCAGAGCGAACGGATCGACATAGGTGCGCACACCGCTCATTCGCCCGCGCATATATGGGTCAACAGACAGGAAACGATTGGCCACCAGCACCTGTCCCTCACCGGGAGCGCCGGTGTCGGTCTCGACCACTTTGAAATGATCGGCGGTTGGCTCGGTCTTGGGATAGGCGGTCAGGTGGATTTCACGCGATTTCATGGACTCTCACTCTCTATGGCGTTTTCGGCACTGATCCGGAACAGATCTATGACCGACATGTCGTATGTATTCTGCAGCACGATTTCGGCAATTCCGTACTGGCCGATCATCATGATGATAAACATGGGAATGACCATGAAGACCAGCCCGGTCACCTGCAGGGTGACCGCCAGCGCGCTGCGTCCGTAGAACCGCGCCAGCACCCACGCCGCGGAAACGAAATACCAGATCATGGATCCCGCAAAAGACCAGACGTAGAGCGCAATCTCCGTTTCCTCGCCAATGCCCGGCAGGAGACCGATCAGCGCCACTATGGCCATCAACAGGAACAGCGCCAGGAATGATGCATTTACAGGCGCGAGATAGGCCAGCACATGACCGAAAAAGCTGCGGCTGGGCCGGTAGGCCTTGAGCAGCAGAACGAAGGGCAAGGACGACAGAAAGACCAGTAATGTCGTGGTCAGTCCGGCAGCATTCTGCAGGGATGTATTGACCGCCTCGTAGGAGTGTCCCGACTCCGCCAGCCAGGCATTTATAGCCATAGCTGCATCTTCGCCATTGCTGGCGAGGGCATCAAGACTGAACCCGGCCGGAATGCCGAAGAAAGCAATGACCGCAAATTGCAGTCCGAAAAGCACCAGAAACAGCCGGATGATGGGCACATATTTTTCGCGGTCTCCCGCATAGGCCGCTTCAACGACGCGAGGCGTGTAGAGGAATGTATCCCGGATTGTCCGGAAAATGCGCGTATCCACGCCGATGGCGGCATCTGCCACATCATCGACATCGGCCCGCGACGGGCGCGCGTCCTGCTCCTCATTCGGATCGGTCATCCGGTCCGTCCCTCCAGTATTGCAACCTATCCCGCATACCGATTCCCACAAGAGGGCTGCAGCGGAAAAATCCGGCAACAATTGGTGAAGCCCGCCACTGCGGCATTTCCTTGCCGGTAAGGACTTGCCTGCTAGTCAGCGCACATGAGAATTCACGATACCCAGATGAAGGCGGGCGTCATCGGCGCTGGCGTTTTCGGCGGACACCATGCGCGCAAATATGCCGCGTCGGACCGCGTCCACCTGGCGGGCGTCTATGACACTGATGCAGGCCGCGCCGAGGCGCTGGCCGCACAGCTGGACATCCGCGCCTATACCGACCTTGAAGCCCTGATCTCCGATTGTGACGCTGTCACCGTCGCCAGCCCGGCCGTGCATCATTACACTGGCGTAAAGGCTGCCCTGCAGGCGGGCAAACACGTGCTCGCCGAAAAGCCGCTGGCGGATACTGCGGTGCGCGGGAAAGAACTCATCGCCATCGCCGGCGAGCGCAATCTCGTCCTTCAGGTCGGCCACCAGGAGCGCTTTGTGTTCAACGCCATGGGCGTGTTCGACATTGACGAAGCCCCGCGCCGCATTTCCGCACGCCGCATGGGCCTGCGTTCGGCCCGCAATCTGGATGTCTCGGTCACGGTCGATCTGATGATCCATGATCTTGATCTGGTCATGGCGCTGGCGCGGGCACCGCTCGCCCGCCTTGAAGCGAGCGCCCGGAAAATATTCACGGACCTGCCCGATGCCGCTGAAGCCCGCATGGTCTTCGAGGACGGCTTCGAAGCCATGCTGGAATCCAGCCGGGCCGCCGAGGCGCTCGACCGGGTCATGCGCATCGACTATGCGGGCGGATTCCTGGAAGTCGACTTTGTCGCCAAGACCTTCATCAACGAGACCGGTTTTGATCTGAACGCCGACTTTGCGGAAGACCCGAAGGCAAAGGATTCCCTTGGCGCCAACGTCAACGCCTTCATCGAGTCGGTGCTGGATGGCACACCGGTGGCTGTGCCCGCAGAAGCCGGTCTGGCCGCCCTCGCGGTCGCACGCGACATTGACCGGGCTGCCGCACTCTGACTTCGCGCTTGAATGCCCGGCGCACCGGGTCTAGATCGCGCCCATGACAAAGCTGCGTATAGCCTCCGCCCAGCTGAACCCGACGGTCGGCGATATTTCTGCCAATCTGGACAAGGCGCGGGCGGCACGCGCCGAAGCTGCCGCCAATGGCGCGGACCTCATCGTCTTTCCCGAGGTCTTCATTCTCGGCTATCCGCCCGAGGATCTCGTGCTCAAGCCCGCCGCGGTCGAAGCCTGCCATGCGGCCATCCAGGCCTTCGCGAAAGAGCCCGGCATCGCCGCGCTGATCGGCACGCCCTGGCGTGAGGACGGCAGGCTCTACAATGCGGTGGTGCTGATTGACGGCGGCGAGATCAAGGCCACACGTTACAAGCACGACCTTCCCAATTATGCCGTCTTTGATGAGAAGCGCGTCTTCGCTCCTGCCCCCCTGCCCGCGCCAGTCGAATGGCGCGGTATGAATCTGGGCCTTCCGATCTGCGAGGATATCTGGCTGGAAAATGCCCCGCGCGCTCTGGCAGAACAGGGCGCGGATGTCTTCATCTCCATCAATGGCTCGCCCTGGCGGCGCACCATCGAGGCCGAACGCCGCGAGGCCTTCCGGCAGTGGGCCGACCTCAACGTGCCGCTGGTTTTCGTCAACCAGGTCGGCGGACAGGACGAGCTGGTCTTTGACGGAGCCTCTTTTGCCTGGAATGCGGACGGCAAGGAATTCCAGCGCTTGCCCGCCTTTACCGAACACCTGGCTTATTCGGACTGGACAAAAGCGGACGGCGTCTGGACCGGCACCAGCGGGCAGAAATCAAAAGTTCTGACCGGTCTGGAAGCCGACTGGAAAGCCGCCTGTCTGGCGCTGGCCGACTATGTCAACAAGAACGGTTTTCCCGGTGTCGTGCTGGGCATGTCCGGCGGCATCGACTCGGCCATCTCCGCCGCCATAGCCGCCGATGCGCTCGGGCCGGACCGGGTCTGGGCGGTGATGATGCCGTCGAAATACACCTCCGACGAAAGTCTGGAAGACGCCAAGGCCTGCGCCGAAGCCCTCGGCGTGCGCTATGACATCATTGATGTCGAACCTGCCATTGCGGCCACGGGCGGCATATTGACGGATATTTTTGCCGGGCAAAAACCCGACACGACCGAGGAGAATATCCAGTCGCGCATGCGCGGCGTCGTGTTGATGGCCCTGTCCAACAAGTTCGGCCCGGTGGTTTTGTCGACCGGCAACAAGTCGGAAATGGCCGTCGGCTATGCCACCCTCTATGGCGACATGAATGGCGGCTATAACGCGCTGAAAGACATCTACAAATCCGAAGTCTATCAGCTCGCCCGCTGGCGCAATCAGCAAAACGCCTCACCGGGCCTTGCTCCGGCCGGCACGGTGATCCCGGAACGCATCATCACCAAGGCCCCGTCGGCCGAACTCAAACCCGATCAGACCGATCAGGACAGCCTGCCCGATTATGACGTGCTCGATGAAATCCTCACCGGTCTCGTCGAGAACGAGCATGGGCCAAAGGAAATCGCCGCCCAGGGCCATGATCCGGCGCTGATCGCGCGCATCGAAAACATGCTCTACCGCGCCGAGTACAAACGCCGCCAGGCCCCGCCGGGGGCCAAGATCGGACGCAAGAATTTCGGCCGCGACCGCCGCTATCCGATCACCAACAAATTCCGGTCGGTGAAATAACCCCTCACCCAGTGCGCGCCTCGCCTTCCGTATATATTGCGCCGTCATCCCGGATGACCTCAGTCATTTTTCCAACCTGATTTTCATCGTCATCACATGGCCGCACTGGTGCGGGAACTGGCTTCTCGATGTCCTCCCCCGTTTACGGGGGAGGTGCCGAGCGAATGCGAGGCGGAGGGGGCAGGATGTCACGCACCCTTCGCCCCCCTCGCCGCTGCGCGGCACT
>WGNH01000027.1 GCA_016124665.1 Alphaproteobacteria bacterium | reverse complement strand
TGTGCCGGGCCGCTGCAAAGGACGGCAAGGTCTACAAGCAGATCGCACGCGCCCGCCGGATATCCGGAAATGCGATCGATGCCGAAGTGGTAATTGAGCCTGTTTTCCTGTCCCATCCCTTTGCAGGGGCCCGCAATGAACAGAACCGGGCGCGCGTCACCGACATCAAAGGACGCGTTCACACCGTATACGGCAAGGGGGCGGGCCGCTGGCCGACAGCGGCGGCCGTGTTCGCGGACATTATGGACATGCAGCGTCAATCTGCCTGTGATAATCCGGCGCATAATATCCGAAAGCCGGACCGGTCTGCGCGCGGGCCGGCACGCCTGCAACACGCCTGACCTGTCAGCGAGGACGTCGACATGATCCAGTCCGCCAGGGCCAGCGCACCGGCCAGCATCGGCAATATCGGTGTCGGCTATGATGTTCTGGGACAAGCCTTCGATGTCGCGCGCGATACGGTCCTGGCGCGGCGGGAATCCGAGTCCGGCATTCGTCTGGGACGTGTGACGGGGCTGGTTGACCGCCTGCCTGCTGCGCCAGATGCCAACACGGCGCTCGCAGCTGCTGCAGCCGTTCTGGAAGCGGCCGGAGCCAATTTCGGTGTCCGCATCGATATCGACAAGCAGATACCGGTCAGCGCCGGCATGGGGGGCTCGGCGGCTTCCGCAGTCGCCGCTGCGACGGCCGTCAATGCGCTCTTGGAGCGGCCCTTTGATACCGCTGATCTTCTGGCCTTTGCATTGGCCGGAGAGCGTGTGTCCGCCGATCCGCCGCCCTGGGACAATGTCATGGCCGCCCTGTTCGGCGGTCTGGTCATTGCCGCGCGCCTCGAACCGGCACTGATTGCACCGCTGCCGGTGCCGGCCGGGATAACCGCCGTGCTGTTTCACCCCGCAGCCGAAACAGAAACCGCTGCCGCCCGCAAGGTGCTGGCCGAAAAGGTTCCTATGCAAACGGCGGTCGAGCATGCCAGGCGTATCAGCGCCTTCACCCTGGGCTGCGCAACCGGTGACCGCGCACTGATCCGCGCCGGCCTGGATGATGTCCTGGTCGAACCCCAGCGCGCCTTCCTGCTCCCCGAATTGCCATCCATAAAGGCGGCCGCCCTTAATGCCGGGGCGCTCGGTTGCTCCTTTTCCGGCTCCGGCCCGTCTGTCTTTGCCTGGGCGGACGATGACGCGGCAGATGAGGTCGAGACGGCAATGGCCGCCGCTTTTGCTGCCGCCGGGCGCGAGGCCAGGGCATATCGCGCACCCCTGGCCAGCGACGGCGTGCGTCTGGAAACCGTGACGGAGACGGTTTGATGAAATTCCGATCCACGCGCAACAGGGCGAGTCCTGCCTCCCTGAGTGAGGCGATTTGTGCCGGTCAGGCGGCAGATGGCGGACTTTTCATGCCCGAGACGTTTCCAGAGGATGCGGTGCAGGGCGCAGAGGGGGCCAGAGATCTCGCCGCTTTCGCCACCGCGTTTCTCACTCCCTTCTTCGCTGGCGACGTGCTTGAAGAGGCCCTGGCATCCATTTGCAGTGAAGCTTTCGATTTTCCGCTTCCGGAAATCTGTCTTGCGGACGATCTCTCCGTGCTGGAGCTGTTTCACGGACCCACGGGGGCTTTCAAGGATTTCGGGGCCCGCTTTCTCATGGCTTGCCTGGACCGGCTCGGTGACCCGGCCGCGCCATTTACCGTTCTGGCGGCAACCTCCGGCGATACAGGAGGGGCCGTTGGTTGCGCTGCCGAAGGCCGGTCAGGCCTGCGCGCTGTGATCCTGTATCCGGATGGCCGCGTATCCCCGTATCAGGCGCATCAACTTTCCTGCTGGGGAAAACCCGTCACAACACTCAAGGTCAATGCCGATTTCGACTCCTGTCAGAAACTGGTGAAATCCGCCTTCGGTGATCCTGGCCTGACCCGGCGGCACCGGTTGACCAGTGCGAACTCCATCAATATCGCCCGGCTCCTGCCGCAGGCCGCCTATCTTGCCTTCACATCGGTACGGCACCAGGCCCGGACCGGCAGCACACCGAGCCTGATTATACCGAGCGGCAATCTGGGCCATGGCGTGGCCGCCCTGATCGCGCGGGCCTGCGGGGCGCCGATCAGTACCATTGTCCTGGCGACCAATGCCAATGCGACGCTGCATGACTGGGCAAGGAGCGGTCGTTATATGCCCCGGCCCTCCGTGGTTACGATTGCCAATGCCATGGATGTCGGCACACCGAGCAATTTCGAGCGCCTGGAAGCCGGTCATCCCGATTCGTCCGGCCTGATCGTCGTACGGGTTGATGATGATGCCATCCGGAACCGGATCAGAGCCGATCATGCGCGCCTCGGTTATACCTGGTGCCCGCATTCTGCCTGCGGAGCGGAAGCGTATGCCCGCCTTCGTCAGGAGCGGCGGGGGCAGAACTGGCTGATCGCCGCAACGGCGCACCCGTACAAATTCGCCGATATTGTCGAGCCGGTCACCGGTGAAGCGATCAATCCACCTGCAACGCTTTCTGCCGTGCTCGACCGGCCAATGCAGGCGGAGGATTGCCCCGCAGATCTGGCGGCTCTCACGGCCTATCTCGATTCATGAAATCCTGTTTTCATGAACGCTATTCTTCGCCGCGAACCGGTGCCCCCTACGGTCTCCTGCGCTTTTCCGGCACGCCGAATGAGCCGTGAGGGGTCAGTCAATCGCCCCGCGGGTTGCGCCGTCTTCGGAGAGATAAATCTCGCCGCCCTTCTCGTTGAATTCGCGTGCTTTTTCGGCCATGCCCTGTTCGGCGTCTTCGAGCGTATTGGGAGCCCGGGCCGAGCCGAACTCGTCCCTGATTTCCTGCGTGATTTTCATCGAGCAGAATTTGGGTCCGCACATGGAGCAGAAATGCGCCACCTTGTGGGCCTCTTTCGGCAGGGTCTGGTCGTGGAAATCGCGCGCGGTTTCCGGGTCGAGGCCGAGATTGAACTGGTCCTCCCAGCGGAATTCGAAGCGCGCGCGGGACAAGGCATCATCGCGCAGGCGCGCCGCCGGATGGCCCTTGGCAAGATCGGCGGCATGGGCGGCGATCTTGTAGGTGACGACGCCGGTCTTCACATCGTCGCGGTCGGGCAGACCGAGATGTTCCTTCGGCGTGACATAGCAGAGCATGGCACAGCCGAACCAGCCGATCATCGCCGCGCCAATGCCGGAGGTGATATGGTCATAACCCGGCGCGATATCGGTGGTGAGCGGGCCCAGCGTGTAGAAGGGCGCCTCGCCGCAGGTTTCCAGCTGCTTGTCCATATTCGCCTTGATCTTGTGCATGGCGACATGGCCAGGGCCTTCAATCATCACCTGACAGCCATGATCCCAGGCGACTTTGGTGAGCTCGCCCAGGGTCTCAAGCTCGGCAAACTGGGCGCGGTCATTGGCATCCGCCGTCGAGCCGGGGCGCAAGCCATCGCCCAGCGAGAAGGAGACATCATAAGCGCGCATGATCTCGCAGATTTCCTCGAAGCGCTCATAGAGGAAGCTCTCCTTGTGATGGGCGAGGCACCATTTCGCCATGATGGAGCCGCCGCGGGAGACAATGCCCGTCACCCGGTCGGCCGTCAGCGGCACATAGGGCAGGCGCACGCCGGCATGGATGGTGAAATAATCCACCCCCTGCTCGGCCTGTTCGATCAGCGTGTCGGCGAAAATGTCGAAGGTCAGATCTTCCGCCACGCCGCCGACCTTTTCCAGCGCCTGATAGATGGGCACGGTGCCGATGGGCACCGGCGAATTGCGCAAGATCCATTCGCGCGTGTTGTGGATATTCTTGCCCGTCGACAGATCCATTACCGTATCGCCGCCCCAGCGGATGGCCCAGACCATCTTGTCGACCTCTTCCTCGACCGAGGAGGCGACGGCGGAATTGCCGATATTGGCGTTGATCTTGACCAGGAAATTGCGGCCGATCACCATCGGCTCCAGCTCCGGGTGGTTGATATTGGCCGGCAGAATCGCGCGGCCGCGGGCGATCTCGTCGCGGACAAATTCCGGCGTCACGAATTCCGGCACTGACGCGCCGAAGCTTTCACCATCGGCGAGGTTTTTCGCGGCATCGGGCAAAGCGTGGGTGCGGCCGAGATTTTCGCGCTCGGCGGCGTAGATCATCTCGTCGGTGATGATGCCGGCGCGGGCGAATTCCAATTGCGTTACCGGGGCAGAGCCCGTGGCTTTCAGCGGTTTGTGCCGCACCGGAAAGGCGCGGGCGAGGTATTTGCCGGTGGCCCCGCCATTATCCAGCGGAGTCGGCTCGCGGCCCTCGCAGAATTCCACCCCTCCGCGCGCCATGATCCGCTCGGTGCGCCAGCGCGGCAGGCCGGCCTCGACATCGATGGCCGCGTCCGGGTCGGCATAGGGGCCGGAGGTGTCATAGACGCGCACCGGCGGCTCCATCGCCGTCGGGTGCAGCTCGATCTCGCGGTGCGGCACGGCGAGGTGCGGCGCGGCCTTCGGGTGCGTATAGATACGGCGCGAACCCGGCAGCGGGCCGGTGGTGACTTTCGGCGTCTCGAAGGCGTTCTGGTTTGTGGGCTTGTTCATGGGGAGGCTTTCTTTTCGGGATTATCGTCAGCCCTGCACTGCCCAGCGCACGGCCGGGCTGAGCAGGGTGAGGCTGTCATCTTCATTCTGGCGGACATCAAAGCGGTAATACGCGGTCACCGTGCGCCGGTCCTCCTCGTCTTCCGCCGCGGAATTGTCGGAGATGAAGGTCAGGGTGCAGTCATGGGCATTGCCCGGGCCCGGATAGGCGGTGCATTCCGCCGTGCGGGAGACCTGTCCGGCCAGATCCAGCTCCGGCAGGTGCCAGTAGGCCAGGGCGGTTTCCGGGACAGGTGCGCCGGACTGCCAGTCGGACGGGACAAGATTGTCCGCTTCGTCCAGCAGCAGGGCGTGAAGGGCGGCGGCCTCGCCGGACAGGCTGGCAGCCGCGTCCTGATCCGTCTCAGGGGCCGGGCTGCAGGCGGCGAGAAGGCCGGCCAGGCCCGCCATTGCCAGGGCTTTCATCGCGGTCATGATTTGCTCTCCATCAATCCGAGTTCGCGTTGCAATTTCTTCGTCAGGCCCGCCGCGACAATGCGGTGGCTCTCGGCGAGATAGGCTTTCAGATCCGCATCCGACAGGGTTTCTTCGCTGGTGCGCTGGATCCATTTCATGCCGCGCGAGGCGAGATAGGGCGCCGGGCGGCAGCCGGGCTGCTCGGACAGGATTTCAAAGGAGGTGTCAGAGGTCTTGAAGGAGACGCAAAAGGCGTCCTTCTCGTCATTCCAGCCGCCGACGGTGAAGACCTTGCCGCCGACCTTCCAGACGGAAGCATTGCCCCATTGCACCACATGGGTGGTGTGCGGCAGGCCGCGGCAATACTCATCGAAGTCCTCGCGCGTCATCGCGTCTTTACTCCATCCCGCCGCCGGCATGACCCGGATCCGGTTGTTAAGGGTAAGATCTCAGCCCGTGCAGTCCGTCTGCGCAGACACCCCCTGGATACCATGACCATCGCAGAGACGATGGCGCGATGCAAGGCGGGTAGCGGGCACTCTTGGCAGCATCCTCACAATGGCGTGATCCGGCTTGTGCAGGCGCGGCTCGTCAGGATGATCGCGCCTGCATCATCTGGCAATCCGGAGGTTTTTCATGATCATTGCGGCATTCAGCGCGCTTGTCCTGCAATCAATGCCCTATGCGGAGGGCTGCACGGAAGGGGTCTGGGAGGCGCTGAGCCAGACGCGCAATGCGCAGGGTGAAATGAGCGGCAATCACGACCGCTCGAACCGCTATTGTTTCCATGACGGGCGCGCGGAACTGGCGGAATACCGGTCGCTGGGGCCGGACAATCAGCCCGTCTTTTTCGGGGTCTCGCTGACGGTCTGGAATGCAGACCGCACCGAGGGACGGACGCTGTGGGCCATGGTCGGCGATGCCGGCTATACCGAGATCGTGCAGCACTGGGACGGGGATGTGCTGGTGACGACCGGCGAGGGCTTTGATACGGGCGGGCGGTTTCTGGAACGCGCCCGCTATGAGTTCGCGCCGGGCGGCGATTACCGGTTCGAAATGGACCGCTCCTTTGACGGCGGCGAAAGCTGGGAATCGCCCACCAATATCATCGAGGCCCTGAAAACCGCCCATCCGCCGGAACCGCTCAACGCCACATGGAGCCCGAATCTCGCCGCCTCAGCAGCTTCCGTCATGCCGGAAGGCGGCCAGGTCATTCTGGACGGCCTTGCCTGGTTCGACTGGGTCCTGGCGGATTCCGGACAGCCCGCCGGGGCCCGGTTTGCGGCACCGGTCGAGGCGGATGGCCAATGGGTCTGGCAGATTCTGACCTGGACCGCAGACGGCATCGAGGTCCGCCATCAGGCAATGAACTGAGCACCTTCTGGCGCGCGGCGCGTTTCTTGCGTGCCAACCCTCCCTGAAGCGGAGGCGCCTTATGCGCGTATCAAACCGGACCGGAAAGCTGTTTGCCGGCGCCCACGGGCGGCTGGAAGACCGTGCCAATAATTTCACCGCGATCCGTATCGGTTTTGCCTTTCTGGTGCTGGCCGGGCACGCCATCATGCTGCCCATGGGCTTGCCGGTCACCGGTGCCTTCCCAGAATTCGTCGATGGCGCAGTGCAGTTTGCGCTCGACGGCTTCTTCATTCTGTCCGGCTATATGATCGCGGCCAGCCTGATGCGCTCGGGCGACATGACACATTATGCGCTGGCGCGGGTGTTCCGGATCTTTCCGGGCCTGATCGCCGCCATGCTGATCCTGTGGCTGGTGGTGGGGCCGCTGTTTACCGGCCTGACCCCGGCGCAATACTGGAGCGCGCCGGAGACCTGGCTGTTTCCCCTGCTGATTGTCTTCCAGTTGGACCCGCAGGCGAGCCTGCCCGGCGTATTTGCGGATCATCCCCTGACCGACATGAATGGCCCGCTCTGGACGATCCGCTATGAATTGCTGGCCTATCTGGCAGCGGGCCTGCTCGCGGCTGTCGGCCTGTTCCGGAACAAGTGGGGCATCCTCGCCATTTTCGCCGCAGCGGCGCTTCTGTCCGATTTCGAGCTGCTGATGCCCTATAACGGCATTGGTGAAGGCACGCTGTTCGCTGCGGCACGCTTTGGCGGCGCTTTCATGACCGGTGCGGTGATGTTTGCCTGGCGCGACCGGATTCCGCTGGCGCCGGGCTGGGCCGTCCTGCTGGTCCTGACCGCCTTCATCTTGCGCGACACGCCCTCATCCATGATCGCCGGTCAAATTGCCATGGCCTATGTCACGCTGTGGGCCGGTTTTGCGCGGATCCCGGGACGGGCCGGTACGGCCATCCGCGACGTCGAGGATGTCTCCTATGGCGTCTATATATTGCACTGGCCGATCGGCCAGATGACGCTGGCGCTGTTTCCCGGCGCGGGCGCGGCCTTGCTGTTTGCCGTCATGGTACCCGGCGCGCTGGTCAGCGGCTGGCTGATGCGGGTGGGGGTCGAAAAACCGGCCATGGCGCTGAAGCCGCAGCGGCGGCGGGCGGCAACGTCCATGCCCGCCACTGCTACCTGACAGGCCTAGCGCCGCACAAAGGTCTCGTCATTCCAGGTGAAGGAGACGATCTCGCCGCCTGCATCGCGCTGGAACTCGAACCGGGCCGCGCCATCGAAGGGGTCCTCGCCGGTACCGCCGAACAGGTCCGGTCGCGCCGGACGGAGATTGGAAACCAGATCCCCCAGCTCAAAGACCAGCCCGTTGCCATTGACACGGATGATGGCCGGGGCCGGGATGCCGTCCGACACATATTCACCAGCATAACGGGCGAGTTCCACACTGTCCGGCATCCAGGCCCAGCCCTCCCAATAGTCCTCTGCATTGCGCTCGGCGATGGCGGTCTGGCGGTATTCCAGAAGCCGGGCTGTGCGGTCTGCATAGAATTGCCGGCGCACCTCGACCATCTGATCGGCGGTCTCATCGCCGGCGAGGAACTGGAAGAACATACGGACGGTGGCGGATGTCCACCAGCCGGTCATATTGTCGGAATTGCCGAATACAGCAATGCCCACACCGGCGTCTGGAGAAAACAACATGCCGGTGCGCGCGCCGGTATAGCCGCCGCCATGAATATGCACTTCGAAGCCCTGATATTCGCAGACATTCCAGCCCAGAGTATAGCCGGAACAACTCATTTCGTATGGATTGCGGCCGTCTTCCATGCCGGTCTCGGCATAGGATGTCTGCGCAGCCGTCACCATGCTGTCCGTTATACCGGCCGCGGGCGCACTGCCCCGCAATTGCAATTGCAGCCAGGTGATCATGTCATTCGGCGATGTAACGAGACCGCCAGCCGATTGCATCATGCCATCGGTCTTGGGCGTGATCGCCGCCCAACCGAGCTCATCGCCCTGCCAGATATGGCTCCATGACAGGTCATCCAGCGAAAAATCCGAGGTGCGGGCTGAGGTGTGATCCATCCCCATGGGATCGAAGATGATCTCGTCCAGCCAGTCCTGCCAGGACCGGCCGGTGGCGTTCTCGAGAATGGCCGCATAGACGTTATAGCCAAGATTATCATACTGGAATCCGGCTTCACGCGGTTCGGAATGCTGGCTGATCAGATTGGCATAATCCGCCGGATCAACGCGCATTACATAGGCTTCCAGAAAGGTAATCGTGCCATTCTCGAAGGGTACCTGGTGAGAGAGAAGATCGCGCAGCGTGTAATTCGCGGGGTCGATATTGTCCGGCCATTCAGCACCGGGAAGCCAGGTGTCGATCGGCGTGTCCAGCGGCAGGATTCCACGCTCATCCAGCGACGCGGCAACCAGGCCCATATAAGCCTTGGTCTGGGAGGCGATATAGATCGGCGTGTCACCCGTTAGCGGCGCGCCGGTCGCTGCATTGCGGACACCCTCAACGCGGTTGATCAGCACATCATCTTCGGTCACCACGACAACGGCAAAGCCGGGACCGACCACGCCGGAAAAATTATCCAGATAGGCGTTCATCCGCTCGGTTGCGGACGGAATGTCCTGCGCCGAAGCGGATGGTGCAAGGGCGATGACTGCGGCGCATGCGTAAAGGGAAAGATGTTTCACGGGACGGGCCTCCGGATGACTAAATACCATGCCATAATCAACGCTACTGGCGAGACCGTATTGAACAGATTTCACCTCAGGCGGCGAGCATCCGGGTCAGACGTTGCGGTGTCAGCCCGGTTTCGCGTTTCAGGATCCGGATCATGTGGCTCTGATCGGAAAAGCCCGCCGTGACCGCCGCCTGTGCTGCGGTTTCTCCGCGCGCCAGTTCACGCACGGCATGGCTCATGCGGCAGCGCAGGCCATAGAGGCTGGGCGGCACGCCAAACCATTTGCGGAACCCGCGGGACAAATGCCCGCGATGAATGCCGAAACCATCGGCCGCCCGGTCGAGGTCGATACACTCATTTGCCCTCAATTGATCGCGCAGCCGGAGCGCCCATCCGGGGGGCGGGCCCGAGGGCGAGGCGCACGTGGCGGCCGCGGCAATCAGGTCCGCAGCAGCATTGCGCAGCTCGCCGGGCATGAGCGCCGCACCCACAATCTGCCGGGTCAGTGCGACTTCATCAGCGTCGGCATGACGCCAGTTCCAGGCCCTTTGTGTTACCTGCCGGCCGGTTTCGAAATTCAGGGAGAGGATCAACGCCCCGGTCTCTCCGTAATGATTGGCATGATCCAGCCCTGCTGCCTTGTAACCAATATGGGCCGTGGCGATATCGGCGGTGCGGGCATCGGAAATTTCCCGGAAACCGCCGGCCATGAGCACGGAGACCTGCCCGTGGCCGTGGGCATGGGCGGCCATGGTCTCACCCGGCTCATACCAGCTGAGACGGAGTGTCAGATCCGGATCTGACAGCAGGGTTCTAACGCGCCGATGAGTCATCTGCCCTCACTTTCATCCCTGTGATGCCAACCGGGATGCTGCCGGATGATTAAATTACCGACAGATTTGAGCATTGCGGGATCACAAGACCGATACCGGGATTGCCGCTGATCCCAATTCGCCGCAATTTCCGCCCAATCTTCCATTCGCAGGACGGCCCGCATGACATTCGAAGACTTCCGCGCGCAGGCGCACCGCTTTTCCGACTGGATGACGGATTATCTGGAGACGGTTGAAACCCGCCCGGTGCGCTCGCAGGTCCGTCCCGGTGATCTTCTGAAGCAATTGCCGGCTCATGCCCCTTCTGGCGGCGAGCCCATGGATGCGATTTTCGCCGATTTTGAAACGCTGATCATGCCCGGCATCACGCACTGGCAGCACCCCAGCTTCTTTGCCTATTTCAACGCCAATTCCAGTCCGCCCTCGGTGCTGGCGGAAATGCTGACCGCGACTCTCGGCGCGCAATGCATGCTGTGGGAAACCTCGCCGGCGGCCAACGAGCTGGAAACCCGGATGATGGAATGGCTGCGCGAAATGTCCGGCCTGCCCGATACATTTACCGGCACGATCCAGGACTCCGGGTCGGCCTCCAATCTGTGCGCCCTGATCGCCGGCCGCGAGCGCGTCACACAGCGCCGCGCCGCGCATGGCGGCCTGGCGGGGGAAAGCGCGCCCGTGGTCTATGCCTCGGCCGAGGCCCATTCCTCGGTCGAGAAAGCGGCCCGGATTTGCGGCATCGGCTCGGACCATGTGCGCAAGATGACGCCCGGCCCCGATTTTGCCATG
The DNA here is from genome assembly GCA_016124665.1 of Alphaproteobacteria bacterium. Classification (GTDB taxonomy): domain Bacteria; phylum Pseudomonadota; class Alphaproteobacteria; order Caulobacterales; family Maricaulaceae; genus Hyphobacterium. The sequence continues at coordinate 86,344 of WGNH01000027.1, read as the reverse complement.
CGGCCGGAAGAGCTGGCCGCCGCGATCCGGGCCGACCGGGCGGCGGGGCTGGCCCCGAGCTGTGTGGTCGCCTGCCTCGGCGCCACGGGGCTGGGCTCGGTCGATCCGATCCGCGCGATCGGTGAAATCTGCCAGCAGGAGGAGGTCTTCCTGCATGTCGATGCGGCCTGGGCGGGCACGGCCATGATCCTGCCGGAGGAACGCCACTGGATGGACGGGATCGAGCTGGCGGATTCCTATGTTTTCAACCCGCACAAATGGATGTTCACCAATTTCGACTGTTCGGCCTTCTATATGCGCAATCCGGCGGAACTGGTGGATGCGCTGGCCATCTCTCCCGCCTATCTGGAATCCCCCGACGGTGAACAGATGCCGGAATACCGAGACTGGAGCGTGGCCCTGGCCCGGCGGTTCCGGGCTCTGAAACTCTGGTTCGTGATCCGCAGCTATGGGGCCGGCGGGCTGCGCGCCATGGTCCGCCAGCATATCGATATGGCCAAGGCGCTCGAAACGTGGATCGCGGCCACGCCGGACTTTGAAATCATGGCGCCGCGGCGCTTTGCGCTGACCGCCTTCCGCTACAATCCGGGCGGGATGGACGATGCCGCGCTGGACGCGTTGAACCTGCGGCTGGTGCGGGCGATCAATGACAGTGGCCGGCTCTATCTGACCCGGACCACCGCCCATGGCCGCGTCGTGCTGCGCATGGTCACCGGGCAGATCTATACCGAGCCGCGCCATGTCGAGGCGGGCTGGCAGGCCATACAGGAGATTGCCCGCGGGCTGGGTTAGACGGTCTGACGAGGCAGGGGTGGCAAATCCGTTGAGCCGATCTCATCGACACTGTCGCGCAGATGGATCAAACGCAGCATGTCCGGCAAGTTATAGCGAAGCGGCGTGCAATGCCCTGGCCCGTCCACCGGACGCTTTTCCGCCTCCCATGGGCAGCCGCCCTTGCACAGGGGCTGAACGGCACAGGTCCGGCATTCAGCATGCGTGAACGGGTCATAATCTTTCCAGAATTGGTTACGGCTTTCCTTCACACTATTCACAGCGACCGCTCCGTTCTCGCCGATGCGGGCATAGGCTTCGCTTTCCGGCAGAGCCGTCTCGTTCCAGCAACGGAAGACCAGTCCTCCGGGTGAAATCACCGCTCCGCCCGGCGCATCGCCGACGCAAAGACTTCCGGCATGCGGGCGCGGCAATTCGAAGCCGGGGCGCAACCCCTTTCGGATCATAAGGTTCAACAATCTCACTTCTGCAGCTGCAAATTCTTCCCGGGACAACATGGTCTCGCCGAGATCGCCGCACTCATCCGTGTAATCAACCACATGTCCGAAATAGGGGCTGACATAGCCCGCCAGGCCTTCCGCGATGACCTGATCAATAAGTTCGGGAATGCGATTGACATTTTCACGGTCGAGATTGATCCGCAGGCTGACCGGGAAGCGGCCTTCGATGGCTTTCAGATTGGCAAGAATCTTGTCAAAGCTGGGCTTGCCGGCGCTGGTGAACCGGCGGCCATCATGAATGTCCGCCGGGCCGTCAATCGTCACTTGCACTCCGGTAAAGCCCGGGCGCGAAGCGAAATAGGAAATGCGTTTTTCCGTCAGAAGCGACCCGTTCGTGATCATGAATTGTGTGTAGGCCGAGCCGCGCTCCTCCGTGATTTCCTGCAAAGCGGCATCGAGTTCGGTGAGCTGCCGGAAGGCTGCCAGCGGTTCGCCGCCGAACCAGGTCACATTGAGCGGCGCGCCTGCTTCCAGATTGTCCCGGACATAGGCGGATACGGCGCGCAAGTCGGCATCGGAGAAATGGCGCTTGGGATGTTCCTCGAAACAATAGGAGCAGGCGAAATTGCAGCTCACCGTCGGCGCAATCGTCAGATTCAGCCCGGTCTCGGCCGCACGGCCCTCGAAATAGGATTGGCGCACCGCTTCGCGCTCATCATAACCGGCAGGCACGAGGAAACCGGCTTCAACCAGACCGGCGAGATCATCCGGAGATGCGGAGTCCGGATTGTCGAACAGAGCTGCAATGTCCTCGAATTCACTGGCGCTGACAGCCGCAAAAGCCCCGCTGGCCGTATTGTACATGAGGATTATCCCGTCGAAGGCCGACGGCACAAAGCAATTGAATTGCGAAGCGACCAGCTGATCGCCGGTCACGGCTGTGGGTTGACCATCATGCATTGGCAGCAACAGCCGGTCTAATCGACCTGTATGACATTGAGCTCGATATAGCGGTTGTCCATTTCACGCTCCATCTGTTGCATGATCCGCCATTGTTCACGCCCGGCTTCGGGTATCCGGCCTTCGCTGATCATGCGGGCTGACGCGTTAGAAGTGCAGGAATTCGAGCCACAGGTCTGCGACCCGCAATTATTGGTTCCGCAGGTATTGCTTCCGCACGTATTGCTTCCGCACGTATTGTTTCCGCAGCTGAACACGCGGGGATCGCCATCAGGGCCATAGGCCAGATCGATACGGATAACGCCGGCAAAGTCATCATCAAGTTGCGATACCAGCTCGCGCACCAGCCCGGTTGTTCGCTCGGCTTCTCCCTGTGGCACGAGACTGTCATTGCGCAACAGACTCGCTGCCTGACGGCTCACCGCGTCAAGGCCTTGCCGGGGGCTGACCATGGCATAGTTACGTGATTGCGAAACACGTCCGCGATTTAATTGCGGCAATTCACGCCCGGAAAGAACCGGACGGGGAACACGCTGAATCTCCTGGGCACCCGCCTTCGCGCCCATGCCCGCCAGGCCCATGGCTGCTGCGGATTTCAGAAACAGGCGGCGATTCTTCTTCTGCTTGTCAGTCATCGGATTCCTCCCCTGTTGGCGGACAGCCTAACAGAGGCAGGAGATTTTGGCCATGAGCGGGCAGAAAATCAGCCCCGGAAAGGGTCGGTGACGAGGATGACATCCTCGCGCTCGGGGCTGGTGGACAGCATGGCCACCGGTACGCCGATCAGCTCCTCGACGCGGCGCACATATTTGACGGCAGCAGCGGGAAGCTGGCCCCATTCGCGGGCGCCGAAGGTAGAATCCGACCAGCCTTCAATCGTCTCATAGACCGGTCTGGCGCGCGCCTGCAGGCCGCGTTCCGGCGGCAGGCGGTCATAGCGCTCGCCATCAATCTCGTAGGCGATGCAGATTTTCAGCTCGTCGAAGCCGTCGAGCACGTCCAGCTTGGTCAGCACCACGCCGTCAATCCCGCCGACCGTGACCGCCTGTTTCACCAAAACGGCGTCAAACCAGCCGCAGCGGCGCTGACGGCCGGTCACGACGCCGAATTCGCGGCCTTTTTCGCCCAGCAGCCGCCCGGTTTCATCCTTCAGTTCGGTCGGGAACGGGCCTTCGCCCACGCGGGTCGTGTAGGCCTTCACAATGCCCAGCCCATAGCCGGCGCTCTTGGGTCCGACACCGGTTCCGGCCGATGCCTGCCCCGCCACCGTATTGGACGAGGTGACGTAGGGATAGGTGCCATGATCGACGTCGAGCATGGTGCCTTGTGCGCCTTCGAACAGGATTTTCAGGTCGTCCTTTATCGCCGTATCGAGATCGCGCCAGACCGGTGCCATAAAGGGCAGGATGACCGGGGCGATCTCTTCCAGCGCGGCGATCAGCTCGGCGGCTTCATATTCCGGCTGGCCGAGGCCTTTGCGGATGGCATTGTGGTGATGCAGCAGGTCTTTCACCTTGGCGGGGAGCGAGGCCGGATCGGCCAGGTCGCAGACGCGGATGGAGCGGCGGCCGACCTTGTCTTCATAGGCCGGGCCGATGCCGCGGCGCGTGGTGCCGATGGCCATGCCGTCATCGCGATTCTCGCGCAGGGCATCGAGCTCGCGGTGAACCGGCAGGATAAGGCTGGCGGTTTCGGAGACTTTCACCAGTTCCGGCGTGATGTTCACCCCCTGGTCCTCGAGCCGCTTTTTCTCGTCACGGAAGGCCCAGGGATCCACGACCACGCCATTGCCGATGAAGGACAACTTGCCGCGCACGACTCCCGATGGAAACAGAGAGAGCTTGTAGGTCTTGTCGCCGACCACCAGCGTGTGCCCGGCATTATGCCCGCCCTGAAAACGGGCGACGACATCCGCGCGATGCGAAAGCCAGTCGACGATCTTGCCCTTGCCTTCATCTCCCCATTGCGCCCCGACGACGGTCACATTGGCCATCTGGAAATTCTCCGCTCATGCCGCACCGCCTCACGGGAATGTGAGACGCCAAGCGCGGTCTATCAGCCTAATCTGGGTTCTGAAAGCCTCCAGAACCGAAGGAGATATCATGTACCGGAAAATGCTGGCCGTTGCCGGATTGCTCGCCCTGTCCTCACCCGCCGCATGGGCCCAGACCCCGCCGGGATGCGACGGGCTGGAGCACCGTGGTGATTTCGATTTCTGGGTTGGAGAATGGGATGTCTACACTCCACAGGGTCAGCTGGCGGGCACAAACTCCATCCGCAAAACGCAAGGCGGTTGTCTGATCGAGGAAAGCTGGTCAGGCACGGGCGGTTCGAGCGGGTATTCGATGAATTACTATGATCCGCTTCAGGAGGCCTGGCGGCAGACCTGGATGAGCGCTGGTGCCTATATCGATTACACGGGCGGGCTGAATGGAGACGGCGCGATGGCGCTGGAAGGTGAAATTTTTTACCATGGCAATGGTAATCGCGCTCCCTTCCGGGGCTTGTGGACCCCGAATGAGGATGGCAGCGTGACACAGCATTTCACACAGTATAATGCTGAAACCGAAAGTTGGGATGTCTGGTTTACGGGCCGTTATGTCCGTCAGCAGGATGATCCGGACACGCATTCCGGCGAGTAGGACTCCCGGTCCCTTTGTCTGTCCTCCCGGAATGCGTTGCGCCGCTGATCCACCCCCGGATCAGCGGCGCTCTTGCATCCGGCCGGCATTGCGGAACGGGTTAGCGGCCACCCCAGCGATAGCCGAATCGGATACCGGCATTGTCGAGCGCCTGATTGCGGCCGCTGCCGAGAATCTGGCCATGGGAAATGTGCTCGTAATAGGCGCCGACCGTTATCTGGTCGGAGAGCTCGTAATTCAGGCCGAATGTGGTGTGAAAGAGAATGTGCTCGCCCATCAGTGACCGCGTGGTGGCCAGACGGATGCGGTTGGGATCGCTGGGCGGGGCCGTGCGGTCGATATCACGGACACCGTCATTGTAGGACAGGCCGAAGGCGGGCTGGAAGGACAGGTTTTCGGTGATATCGAAATCCCATTCCAGGCCGGTGCCGCCGAAATTGGTCAGGCCATTCGTATTGTGAGAGAAATAGAGATAGGGGCGCGGGGTCCAGATCATCCGCAAGGCCTCGATCTGCGGACCGACCAGGCCAAGCGTGATGTTCGGGCCATCCTCGACATGATCAGACAGGTCGTGGGCCGTCACGCCGAGCCGGAATTCCCAGTCATGGTCATCCGCCATGGCCGGAACGGCCAGAAGCACAGCCCCGAGCGTGGCGAGAACGCAGGTCTTCATGAAACAATCCCCTCGAAAAAGGCGCTCCGCGAGCGCTTGGCCTGCACCCTAGAGCGGTCCGCAGGCAAGTAAAAGTCAGAAATCCTTTCGTGCCTCGGCATAGGCCCAGTCGAGCCAGGGGCCGAGCGCCGCAATATCATCGGCATCCACGGTCGGTCCGCACCAGATGCGCAGTCCGGCCGGAGCCGAGGGATGCGGATTGACATCCAGTGCCGCATTCTCGCGCTCCAGCAGGGCCGCCATCTTGCGGGTCAGCAGCCATTGTGTGGCCTGATCCAGCGCGGCGATGTCGGGCTCGGCAAATTTGAGCGTCACCGAGACCGGTGACCGCGTGGCCGCGTCTTCACACAGCCAGTCAATCCAGTGCGTGCGCTCGACCCATTTCGAGAGGGCTTCGAAATTGCGGTTCACACGCCCGGTGAGGGCCGGAAGCCCGCCTTCCCGCGCCGCCCATTTCAGCGCCATCAGATAGTCTTCAAAACAGAGCAGGGACGGCGTGTTCAGCGTCTTGCCGTCAAAGATGTCCTCGTTGACGCCCGTGCCTTCGGTATTGTGCAGCTGCAGGATGCGCGGCACCGGCCAGGCCGGCCGATACTGTGACAGGCGTTCGATGGCGCGGGGGCCGAGAATGATCATGCCGTGCTGGGCCTCGCCGCCGAGAGATTTCTGCCAGGAATAGGTCAGCACGTCGATTTTCGACCAGTCGAGCTCCATGGCGAAAGCTGCTGAGGTGGCGTCAACAATGGTCAGGCCCTCGCGGCTGTCGCCGAGCCAGTCCGTATGCGGAATACGTGCACCGGACGCGGTAGCATTCCATGTAAACACGATATCCCGCGACGGGTCGGCCTGGCTGAAATCCGGGGTGTTGCCGCCTTCGGCCTCGAAAATCCGCAAATCCTGCAATTTCAGCTCGTCGCGGGCGTCCTTGGTCCAGCGTCCGCCGAACACATCCCAGGCGAAGACATCCACGCCGCGCGGTCCGAGCAGCGACCACATGGCCGATTCCATGGCCCCGGTATCGGATCCGGCGACCATCGACACCCTGTAATCCGCCGGACATTCCAGCAGGGCGGCGGTGCGCTCATAGGCTTCAACGATGCGCTGGCGGGGCCCGTTGGCACGGTGGCTGCGCCCCAGCATGCCATTGGCGAGCTGATCGGCAGACCAGCCCGGATGCTTCTTGGTCGGGCCGCAGGAAAAGCGCGGATCAAAAGGGCGAAGATGCGGTTTGGAATATTCGGTCATGACGGGTCCCGGCGTTTTCTCCGGACTAGCCCCGCCGCATACGGACGGTCAATTCGCAATGTGTTTCAAACCTCCGGCTTTGTTGATTTGACGCGATGGGCGCGGCGGTCCAGATGCTCGCGCATGATGAATTCCGACTACCGCCCGCTCTTCGATCTGCCGCGTGATCTCGCCTATCTCAATTGCGCCTATATGGGACCGATGCCGCGCGCCGCCGCCGCGGCCGGCAAAGCCGCCTATGACCGCCGCATGAGGCCGTGGGAAATGGGCGTTCAGGACCAGTTCTTCGATCAGCCGGAAGCGCTGCGGGCAGAAGCTGCGCGCCTGTTCGGCGCGTCGCCGGGCGATATCGCGCTGGTGCCGGCCGCCAGCTACGGCCTCGCCCTCGCCGCGCAGAATCTGGCGCTGGCACCGAGACAGGACATCCTCACCCTCGCCGGACAGTTTCCGTCCAATGTCTATATCTGGCGGGAAAAGGCGGCGCAGGCCGGTGCCCGGATGAAAACCGTGTCGCGCTCCGCCAATCAGAGCTGGACCGAGGCGGTGCTGGACGCCATCGGCCCGCAGACCGCGATCGCTGCCCTGCCCGAGACCCATTGGGCGGATGGCGGACGTCTGGATCTGGCGGCGGTCTCGGACAAGCTGCGCGCGCAGGGCGGGCGGCTGGTGCTGGACCTGACACAATCGCTGGGCACGGCGCGATTTGATCTGGCGGCGATCCGGCCGGATTTTGCGGTGGCCGCAGGCTATAAATGGCTGCTCGGCCCGTACACGCTGGGTTATGCCTATATCGCACCGGAGCATCAGGGCGGGCGGCCGCTCGAAGAGGGATGGATTGTCCGCGAAGGGGCCGAGGATTTTGCCCGGCTGGTGGACTATTCCGATCATTATCAGGACGGGGCCCGGCGCTTCGACATGGGTGAGCGGTCCGGCTTCCAGCTGGTCCCGGCGGCGCTGGAATCGCTGAGATGGCTGAATGCGCTCGGCCCGGAAGCGCTCAACGTGGCCTTGCTGGAGCGCACACGGGCGCTGGAAGAGGCGGTGCGCCCGCTGGGCGTGACCTGCGATACGCCGGAGCGGGCGGCACATTATCTCTGCCTCGCCCTGCCATCGGATGCGCCGGGCGATATGGCACAGCGCCTGAGCCGGGAAGGCGTCTCCGTATCCCAGCGCGGCGCGCGCCTGCGTGTGACGCCGCATCTCTACACCGATGACGCGGATATTGCGCGCTTCGCCGATGCCATGGCGGCCGCAATCGCATGAGCGACATCGAACACGCCGGACCCAGGGACTGGGCGCTGCTCCTTTTCCTCGCAGCTATGTGGGGCACGGCATTCCTGTTCATCGAATTCACGCTGGAAAGCCTGCCGCCGGCCGCTCTGTCCTTCTCGCGGCTGACGATTGCCGCCGTGTGCGTGACGGCTTTTGCGCATTTGCGCGGCCACCGGCTGCCGCCGCTTTCCGATCCGCGCTGGCTGTATTTCGCCTTTCTCGGCTTTTTCGGGAATGCCCTGCCCTTTTTCCTGATCCCGCTGGGACAGACGCAATTGCCGTCGGCACTGGCCGGAATCCTGCTGGCGATCATGCCGTTGTCGACGGTGGCGCTGGCCCATTTCTTCGCCAATGAGCGGATGACGGCCTGGAAGCTGGCCGGGTTCGCGGTCGGCTTTGCCGGGGCCGTCATCCTCATCGGGCCCGCCGCCCTCGCCGGGCTGGGCGGTCCCACCTTTCTGGCGCAGCTCGCCATTCTCGGTGCCGCCCTGTCCTATGCGCTGAATGCGATCATGACGCGCCGCACGCCGCGGACCGATCCGGCCGTGCTGGCCTCGGGCGCGCTGATCTGCTCCTCGCTCTGGGGCGCGCCTTTCGGGATCTGGCAATTGGCGGTGAATGATCTGCCGGCCACGGCGTCGGGATGGGGGTCGCTGATCTGGCTGGCGCTGGGGCCGACGGCCCTGGCGACGGTGCTCTATGTCGGCCTGATCGCGCGGGCGGGGGCCGGCTTCATGTCGCTGGTCAATTATCTGGTGCCGATCGTGGCGCTGTTCACCGGCCTGGCGTTCGGCGAAGCGATCGGCTGGAACGCCTATCTCGGCCTGTTCATCATTCTTGCCGGGATTGCGATTGCACGGCGGCAAATCCCGCGCCCTCCGCTCTAGCGGCGCGGCGGGGTCCAGTCCTCGGGCTCAACATTGCGGCGGCGCATCCGCAGCGCCAGTCCGACCGACACGCCGACGCCGATGGCGACGGTGAGATCGACGGTGACGGTCAGGATGAAGGTCAGGCAAAGCAGCAAGAAGTCCGACCGCCGCCCGCGCCAGTAGGAGGGCCATTTGTGCGGTTCCGACATGTTCCACGCGGTCAGCAGAAGGAGCGCCGCCAGCGCCGGCATGGCCAGATAGCCGATCCATTGCGCCGCCAGCAGCGTCACCGCCAGCACAGTCAGGGCATGGACGATCCCGGCCACCGGCGTGCGTCCGCCGGCCTGGACATTGGTCGCGGTGCGGGCAATGGCCCCGGTGGCGGGCAGGCCGCCAAACAGGGCCGAGCCGATATTGGCAAATCCCTGCGCGGCGAGCTCGGCCGTGGGGCGGTGTTTGCCACCGATCATGCGGTCGGCCACGATGGCGGACAACAGCGATTCAACGCCTGCCAGAAACGCGATGATCAGTGCCGAGGGCAGCAATTCGACGAAACGACCGGCACTTATTTGCGGCAGGGACGGCATCGGCACCTGCCCGGAGATTTCACCGAAACGCGAGCCGATCGTGTCGACATCAAGGGAGAATCCCCAGACCGCCAGCGACACCACAAGCACGGCCACAATCAGCCCCGGAAACCAGGGGATGAACCGCCGGGCGGCGACAATCAGCACCATGGCGCTGATCGCCAGTCCCACGCTGACCGCGGAGACGCTCGCCCGCGCCTCCCACAGCGCCCGAACGGTCTCGAAAAAGCCGGCCGGAACAGCGCCCAGATCGAGACCCAGAAAATCCTTGAGCTGGCTGGTGGCGATCAGCAATCCGATGCCGATGGTGAAGCCGTTGATGACCGCTTCGGGCACATAGGCGACCAGTTTTCCGGCGCGCAGATATCCGGCGATGACCAGGATCACCCCGGCCATCAGCGTCGCCAGCACAAGACCGTCATAGCCATGATCCTGGATGACGCTGTAGACGACCACGATGAAAGCCCCGGTGGGTCCGCCGATCTGGACGCGGCTGCCCCCCAGCAGGGAGATCAGCAGCCCGCCAATCGCGGCCGTGATCAAACCGGTTTCCGGCGGCGCGCCCGAGGCAATGGCGATGGCGAGGCTGAGCGGTATGGCAATCATGGCGACGGTCAGGCCGGCGGCCGAATCGCGCAGAAAATCCGCGAAGGAATAGTCCTTCAGCGTGGTCAGCAATTTGGGCCTCATCGCCCGCCCCCCCGCAGTGTTACCGGTCCGCCTTCCAGGCGTGATGGACCGGTCCGTGGCCCGAACCGAAGCCGGGCGCGCGGCGAATGGCTTCCGAAAGATAGCGGCCACCCTGTTCGATGGCATCCGGCAGATCATGTCCCTGTGCCAGATGCGCCGCAATCGCCGATGCCAGCGTGCATCCCGTGCCGTGTGTATTCGTGGTGTGCTGGCGTCCGGTTTCAAACATCATGGTCATTTGCGGCGTTACCAGCACATCGGTGATGAGGTCCCCCGCCAGATGCCCGCCCTTGACCAGCGCCGCCTGTGCGCCCGCTTGCACCAGCGCCTTGCCGGCTTCGGCCTGCTGCCCGATCGTGGCCACCGGCAGACCGGTCAGTTTTTCCGCTTCCGGCGCATTGGGTGTGACCAGGGCGGCGCGCGGCACCAGGCGGGTGCCGATGGCCCTGGCGGCGGCCTCGCTGACCAGCTGATCGCCGGAGGTGGCGATCATGACCGGGTCGAGCACGAGCGGAATGGCGGGATAATCTGCAAGCAGATCTGCCACGGCTTCGACAAGTTCGGGCGTGCCCAGCATGCCGGTCTTGATGATGTCTGCACCGATATCATCGAGCACGGCCCGCGCCTGCGCCAGAACAATATCCACGGGCACAGGATGAACCGCGGACACGCCAAGCGTATTCTGGACGGTGATGGCGGTGATGGCGGTCGCCGCATAGCCGCCCAGCGCGGTCACTGTCTTGATATCGGCCTGAATGCCCGCACCGCCGCCGGAATCCGATCCGGCAATGATCAGCACCCGTCCTTTGAACTCAGCCATATTGCCCTCCGGCCACACCAGGTGTGACCTCATTGCCGCGCTTTCGTGCCAAAGGCGTATTGCGCCGCAGCTTTTTCTGGCCCTTGCCAATTTGCGTGTGTAAGAGCCGCTTCCCCAGACAGTCATTGGAGCGCGTTTCAGACCCATGCACAAGATTCGACTTTAAAAGGCGGCTGATCGATCGCCTTCTGCCGGAGCTATCCGCGTTGATGCCAGCATCGCGCCCGCCCCGGTTTTCCCCGCGATCCCCTCCACCTTTCAAAGACCGAACCAGCATGAGGCGGACAGGTTTTGTCCGATTCTGAAATGACCCAGACTGCTCATCGCGCCCCGCGCATCCTGTCCAATCTTTCCGTTGTCCGATTCCTGTTCCGGCAATGGCGCCGCCGTCCGTGGTTCTTTGCCGCGCTGGTCGGCTTTACCGTCATCGCCACCTGCGCGGATGTCTTTATCCCCATCGCGGCCGGGGCGCTGATCGATGCCCTGAATACCGGCAATGGCCTGCACTGGTCCGCCTATGCGGCTTTCATCGGGCTGGCGGCGACGGTGAATCTGTTCCGCCAGATCGCCGTGCGCTTCGAGGTGCGTTTCTCCTCGGCCAACATGGCGGACATGGTCTCGGAGGCCTTTGCCAAGGTGCAACGCTTCTCGCTGGACTGGCATGCCAATACCTTTGCCGGCTCGGTGGTCCGCAAGGTGACACGCGGCATGTGGGCGTATGACACGATCACCGCGACCATGTGGTTCGGCCTGTTTCCGTCGATTTTCGTCATGCTGGGGCTGGGCGTCTATATGCTGACCCAGTGGTGGGTGGTCGGCCTGTTCTCGCTGAGCATCACCGTGCTGTTCGTGGCCGCGACGGTGTGGGCGGCCAATAGCTATATCCGGCCACAGAATATCCGCTCCAACGCGATTGATTCCGAGCTGGGCGGTGCGGTCGCCGATGCCATTGGCGGCATTGCGACGGTGAAGAGTTTCGGTGCGGAATCGCGCGAGGATGCGCGCTTTTCACGGCTGGCCTGGCGCTGGCGGGCGGAGGTCAAGAAGACCTGGCTGCGCTTTGTGAATACCTGGCTGATCCAGATCATCGCCATTCTCGGGCTGCAGGCCGGGCTGACCGGGCTGTTGATCCAGATGTGGATGGCCGACCGGGCCAGTCCGGGCGATGTCGTCTTCGCGATCACGGCCTTCATGATGATGGCCGGCTATATGCGCCGCTTCGGCGAAGAGGTTCAGAATGTCCAGCGCGGTCTCGACGAGATCCAGGACATTGCCGGCTTCGACGAATTGCCGGTGCAGATTGCCGATGCCGAAGACGCGCCGGATTTCACGCCCGGCGCGGGCGATATCGTGTTCGATGGGGTCGGCTTTGCCTATGAGAACCAGAAGGCCCGGCTCTATAACGGGTTTTCCCTGCATATCACGCCGGGGGAACGTGTGGCGCTGGTCGGACCGACGGGCTCGGGTAAGTCGACCTTCGTGAAACTCCTGCAGCGCCTCTATGACGTGCAGGACGGGGCGATCCGGATCGATGGCCAGGATATCCGTTCGGTCACCCAGGCGAGCCTGCGGCAGGCCGTGGCGCTGGTGCCGCAGGACCCGGCCCTGTTCCACCGCACGATCGCGGAAAATATCGCCTATGCCCGGCCAACAGCGAGCCGCGCGGAGGTAGAGGCGGCCGCGGTCCGCGCCAATGCGCATGACTTCATCCAGCGTCTGCCGCAAGGCTATGACACGCTGGTGGGGGAGCGCGGGGTGAAGCTGTCGGGCGGGGAGCGGCAGCGCGTCGCCATTGCGCGCGCCATCCTGTCGGATGCGCCGAGCCTGGTCGTCGACGAGGCCACGTCCAGCCTCGACAACGAGACGGAGCGGGACGTTCAGGCGGCGCTGGAAAGCGCGACGGCGGGCAAGACCACCATTGTCATCGCCCACCGGCTGTCGACGATCCGCGATGCCGACCGGATTCTGGTCTTCGACCGGGGCCGGATCGTCGAACAGGGCACGCATGACGAGCTCGCGGCGCAGGGCGATGGACTCTATGCCCGGCTGGCAGCGCTGGCGGCGGCATAAACCGGGCCGGGATCGGGGTTTTGCATCCAATCCCGGCCACTTGCGCATCTTTCGTCCAACACGGGAGAGAATTCATGCGCGTGCTTGGACTATTATTGCTCACCTATGTGCTGACGGCTCCATCGCAGGCCACGCCATTCGATGCGCCGGTCTATCATTACCAGGGCGCGCTGAAGGTCGATCCGGACACCGGCCATATCGCGGCTGACTGGCAGATTGATCTTCTGGCGGGCCAGAGCGGGGCCCTGACCTTCGTGCTGGCCCCGAGCCTCGGCAATATCGCCGTCAGCGGCGATGTCACCGGTTTTGAAACGGGTGAGCAAGGACCGTTTCAATCCCTCACCATCCAGCTGGAGGACGATGCCCGGCAAATCGGCATACGGTATGATGGCGTGCTTCTGCCCGAGCCGATGGACAATGACATCAACGCCATTTCGCCGGAACGGGTGGAGCTGACCATCGACAGTTTCTGGCTGCCGGTGGATGCCGGCTTCCGCGGGTTTTTCACGGCTGACCTGACAGTGGATGTTGGCGCGGCCTGGCGGGCGGTTGCCAATGGCGAGGTGACGCAGCTGCCGACGGGCGCGCGCATCATCAATTCCGGGCCATCGCTGGACATTGCCTTCACACTGGCCCCGGACTTCCGCGTGTCCGGGCAGGAGGGCTATACCCTCTTTGACCTGCGCGATCATGATGAGGGCAGGGACCGGCTGATCGTTGCTGCCGATTTCTGCCTTGATTATCTGAATGCCCGCTTTGGCGCGCGCGATCCGCTGCCGCAGATCAGCTTCGTGATTCACCGCCGTTCGGAGAGCGCCTATAACCGGCGAGCCTACATCACGCTGACGGATATTTCCGATACCCCTGATGACCGCCTGACACAGTTTGTCTGCCATGAGCTGGCCCATCACTGGAGTGCCGGTGCGGACTTCATGACCGTCGAGAACTGGCTGAATGAGAGCTTTGCCGAATATACCGGCGTGATGGCGCTGCGCGAGCGTCATGGCGAGGCGGCCTTCCTCGACCGCATGAACGGATTTCGAGACCAGGTGGCCGGACAGGATTTGCCGCCGGTCTGGGTGCCGGGTGCCACTGAGCGCAGGCCCTATCTCGTCAATTACCGGGCGGAACCCATCGCCCTCTGGCATCTGGAGACCTGTCTGGGCCGGCCGGCCTTCGAAGCGTTCCTGGTTCGGTATATGGTGGACGGCATCGATACGACGCCGGATCTGCTGGCGATGCTGGAGGAGGTTGCGGGGACAGAAGCGCGTGACTGGTTCGAGGGACGGCTGGCGGTTTCAGACGGATAGCGCACGGGACCTGCACCCTATCTTTCCCTTTTGTAATTTTCCCGCTCTGCCGCTAGCGTCCGGATCGGGGAGTATCGGGGACATGATTTTACAGCGCCTGACCACGGCTATACGCGCCCAGAACTGGTTCGCCGTTGCGCTCGAATTCGTCATCGTCGTGGCGGGTGTGGTGATCGGTTTTCAGGTCACCGCGCTGGCAAACGCGGCGCGGGAGCGCGCCGAAGAGGCCGAAACCTTGTCGCGGCTTCGCGCGGAGTCGGAAGCCGTGGTCAACTTCTGGATCGCGGACGTGGGCGACGCCATGGAGAACGACCGGAACAGGATCGCCTTATTGCGCGCGCTTCGGGACGGTGAAGTCGAGCCCGGATATGAAGAGGCGGTCTATGACGGGATTGAGGGCCTTTATTTCTATGCCGCGATCACGCCGCCGCGTACCGTGTTCGACGAACTTCTGGCCTCCGGCGGGCTAAGCCGGATTTCCGATCCCGGTGCCAACGCCGCTGTTTCGGAATATGCCGACCAGCTGACCTTCATCACCGGCCAGCTGGACCAGTTCCGGTCGTCAAGCCCGGATGGCCTTCGCATGCTCGACGGGCGAGTGTTCAGCGAAGTTGATCTGAGTGCCTACACGCTACGGCGTCTCGATTATGACATCGCCAGCCTTTCTCAGGACCGTGAATTCGTCAGCTCGGTGGTCGACGCCGTGCGAAATCAGCGGGTTTTTCTGTTTTTCCGAATGGGCGCGCTAAGACGGGCCTATGAAATGTGCGAGGCACTCTCTGCCGCACAGGGCGAGACCTGCGCCACCGCCGAAGACGGGCGCGAACAGCTCACAGCCGTACGGGTCTATTACGATGAGATGAGGGAGGCTTCACCATGATCCTTCAGAACATCTCAAAAGCAATCCGCGAGCAGAACTGGTTCGCCGTTGCGCTGGAGTTTGTCATCGTCATCGCCGGTGTGGTCATCGGTTTCCAGATCACGGCGTGGAATACGGACAGGCAGGAACGGGCCGCGGAACGCGACACGCTGATCCGGCTTTACCAGGACATAGATGCCAGCCGAACGGCGCAGATTCGCGACATCGGTCATATCGAGCAGCAGTTGGCGGACCAGGCTGTCGTCCTGGCCGCGCTCGACGCGTGCCGTGTCGCGCCCGAGGACGAAATGGTGTTTCAACGCGGCATCTCGACGCTCGGATGGATCAACCCGCCACGCCTCAACCGGCGGACGATCGATGAAATGCTGGCATCCGGCCACACCCGTATCATCAGCAACCGGGTCATCCTCGACGGGCTTGCAGATATCGTGGCCACGGTGGAGTGGCGTGCTTCCGCCTTTGACGACACGATGAACAGCATGCAGAACAACCGCCAGCGCATCGAACCGCACCTGCGCTTCGAACTGGACCAGGTGCTGGAAAACTCTTTCGTGCCCGGCCACCGGGGGCGCGTCATCTACGATATCACAACGCTTTGCGAAAATGAGAGCCTGATCAACTCCGTCTCGTCCGTCAGCTATCTGACCCGCGAGCGAATGGATGCCTACCGGCCGCTCATTGATGTCTATGGCGATTTTCTGGGCCTGATCGCCGAGGAGGTCGAAACGCGTTGGGGCGTCGATCCGGAGGTAACAGAATGATCCTTGCCCGCCTTTCCCGCGCCGTCCGCGAGCAGAACTGGTTCGCCGTCGTCCTCGAATTCGTCATCGTCATCGCCGGTGTGGTCATCGGTTTCCAGATCACGGCCGGCGCCGAACGGGCCGCCGAAGCGGAGCGGCGTGCCATCGCCCTCGACCGGCTTCACGCCGAGGTCGAGGATACCGTCGGTCTGCTCGCCCGCATGACGGAGCTCTATGACATTCAGAATGAGGCGCGAACCGAAGCGATCGAACGCCTTATCGCGCACGATTTCGACGGCATGGACGAGGCCAAGCTGACCTTTGGTATCACTAGCATCATGCTCTTCCCCGCCTTTTCTCCGCAAGAAGGCGTTTATACCGAGATCGTCAGTTCCGGCATGTTATCGAGCCTGGGCGACGAAGCGTTCAGAGACGCACTCGGCGCTTATCAATCCGAGGCCAACTTTCTGAAAGGACAGATCGACTATCTACGCGCCGTTGCCGTGGCGGAAGGACGACTCTCCTCATTCGACCCCTTCCGGATCGAATACGCGCCCGGTACAAGCCGCGAGATCCGTAACGTCCTCGACTGGGGGGCCGCATCCGAAGACCCGGACTTCATGGACCGGCTCATTATTGGCAATAACAGCATGCGAGCCATGGCAGACTGGTGGCGCGACACGCTGGAAAGCGCTCTCGTCCTGTGCGCGGAGACCAGCCGGTTGACCGGACAGTCTTGCGATCCGCCGGAACGGACATTCGAATGATCGCGTGTCCGGCCCCGCCCATTCAATTTCCACATTGACAGGCCCTCCGGACCGTATTCACTTCTATCCGGGGAATGGGGGACGGACATTGAGCCAGCCACAACGCGGTGAGCGCTTCTTTTTCTTTTACAGCCTTGTACTGTTCGGGATCGTCGCGGTGTTTTTTCCGCTGCACGGGTTGGTCAATTCGGACTATTTGCCGCCGATGCGGCCGCTTCTGCACGTGCATGCGGTTCTGACGGGAAGCTGGTTCGCCCTGCTGGTGGCACAGGCCGGACTGATCGGACGGGGCCGGGTTTCACTGCACAGGACACTCGGCGCAGCAAGCCTTCTGCTTGTCGCCGTCATGCTGCCGGCCGGGATCTGGGTGAGTTACGAAAACATGCTGCGCACCGGCGCGCCGCAAATCTTCTACGGAAACTGCGTCAATGCGGCGTTTTTCGCGCTCTATTATCTGATGGCCCTGAACTGGCGGAAAACGCCAGCCCTGCACAAGCGCTTCATGATGCTGGCCAGTCTCTCGCTCATGTTTCCGGCGCTCGCCCGGATCGGATATGTGCTCGATCTGAACCCGTTTGCCGTCCTGCCGATGTGGCTGGTTCTGCTGTTTGCGCTACCCGCCCACGACCTGATCCGTGAACGGAAGATCAAGGCGGCCACCCTTGCCGGTCTGGGCCTGACGTTGGTCTATATCGGTATTCTCCTGATGATCGGGCCACCGCCGGAATGAGGCCGGACCCTGTCATAACCGGAAACGCCCCATGATCCTTTCCCGCCTCACCCGCGCCATCCGGACGCAGAACTGGTTCGCCGTAGTGCTCGAATTCGTGATCGTCATTGCGGGTGTGGTGATCGGTTTTCAGATCACAGCGTGGAATGAGGGGCGCGCCGAAATCTCGCGCGAGGCGGCCTATCTACATCGACTTGAGGCTGAATTAAGCGCCGTAACCGAAGACCTCGATACTGCAAAACAGTCAATCGATGCCTATTTCAACTGGATTACTTTGTTTCTTGATGGTGTGGAGACCGGCGACGCGGACCGTGCGCAAGAGGGCTCCTGGGGCCTGAATGCCATTACAAGCGTTGAGATCGTCAATCTGGAGCCGGCAGCATTGCGCGAGATGATCAGCGCCGGCGAACTGACGATCATCCGCAATGACACGCTTCGGTCTGCGCTCGCGTCGATTCCCCAAATGCAAAGCAACTCGCAGGCGTCACAGGAACAGATGGCATCGGATCTGACCCCGATCGCTTTCGAAATATCGGGTCATTTCGCCGCTCGCCTGGATGACGTCCGCGAGATTTCAGAGGGCGGCTATAGCACTCAAACCATCGAATTCGATTTTGACGCCGTTTCGCAGAATGACGAGTTGCTGAGACGAATTAACTACGCCGCGCTGCAAAACCGTTTCCAGGCCGCTCATTTCATGCGCTATCGCACTGAAATCGAGGCCATCCGATTTCAGGTGGTGAATGAAATAGAATCAAGAGGGTTCTGATGATCCTTTCCCGCATCTCCAGGGCCGTGCGCGAACAGAACTGGTTCGCGGTTGTGCTGGAATTCTTCATCGTGGTCGCGGGTGTGACCCTTGGCTTCCAGATCAGCGTCTTCGGGGAAAGGGCGGCAGACCGGGCCTACGAACGCGACCTGCTGCAACGTCTTGATGCGGAAGTCGTCAACATCGAGAACGGGCGGCGGTACCAGCAGGAATGGTTGAACCGGTATCGCAGCGTAATGCTCGAGATGCGGCCTGTCATTTTCGGCGTCGAGGCGCGCGACGCGCTAACCGCACAGGAATGCAGCGTTTTGATGGAGTCTCACTATGTCGCGGCGCCGCCCGACACGCTGCCGGCGCTGGACGAGCTGGTCGCGACCGGCCGCATGCAAGCGATCCGCAATTCGCGAATCCGCGCCGCGGCAAGCGATTTCCTTCAGAAGCGGCAATCTGCGCGCGCCCAGTTCGCGGTGAACCTCGCCAATATCACTAACTTGCCCCGCGCCTTTCCCGGACTGATGCGGACCGAGTTGATCGCCGACCCGGACGAAACACAGGAAGCCGGAGCAGACCGTGAGGAAGATGGTTGGGACAGGCGCTCGGTCTGCGACCTCGCCGCCATGCAGTCCAACCCGGATTTCCAGACGGCCGCGGCGGAGAATATCGGCGAGTTCCGCAGCATCCTGCGCTTCAACTATGACTTCGTCGGCCTTTCCCTCTCTGAATTGCACGCCGCCATCGACGCCGAGCTGGGCGTCACGCATGACGACGAAGTAGAGGCCGAAGCCGAATGATCCTAGCCCGCCTCTCCCGCGCCATCCGGACACAGAACTGGTTCGCGGTTGTGCTCGAGTTTGTCATCGTCGTGGCCGGTGTGCTGTTGGCCTTCCAGGTCACGGCGTGGAATGAGGGGCGGCAGGACCGGGCCGCCGAGCGGGCCATACTTCTGCAGCTCCATGAGGAATTCCAGGAATTGCAGGCGATCGAGCTGACCTATCTGGCGCGAACCGCGCAACAACGGCGCCTGATCGCGCTCTGGATTGAGGCTCTGGAAGACCCCGCCCCCGTCGATATGGCCCGGTTGCGCGCGATTGTGCTGGATTTCTATGATAGCGAAGATCCCGAACGCGGCGGGGTGCTGGCCAGCGGGCCGATACACAATGTCTTCACCGATCCGATCGGCGGAGAAAGACAGCCCGCTGCTTCGGTTGTGTTCCAGCAATTGGTCGCCAGCGGCGATCTGCGGCTCATCCGGTCAGAGCGGTTGCGCGCGGCGCTCACGCGGCGTGATGTCCAGAGGATCCAGTCCGTCGCCGCGCTTGAGCGCAACAGTGCGGCCAGCAACATGCCGATGGCCGAAGGCTTTCTGGAACCCATCTTCCAGGCCGGATCGCCGGATCCGGTTGCCACGCTGGACGCCGCCATGGCCCGGCCGGCATTCGCCGGCGGCCTGCGGACCTTTGCCGGGGTGAAGACGTATAATGAAGTTTGGTACCGCTATACGCACGAGGAAACGCTCGCTGTTCTCGCAATCCTTGAGGAGGAGAACGGACAATGATCCTCGCCCGTCTCTCCCGCGCCATCCGGCAGCAGAACTGGTTCGCCGTTGCGCTCGAATTCGTCATCGTCATTGCCGGTGTCGTGATCGGTTTCCAGATCACGGCGTGGAATGCGGAACGCGAGAATGCGGCGCGGGTCGACCAGGCCCTGATCCGGCTTCAGGCAGAAACCGAACAGACAATCCGTGCCCTGCGGCAGCGCATTGCGATGAATGCCGCGCGTCAGGCCGATCAGTCGGTAATGGTGCGTGTTGCGATGGGCGGTGAGCTGGTGCCTGAAAACCGGGAGGCCTTTGAACGTGCGATCGCGCAGGTGATGTATTTTTCTCGGGTGCCAGTACAGCAGAGCACCTACGAGGCGCTCGAGCAATCCGGTGATCTCGCGCTGATCACCGACCGCGGCCTTGTAACCGAGCTGAACCGTTACCGGGGACGGCTGGAATGGACCGAGAGCCAACACGGCAGTTTCCGCCGGGGGCTGACAACCTTTTCCGATACCCTGAGCGAATTCACCTTCCATGAACCGACGGATGACCCGACTGTCACCCGGGTGCGGGTGGATCTGGAAGGCCTGCTCGCGGAGCCGCGCCGCCAAAGTGCGCTCGTCCAGATCGCCCGCATGCACGCCATTTTCGCGCAGTATGTCGTCGCGCTCGAAGCCCATTCGGCCGAGCTGTGCAACCGCCTAGCTGACGAGACAGGACGCGCCTGTGATCTGGACGGTGCCCCATGATCCTCGCCCGCCTCTCCCGCGCCATCCGGACGCAGAACTGGTTCGCCGTCGCTGTCGAGTTCTTCATCGTGGTCGCAGGGGTCCTGTTCGCCTTCCAGCTCTCCAGCCTGGCTGACACCCGCCGCGCCCAAGCTGAAGAACATGCGAACCTGTTGCGGCTACTCTCGGAGGCAGAGGGCGCGGTCACCTATCTGGACAACCGGATTTCTGCAAGCCTGGCGTCAACACATCTTCTGGACCGGGCGATCCGTGCGCTCAATGAAGGCGCTCTGAACGGGCTGAGCATAGATGATTTCGAGAACGGCGTGTGGGGCTCGACACGCTTCCCGGCCCTGACACCCCCACGCGCCGTCACCGACGAGTTGATCGCCTCAGGACGGATCGGCGCGCTCTCCGATGCCGGCGTACGCGAGGCGATCTCGCGCTATAATCGGAGCCTTGACCGCTTCGCCCAGCAGCTGCCCTATTTCAGGCAGGTCGCGGTGCAACCGGACGACATTGGCGGCGCAGCCTTCTCATCCATCTATCGGCCGGACCTGCCTGATCGACGCGAGACGCAGGCTGATTTCGACGCCCTGGCACAAAACGAGGCTTTTGTCCGGGAGATCACAGGTTCAATCTACGGGCAGATCATCATGCTGCGTTACTATGATCACGTTCGCGAGGAAGCTTTCAACCTGTGCCAGGCCGTCGCCCTCGCCGTGGACCGACCCTGCGACGCAGAGCCCTACACACTCGTGATATTCGAGACGGATGCAAGGGAGGCCGCGCCATGATCCTCGCCCGCCTCACCCGCGCTATCCGGCAGCAGAACTGGTTCGCCGTTGCGCTCGAATTCGTGATCGTCATCGCCGGTGTGGTGATCGGTTTCCAGATTACGGAATGGCGAGGTGATCAGACCGACCGGGAAAGCGAGCGGACCTATCTGAACCGCCTCCATCAAGACATGGTGCAATCGGTCTGCAGTCTGCAAGTCGATGTCTATGCGAGCAATAATTGGCACACGCGGGCGCGGCGGACGCTGGATGCGCTTTTGACCAATGATCCGGAATCGGTGACCGATACCGGTTTCGAATTGATCGCATCCACACGTGTCCGAACAAGCTCGCTGAGCC
This sequence comes from Alphaproteobacteria bacterium, assembly GCA_016124665.1. GTDB lineage: Bacteria > Pseudomonadota > Alphaproteobacteria > Caulobacterales > Maricaulaceae > Hyphobacterium. Next base: position 64,684 of record WGNH01000027.1, on the reverse strand, counting down.
GCGCGACATTGAACGAACTGATCAATGGCGGGCAGATGAATCTGATTTCCGATGATCGCTTGCGGGCGCGGATTGCCAGTGCCGACGCCCATTTCTCGTCACTGGATGAATTGATCAATGTTCTGATCGGCGCGCAGAATAGCTTCGTGCGTGACGTCCAGAACCGGCTGCGGCCGGCGCCAGGCGAGGTCTACGGCATCACCTATGATTTCGAGGCGCTGGCGGCGGACGACACTTTCCTCAATGCCCTCGGACATGCGCTGCGGATCACACATGTCAACGTTCTCTGGCTGGAGAATATGGCCGAGACAGCTGACCGGTTGCGGATCACCATCGCCGAAGAAATCGGCGCGGACACCGGCCCGCTTGAGTGCGACTTGCCGGAACTTGAACTATGATTCTCGCCCGCCTCTCATCCGCCATCCGGCAGCAGAACTGGTTCGCGGTCGTGCTGGAATTCGTCATCGTCATCGCGGGCGTGGTGATCGGGTTCCAGATCACCGCGTGGAATGCGGAGCGTGGTGAACGCGAACTGGAACAGCGGTATCTGGAGCGGTTGATCGAATCGGTGACCGCCGACGCGGATGAATTTCAGGACGCTTCCAATCTGGCCGCACAACGCGGCGAACAGGCCCGGCAAATTCTCCATGCACTGGAAGACCCGGCGCAGGCGGTCGCGAATCCGGACACATTTCTCCGCGGTATCATTACCGCCGCCTATACCTACACGCCCAATATCGATCGCATTGCCTATGACGAGATGATCAATCGCGGGCATATCGGCCTTATCCGCAAAGAGGGAATACGGTCACAAATTGCCGCCTATTATCAGGACCTCGAAAACAAATCCCAATGGGACTATCTTCGCGCCCATGTGCAGACCCGATACATGACGCTGCGCGCCGGGGTGCTGACGCCCGCACAGGAGCGCCTGCAATCGGAACCGGCTGCGACGGAGTATTATACGCCGGCGGATGTGGAGGCCGCGCTCGCGGAGATCTCGCAGCGGACGGAGATGATCGCATGGCTGCCGACCGTCGAGTTCTGGCAACGTCACAATGAAAACACCTACACGGAAGCGGCCATGCAGGCCCGTGAATTGAGAGCCATGCTGCAGGCCGAACTGGAGCGCTTGCCATGATCCTCGCCCGCCTCTCCCACGCCATCCGGCAGCAGAACTGGTTCGCCGTTGTGCTGGAATTCGTCATTGTCATTGCCGGTGTGGTGATCGGCTTCCAGATCACGGCTTGGAATGAGAGGCAGGCGGAGCGCGAGCTGGGTCGCACCTACCAAGCACTGATCGTAGGCGAGATCGAACGCCAGCGGGCCGCATATGAACGCATGATAATCAACGCCGAACGGATCATCTCGGAGGTTGAAGTTGTTGCCTTGGCGATAGACGATCCTGAAAGCGTCCGCAGCGACCCTGACCGGTTTGTCAGCGCGGTCTGGTTCAGCCGGTACCGGTCCTTTACGGACGCGAACCGCACGATCTATGACGGTATGGAAAGCTCTGGCCGGATCGCACTCATCGAGGATGAGGCGGCGGTGCACGAGATCCGCGCCTTCTACCGCGAACTGGCCAATTGGGAGGCAATCATGGTTAATGGCTGGAACCCTTGGAGCCGATACAATATTTCGCTGGAGGCCTATTTCACGAGGGCAGAGATCGCCGCGATCATTGACGCGCGTGTTTCCGGCGAGCCCCATGGACTATTCACCCCAGACGAGGCGGTTGATCTCGCTGTGCGGCTTCAAGCCGACGAGGAGGTGGGGCGCCTCGTCCGCAGCATCGAGACTCGCCATTACTCCGTGCGCATCCTCGCGAGGGAAGCCATAATCGAAACCGACGCAACCCTCGCCGCACTGGGAAGGCCGCAGGAGACCGCGGAATGATCCTCGCCCGCCTCTCCCGCGCCATCCGCGAGCAGAACTGGTTCTCCGTTGCGCTTGAATTCGTGATCGTCATTGCGGGTGTGGTGATCGGCTTCCAGATCACGGCGTGGAACGAGGCGCGGACGGCGCGTATCCAGGAGGCTGTCATTCTGGCCAATCTGGAAGTGGACTTTCAGACCCTGGTCAGCGAGACCGACGACGTCATCGAACGGACCTTCGAGATCGCCCGTAATGCCACAGTGGTCGTGGAAGCGATCGATAGCGGTGTGGTTCCGGAAGACCGCGCCGGCCAGTTTGAAGAGGGACTGATTTCACTGGTCTGGGCGGTGCAGCCACCGCAATCACCGAGCACGTTGCAGGAATTGGTCAGTTCGGGCGGCCTGTCACGCTTGTCGGACGCAGATTTGCGGGCGGCGCTGGCACGATTCATGGAACGGTATGAGGCCGTCGACGGCATGGCGAACCGGCTTGTTGAAGCCCGCTTCAACAATGCGCAGCGCGCCCCGCTTCCTGTGTCTCTGGAGCCTGGTAGTGTCGCTGATCTGGAGCGCGCGCGTGAATCCGGCGCCTTTCTGAGTTCCGACAATTATCGCGCGGCCCAGGGTGTGCGCAGCACGCTGGAACACTATGATCTGGAGGCCCTGCAGGCTGATCCTGCCCTGCGCGATATGTTCGTGGCCAGCCGCGACCTCAACAATACCTATCTCAGCTGGTTGGTCGCCCTGCGCGTCAGTGTGCTCGCGACCCTTGAACAGCTTGATACAAACTCGGAAACCCCATGATCCTCGCCCGCCTCTCCCACGCCATCCGGCAGCAGAACTGGTTCGCCGTTGTGCTGGAATTCGTCATTGTCATTGCCGGTGTGGTGATCGGTTTCCAGATCACGGCGTGGAATGCGGACCGGGCCGCCGCCGAGCGCGCAGACATACTGACGGAGCGGCTGATCGCGGATTTGCGCGACGAGCAATGGCGGGTGGAGGGCAATGCCGTTTACTACGCCCAGGTTTCCGAGAATGCCCAGCGCGCTATCGACGCACTGGAAGGGCGGCGCGAGGTCAATGATGAAACGCTGGTGATCGAAGCCTTCCGCGCGACCCAGATTTTCAGCTTCCCGGTGATCCGCACAACCTATGAAGAGCTGGTCGCGACCGGCACGATCAACCTCATCGCCGATGAAGCGCTGATGGCCGCCGCCGTTGAATACTATGAAACCGGACAGGATGATCTGAGTTTTCAGGACCGGGACCGGACCTACCGGTACGCCTTTTTCCGCCTGTCTGATCGTGGCCTGTATAACGTCCTTGCGGCGACTTGCGCGGAACCGCGGTTAATGGAAATCGGAGATTACGCGGCGCTGCCGGAAATCCTCGATTTTCCGTGTGAGGTCGAGGGCCATGACGCCGCCATTGCGGAAATGGCGGCTCGCCTGCGCGCGGACGAAAACCTGCTGCCCTTGCTGCGTCAGCGCGCCGTGGAAACCTCGATCGAAAGCAGTTCGCAAATCTACTGGCAGCTGATGTTCGAGCGCATCCTGCCGCCCGTGCCGGGCAGCGAGTAATCCGCCCGGCTTGCTGAACTCTGCCTGTATCCCCTTACGCCGAAACGCGCTATTCACGACGCAACAACACAGAGCGGGCGGGCATGCAGGCAGGCACACTTTCCATCGTTATCCCGGTTCATAACGAGGCGGGAAATATCGACGCGGTGATCGCAGAGGCGGCCGGAGTGTTTTCGGCGGCGTTCGAGGATTTTCACATCATCGCCATCGAAGACGGGTCGACAGATGACACCTGGGGCAAGCTCTCTGCGCTCGAAGAGCAATATCCGCAAATTACCGCCATCCAGCACCCTAATAGAGCCGGCAAGAGCGCCGCCCTGCGCACCGGCTTTCTGGCTGCGAAGACGCTGTGGGTGGCGACGATGGATGGCGATGGCCAGGATGATCCGCAATCGGTTGTGGACATGGCCTCGCGCATCGACCTCACCTCGCTGGAGGCTCCGGCGCTGGTCTGTGGCTGCCGCACAAACCGGACGGACGGGGCGAACCGCAAATGGGCGTCGAAAATCGGCAATGGCATCCGCCGCGCCATGCTGCGCGATGACTGTCCGGACACGGCCTGCGGCCTCAAACTGATCCCGCGGGACCTGTTTCTGGCGCTGCCCTTCTTTGATTCCCTGCACCGCTATCTGCCGCCCTTCACGCGCCATCTCGGCTTTGACCAGATCTATGTTGATGTGGTGAACCGGGCGCGGATTTCCGGCGAAACCAAATATACCAATCTCGGCCGCGCCTTTGCCGGCTTCTTCGATCTGATGGGTGTGAACTGGCTGATGCGGCGGACGCATATCCCCGCGAAGGCGCTGTTGTTCACGCCGGGGCAGGATACAAAATGAACGGTCTGATGAACTGGGTCTCGTCAGGTGAGACGCGCTGGGGCATGCCCAATCGTGCCTGGCTGGTGCTCGCCGTAATTGCCATTCTCGCAATGGCACCCGGGATATCGTCCCTGCCGGTGATGGACCGGGACGAGGCGCGCTACTCTCAGGCCGCCTCGCAGATGATGGAGACCGGCGATTATGTCGATATCCGCTTTCAGGATGCCCCCCGGCATGTGAAGCCTGCCGGCATCTACTGGATGCAGGTGATCGCTGCGACACCGTTCGGCGGGGCGGAGGCGGGTATCTGGGCCTTCCGCCTGCCCTCATTGATCGGCGGGATGATCGCGGTCTTCGGCACGGCCTGGCTGGCGGCGCGCCTGTTCGGCCCGCAGGCGGGGCTGGCGGCCGGATTGCTGATGGCCACCGCGCTGATGATGCAGGTCGAGGCGCGCACGGCCAAGACCGATGCCATGTTGCTGGCCGCAGGCGTGCTGGCCCAGATTGGCCTGATGATGATGCTGCTGAAAGCGGAGGCCGGCGAACGCTTGAAATTCATCGGCTGGCCGCTGCTGTTCTGGGCGGCGAGCGGCGCGGCGATCATGATCAAGGGGCCGATCATCGCCATGGTCTCGGCGCTGACCCTGGTGGGATATTTCGTCTTCAAGCATCATGCAAAATGGCTGCTCTGGATTATCGCCGCGGCCTTTCTGATCGAAATCCTGAAGCTTGCCTGGCTCGGCTTTCTGCCCGGCGGCATCGCCGTGATGATGGGCGGTCTGGCCGGCGTTTTTGTCTTCGACCTGATCCTTCAAAGCCCGATGCGCGCCACACTGGCGAAGTTCCATTGGCTGAAAGGACTGGTGGTCCTGTCCGCCATCGCCCTGCCCTGGCTGATCGCGATCAATATCGCCACGGACGGGGCTTTCCTGCAGGAGTCCGTCGGTCACGCCCTGTTCGGCAAGGTGGGCGAGGCGGATGACAGTCATGGCGGGCCCTTCCTCTATCACACCCTGCTGTCACCGGCGATGTTCTGGCCCGGCTCGGCCCTGCTGGGCCTGGCCATTCTGGCCGCATGGGCGGGGCGCGACAAACCGGAAATCCGGTTTCTGATCCTGTGGGCGATGATGACCTGGATCGTGTTTGAATTCGTCCAGACCAAGCTGCCGCATTATGTGCTGCCGGCTTTTCCGGCGCTGGCCATCCTCGCGGCCGCCGGGATGATGCAGGCGGCGGGTCTGCTCACGGGCTGGAAAGCAAAAACCCTGCACCGGCTGTGGATCGTGCTGGCCGTCATCGCCGGGCTGGCGATTGCGGCCTTCCCGCTCATGGGCGCGCTCCAGCTCGGCGAGGATCAGCTCTTGTGGGTGCTGATCGCCGCGGCTCTCGGCGTTATCAGCGTGGCGGTGCTGATCTGGTTTGTGCTGAAACCCGGACTGGCGCGATTGCTGCCCCTGAGCGGGATTGTCGCGATCCAGTATCTTGCGGCCTTCGGTATTGCCATTCCCGCGGTCGATGCCGCCTGGCCGTCGAACCGGGTGGCGCGAATCGTTGAGACGCTGGAAGGCTGCGAGGCGTTTCCGGCGGCGACGGCAGGATATCGCGAACCTTCCAACGTCTTCTATCTGGGAACGGATGTGGCACTGACCGACGGGGCCGGAGCGGCGGCCAGTCTGCTCCTGCATCCCGAATGCGGCATTGCCGTGGTCGATGCTTCAGAGCGCGCGGCTTTTGATACCGCACTGTCCGGTGAAGCCGTGCGCACACTCGGCCGGGTCGAGGGGATGAATCTCGTGAAAGGCGATGCGCTGGACCTGGCGATCGTCACGCTGGAGGCCTCGCGGGTCAGGACTCCCGGCTGATCGCCGCCTGTATTTTCAACGCCTGAACAGTTTCCCGGACATCATGCACGCGCACGCAAACCGCATTTTTCTGCGCAGCATACAGCGCGATGGCGAGCGATCCGCCGAGGCGGTTACCGGTGCCTGCGCCCGGGTCCAAATCGGATATCAAGCGCTTGCGGGACGCGCCGATCAGAACCGGAAACCCTTTTGGCAGACCGGAAATGCTGCGCAGCAATTGCAGGTTATGCTGCAGCGTTTTTCCGAAACCGATGCCGGGATCCAGCCAGATATTTCCGGCTGTTACGCCCGCCGCAATGGCGGCAACGGCGCGCTCTGACAGCCAGGCGGATACCTCCCCGACCACATCATCATAGCGGGGGTTTTGCTGCATGGTTTGCGGCTCGCCCTGCATGTGCATCAACACCACACCGCAGCCGAGTTTTGCTGCCATTGTCAACGCGCCCGGCGCACGCAGGGCGTTTACATCATTCCAGATATCCGCGCCCGCGCCGATGGCGGCTTCAGCGACGCCGGGCTTCATCGTATCGATGGAAAGGGCAATCTGGCTGTGCCGCCTTATGCCCCTGATGACCGGAAGGATGCGGCGCAGCTCCTCATCCTCCCCAACGGGGTTTGCTCCGGGCCGCGTAGATTCGCCGCCAATGTCGAGCATGTCCGCCCCGTCGCGGACCAGTTGCAGCGCATGATCAATCGCGGCATCACTGTCGGCAAACTGCCCGCCATCGGAGAACGAGTCCGGCGTGACATTCACAATGCCCATGACAAGCGGGCGATCAGGGTGGGTGGCAGGAAATTTCATCGCGATTTAGTGATACGATTTTCGAGCCGGAAGCGTCTACAAAAGCCGGCATGGTGATCGGGACGCATGACATATCGGCCAGTCTTGGCGGCTATCGCGAATGGCGGCCAGCCGGTCCACTCGCCCGGTATTGCGAAGCCGTCTGGCATTATGATGGCCGCCGCGCTGCACCGCCGCACCGCCTCTTGCCCGACAACAAGCCCTCTCTGATTCTCTATACCCGGCATGATGCACTTGGCCGCGTGACTGACAGCTCCATTGTCGTAAGCGGCAGCCGTATGCAGGCTGAATGGTACCGGCCTGCTGCGGGCGATTGTCAGACGGGATTGCGGCTCTATCCCGAACTGGCGGCGGAATGCGCCGGAATCTGCCCGCGGGATTTCCGGGGGATGTCCGAACCGCCGCCTGAGGGCATGGGCCGTCACCTGGAACCTCTGACGGACCCCGGTGCCGGCCTTCCCTCCGGCGCTGTTGTGGCACAACTGGTCAGCCGCTTCCTGTCGCAGGCCCGCGACGTGACATTACGGCCAGAGCACCGGGCCGCCGCGATGATCCGTAAAAGCGGCGGCCGTATTCGGGTCGCGGACCTGGCGCGCCGGCTGGATCTCTGTGAACGTCAATTGCGGCGCCGGTTTGAAGCCGTCATGGGGATCACGCCAAAAGCCTATGCCCGGCTGATCCGGCATTTGACCGCAGTCAGCCTGGCGGATCGTCAGGCGATTCCCGACTGGGCCGACATTGCCTGCATGGCCGGATATTTCGACCAGAGCCACATGATCCGCGATATCCGGGAGCTGACCGGCACCAGCCCGGCCCGGCTTCATGCCGAACGCCGCGCCGAGTCCGAAATATCCAATACGGTAGCCGCCTGAGCCTGCCAGAAACACGGATCTTCGATCCGATCTGGAGGGTTTTTAATGAAGTTATCTCTCGCCGCGCTGGCGCTCATGGCCGTAAGCGTGATCACCACGCCCGTGCAGGCTCAAGACAATGCTCCGCAATCCCTGTCCTTTTCCGGCCATGACTGGCGTATTGCCGATGACAATGCGTCTGTCTCGACCTATCGGGGCCGTGAAGCGCTGACCTTCGCGGGGCGTGCCTGGCTGGACACGGCCGATTTCGAAAATTTCGTGGCCGAATTCGATGTGATGTTCGAACCTGCCGGCTTTTTCGGGGTCGGATTCCGGGTTCAAGACGACCGCAATTTCGAGGATATCTATTTGCGCAATGCCTATCCGGGCACCGTCGATGCCCTGCAATACATGCCGATTATCAACGGGGTGTCCGGCTGGCAGATCTATACCGATGCCCGCTATAATTCAGCGCCTGAATTCGAGGCCGGACAGTGGGTCCGGGTGCGGCTGGTGGTGATCGGCGACACGGCCGATGTCTATATCGACGACGAACCGGTCCTGCACATTCCCGATCTTCAGCGCGACCCTGCGAGTGGTTACTTCAGCCTGCGCGCAACCGAGTCCTCCGCTGCCCGGTTTGCGGATTTCTCCATTCGGGAAGCCGGGCCGAGTGATGCCATAGCGGGACGATACACACCATTTGACCGGGAAGGTATGCCCGATCATCTTTTTGTCGAGACACTGCCTGACACGTTGATCACACATTTTACCGTGTCTTCAGTGTTCGAAGAGAACCGTTTTGCCAACGCCTTGCGGCTCCCCGGTGATGCCATCGACAGGCTGAGCTGGCAGACGCTCGAGATCGAGACCAATGGCATTGCCAATCTGGCCCGTCTGGCCGGCCGGACGAGCGAAGCCAATACGGTGATGGTGCGTACCCGAATCCATGCCGAAGCGACCGGCCTGCATGAATTGCGTTTCGGCTACAGCGACCGTGTCCGCCTCTATCTCAACGGTGACTTTCTTTATGCCGCAAATAATGGCTGGCAATCGCGCGACTGGGATTTTTACGGGCGTGTCGGCCTGTTTGATTCAGTCGGCCTGCCCCTTCGCGCTGGCGAGAATGAGCTGGTCGCCGTGGTGTCCGAAACATTCGGCGGCTGGGCGTTCATGGCCGATCTGCCGGACCGGACCGGGCTGACGATCGATTGATGTGACGCCCCGGACCCACGAGCATGCCGGGAGTCATGTCAGGAAAGGGCGCCTTCGGGCGCCCTTTCGCTATCACGCCCCTTGCGGAGCCGGGCCGCCGGAGGGTTCGGAGCCCTTGTCGCCGGCCTCGTCATCCTCGGTCACCGGCACGGCACCGGAGGGCGTATCATCCCTGGAGGGCGGTTCACTGGTCTCGCGGACGGGCGGATTGCCCTTCAGGAGTTCGGTGATTTCGTTGCCCGACAGGGTTTCGTATTCGAGCAGGCCTTCGGCCAGCGTTTCCCAGTCCTTGCGCTTCTCGGTCAGGATCTTGCGCGCGGTCTCATTGGCCTCGTCGATCAGGCGGCGAACCTCTTCCTCGATGATGCGCGCGGTTTCACCGGACACGGATTTGGAGCGGGTCAGCTCCTGGCCGAGGAAGACGTTCTGGCCATCACCATCGGAATAATCGATGGTGCCGAGCTTATCGGAGAAGCCCCACTGGGTGATCATGGCGCGGGCAACCTGCGTCGCCTGCTTGATGTCCGATGACGCACCGGAGGTAATACGCTCCTTGCCGAATTTCAGCTCCTCGGCGACGCGGCCGCCCATGGCGATGGCCAGGTGGGAGGTCATCTGGGTGTAGTTTTCCGACAGCTTGTCGGCTTCGGGCAGACGCATGACCATGCCCAGTGCGCGGCCACGCGGAATGATGGTGGCTTTGTGTACGGGATCGGTTTCCGGCACGTTGAGCGCGACAATGGCGTGACCGGCCTCGTGCCAGGCGGTCAGTTCCTTTTCCTTGTCGGACATGACCATGGAGCGGCGTTCCGGTCCCATCATCACCTTGTCCTTGGCATCCTCGAACTCGGCCATGGAGACGATGCGCTTGTTGCGCCGGGCGGCCAGCAGCGCGGCCTCATTGACCAGGTTGGCGAGGTCGGCACCGGAAAAGCCGGGCGTGCCGCGGGCAATGACCTTGGGCTCGACATCATCGGCCACCGGCACGTTGCGCATATGCACTTTGAGGATTTTCTCACGGCCGATAATGTCCGGATTGGGTACGACGACCTGACGGTCGAAGCGGCCCGGGCGAAGCAGCGCCGGGTCTAGCACATCGGGGCGGTTGGTCGCGGCGATCAGGATGATGCCTTCATTGGCCTCGAACCCGTCCATCTCGACCAGCAGCTGGTTGAGGGTCTGTTCGCGCTCGTCATTGCCGCCGCCAAGACCGGCACCGCGTGAGCGGCCGACGGCATCAATCTCGTCAATGAAGATGATGCAGGGGGCGTTTTTCTTGGCCTGTTCGAACATGTCGCGGACGCGGCTGGCGCCGACGCCGACAAACATTTCGACGAAATCCGAACCGGAAATGGTGAAGAAGGGTACATTGGCCTCACCGGCGACAGCGCGCGCGGTCAGCGTCTTGCCGGTTCCGGGCGGGCCGATCAGCAGGGCCCCTTTCGGAATCTTGCCGCCGAGGCGCTGAAATTTGGACGGGTCTTTCAGGAATTCGACGATTTCCTGGAGCTCTTCCTTGGCTTCATCGATACCGGCGACATCGTCAAAGGTGACGCGGCCGGATTTCTCGGTCAGCAGGCGGGCCTTGGACTTGCCAAAGCCCATCGCACCACCGCGGCCGCCGCCCTGCATCTGGCGCATGAAATAGATCCAGACCCCGATCAGCAGCAGGAAGGGGAACCAGCCGAGCAGAACACTGAACAAGCTGAAGCCGGAATCGGCCGGACGGGTGGTGACGTCGACCTCGTTGGCGCGGAGAATTTCATACATGCCGGAATCGTTTTCCGGGATGAAGGCGCGCACAGTGCCATCGGCACTGATGATCGTGCCGCCATCAATGACCACGCTGTTGATCTGGTCATTCTCCACCCGCTGGATGAAGCGGGTATAGCTCACTTCTTCCGAACCGGTTCCCGCCTGCGAGGGCTGCAGCAGATTGAAGAGCGCCACAAGGAGGAGGATCATGATGGCCCAGATCATCAGATTGCGAATATTCATGTCATTTTCCGTCGCTATACGTCGTCTCTGTCCCGATATGGGGTATAAAAGCGGTTATTGCGAGCCTTGCGCCGTTTCGTCGCGCAGTTGCATATCAAACCATGCGGGCGGCCTGTCCTCAAACAGATTCCGGCAAATCAGCTCCGGCGCAAGCCATTTCGCCAATCCGCCGGTCTCTGCTGTGATTCCCGGAATGCCGGCCACGCCGCCGGGCGGACGCATCAGGGGCAGGCCGGGGCGGGCGACGGGCGGAATGCCGGCCAGACTTTCCGCACTGATTTCGCGCGGATAGGCTTTTCCTAAGCAATTGATCTGTGCATTCCGGCCGGAGATTTCAAACCGGCCGTCCCAGATCCGGACATTTCCGGCTTCAATGAAGCTGACCGGGTCTGAAGTGCCATCGGCACGGCCGCTGACCGCGCCGGGATCACGGACCAGATACCAGTCTTCCCTGTGCCGGGTCAGTGCTGCGCCCCCGGCGGTGGCCGGTTTTCCCGCCTGAAAGGCTGCCAGCAAGCGCCTCGATGCCTCCGGCCGTGAAACCGGATCACCGCTGGCCGCCGACCGCGCCGCGTCCATGATTTTCAAAGCGTGAGGGGCCACCGCCATATCCGGGGGCAATCTGACGCCGCCCCAGCCCAGCAGGGTCATGGACGTCATGATTTCCCTTGCCGCCGCCTCTGATATCTGCGTCCGGACAGCCCGGAACTTCTCTGACAGGGCACACAGGGCGTCCGGGTCAAACCCCTCTGCCGCGAGACGGGCGAGCGTCTGGCGGTTACGGACCCGCGTAAAGGTGCGGTTGTCATTGGAGGGGTCATTCACCCAGCTTTCATCCTGCTCCGTCAGCCAGGCGCGCAATTGCGCACGGGAAATATCGAGCAGGGGCCGGTAGATGGACACGCCCCTGCCCTCCGGCCAGAGCGGCAAGGCGCTGTGCATGGCCATTCCGCAGAGTGCGTCCGGACCACCGCCCGCCTGCAGGCGCATCCAGACGGTTTCGGCCTGGTCATCCCGTGTATGGCCAAGCAGGACGGTTTTTGCGCCGTGCCGGTGTGCCAGGCGGGCAAAGGTTTGAAGCCGGAAATCACGCGCCGCCGCTTGCAGTCCGGTGGCCGGTTTTTCACCCTCCCACCGGATGATGGCGGGCGACAGGCCGAGTTGACGCGCGCGCCGCGCCGCCCGGTCCGCCTCACCGGCGCTTTCCGGCCGGATGGCATGGTCGATGACCACCGGGATCAGGGTGGCGCCCTGTCTGCGGGCCCAGCCCGCTGCGATCAGCAAAAGCGCAGTGGAATCACCGCCGCCTGACAGTCCGAGAAGACAGGGGGCCGGGCCCAGCCCTTCGAGCCGGCGGCGGACGGTATCGGGATTGAAGTCTAGCGGCACCCGGCGCGCAAGGCCTCGCGCTCGGCGCGGGCCGTGGCATTGGGACCGGCGGACGGAAATTCCCGCGAGAAGCGCGCCAGCGTCTGGCAGGCTTCTTCATTGCGGCCCAGCGCGCCCAGCGACGAGGCGAGACGCACCAGCGCATCCGGCGCCACTGCGCCATCACGCTCTTCGCGCAGGGAGGTGATATAGGCCTCTGCCGCCGAAGCGTAATCGCCGCGCACATAATGGGTCTCGCCCAGCCAGAACCAGGCCTCGTCCATCCGCCCGTCCTCCGGAAAATCGGCGATGAAATCCGTAAAATCCTCCTGGGCACCGTCGAAATCGCCGTCCAGAAGCCGCGCCCGTGCCTGGCCATAGGCCTGATCCGCATTCATCAAAGGGGCCGCATCGGCGGCTGTCGCCAGATTGCTGCCGAGCGGCCGGGTCGCCGCGGCCCGCTCCACCGCGTATGGGTCGCCGGAATCGGTCACGGCGAGCCGGCCCCCGGTCAGGTCCCGCGGGCCACCACTGTTCGACGTGCGCTCTCCCGTACCGTTCATGGCAGCGTCTTCAACGACCGGATCGACCGGGTTGCCTTCGGCATCAAATTGCGGCTCTGACGGGTTGCGATAGGCCTCCAGCTGCGTGCGCAGGCGCTGGATTTCCCGGTCCTGGGAGTCGATGCGCTGGCCGAGTTGCCGGTTTTCAAACTCCAGCCGCTCAGTCTGGCCGGTGGCTTCCTGCACCTGGAATTCCAGGTCGGCGATACGGGTCAAGAGTTGATCATTCTGGGCAATCCGCCGTGTTTCCATTTCGGCGAGCCGCGCCTCGACGGCATCCAGACGGCGCGCCAGCTCGCGGCGCGATTGCGCGTCCGCAGGGGCGCTGAACACAAAAATCACAAGGGGGAGAAGAAGATATCGGATCATGGTGCGGGTCATCCCTGTCTTCGGCCGGTTCCGGCACGGGATAGGTCATGGAGGCGGCGAAAATACGGCGGCCGGATTAACAAAGAAAAACGCCCGCAGCGGGCAGCTGCGGGCGTTGTTCTGGACGAATGTCCGGACCTAGCCCGTGACGCCACCGGATATCATGGTGGTGGCATTGCGGTTCAGCGCCCAGCAGCGTTCGCTGGACTCGCGGCAGGTCGGGCGTTCCTTGCCGTAGGAGACCGTCTGGATGCGCGACGGCGAAACGCCGAGGCTGACCAGATAGTCACGGGCCGCATTGGCCCGGCGCGCGCCGAGTGCGAGATTGTATTCGCGGGTGCCGCGCTCGTCGCAATTGCCTGCGATCAGGATGTCGGTGCCCGGATAGGCGTTCAGCCAGTCGGCCTGACGGCGCAGGGTTTCACGGCCTGCGGCGGTCAGCGTCGAGCGGTCGAGATCGTAGAAAACCCGGTCACCGGCGGTGGCCACGAAATGGGCTTCCGTTCCCGGAACAGGCCCCTGGTCAACCGTACCCGGTGTTTCGGTCCGCGTGGTTTGGGGCGGTTCCGAATCCGGCGCTTCGGTTGTGGCTGGCGGCGTGGACGCGCAAGCGGCCAGAACCGCCGACATGCCCGCAATTATCAAAAGTTTGAACTTCATTGGAGTTCTATCCCTCATTTAGCCGAGTCTGAGCCAGATCCCGGAGCCTCCACCAATACGCACGATTACGCCAAATTTGCGACAGAGCATTGATTCCAGACATCATTCCTGTCGGAAACCAGCCTGTCTTGCGTACCCTTAAGCTACGCTAGCGCCAAAACCCCTATTCGATCAAGGGCGACCAGGCCGGATCGGACGATTGTCCACTGATCGGCATGCGCCGCAAATTGAACCCGGCCAGATCCACGCTCCAGATTTCGTACTCGGTTCCCTCACGGCCGCGATCCCCCCGTGTGAACAGGATCACCCGTCCATTGGGCGACCAGGCCGGTGTGTCGACATAATAGCCCTGATAGAGGATGCGTTCCTCACCGGACCCATCGGCATCGACGACGCCAAGGGAGAACTGGCCATTATGCTGTTTGACGAAAGCGATGAGATCGCCGCGCGGCGACCAGACCGGCGCGGTATAGCGGCCTTGACTGAAGGAAACGCGTTGCGCCTCGCCGCCATTGGCCGGCATCACATAGAGCTGCGACCCGCCGCTGCGGCTGGACGAAAAGACAATCTGATCGCCATCCGGGGAAAAGCTGGGCTCGACATCATCGGCGGGGTGCTCGGTGAGACGGCGCAGATTGCGTGATCGCAGATCAAACAGGTGAATGTCGTGACCGGCCTGTAATTCGATCGAGACAGCGAGCTGTTCTCCATTCGGCGAAAACCGCGCGGACAGGGATTGTCCGTCGGGATCGACCCGCGCAAGACCGGTTCCGCCGGACGCAAACAGCGCTTCCTGGCGGCCGCTTTCCAGATCGTAGACCCAGGTCGTGGCCTGCCCGTCGAGGAAGGACACATAGGTGATCTGCTGGGCGCTTGGCGAATAATTGGGCAAAAGTGACCAGTAGGAGCGGTCAGTCAGGAAGGACGGATTGGCCCCGTCCTGATCCATCATGGCGAGCCGGCGCACGGGCTCGCCGCGCGGGTCGAGCCCTTCGGAGACATAAATTACGCGGGTGTCGAAATAGCCGCTCTCGCCGGTCAGGCGCTCATAGACCGCATCGGCGACACGGTGCGCCACCCGGCGCCAGTTTTCCGGCGCGGTGACAAATTGCAGGCCGACCAGCTGTTCCTGCAGCCGTGTGTCCCAGAGCCGGAAGCCGACCAGCAGGCGGCCATCGCTCTGGCGTGTGACCTGCCCGATCAGCAGCGCATCGGCATTGATGACGCGCCAGTCCTGAAAGCGCGGGCGCAGATTGAAGTCCTGGATGTCCTCGATGAAGGCGCGCTCATCGACGGTGGTGAACAGGCCGGAGCTTTCAAGGTCGGCGGCGATCACGCCGGCAATATCGGCACCGCGGGAATCCGTGCCGCCCGCGTCGATGAAGTCCGGGATGGCGATGGGCGTGGGCTCAAGGTGGCCCCGGGCGATATCGACTTGCAGCGGCTGCTGGGCCAACGCTGCCGATGGCACGGACAGAAGGATCAGGGCGGATAAAAGTCTGAAAATACGGGTCATGGGTTTCGGGTCTCCGGAAACGCGCGAGCAGGGTAGCATCAAGTCTCGTTGCGAAAAGTGACATCTATGCGGCGCCAGATGGTAAAATGTTCGGCAGGCAGACGATAGGGCGCACAATCGATGATCGCCGCGAGGGCCCGATCCCGTGCAACACGCCAGTAGCGATCACTGGAAACATCGATCGCCTGACGGTTCAGGATATCCGGCTGACCATCAAGTGTGCCGTCACGGTTGAGGCGAACCCGCACCACGACGATGAGCCGTTCCGGATCCGGCGCGTCGGCAGACCCGCGATAACAGCGCTGGGCCTGGCTGCGGATGCTGTCGGCAAGGGTGACCCCGATCGCCTCATAGGAAGAGGCCGAATCCTGCGCCCGGCCGGACGAGGATGAAGACCGGTCGCGGTCGACGGAATTGGCCAGGTCCCGCAGCATGTCGTCGAAGGATTGCTCCCGGCTTGGCGCGGGCTGTTGCGGCGTGGACCGCGCTGGCGGTGTCTCGGGCTCCGGATCGGGCACAGATTCGGCTGCGGGTGCCGGTTCCGGTGCCGGCTCTGTTTCCGGCGCCGCGGTCATGTCGATTTCCGGCTCGGGCTGAGGCGGTTCGGGTTCGGGCTCCGGTTCCGGCGGCGGTGCCTCTTCCTCGACGGGTTCTTCCTCGATCTCTTCCTCGGGGAGGTTGGTCACTTCCGCGATCTCGGTGATCAGCTCCAGCGGAACGATCTGGCTGGTCGTAAACTGGCGGACGGTCTGCGGAAAATAGAACAGACCCGCCAGGATGAAGCCGGCATGCACGAGCAGCGACGCGAGAACTACGAGAGCTGTGCGCATACCCCGCCCGTCAATTGTCTGCTGTGCCGCGCGTCCGATTGCCCGTGCTGAGCGGATCGGTGACAAGGCCGAGATTGCTATAGCCTGCAGACGAAATCCGGGCCATCACGCGCACGACGGAGCCATAGTCGGCGGCTTCATCGGCACGGATGAAGATGCGGCCTTCGAAGCCCGCCCCGCCAATCGCCTGCAGGCGCGGCACCAACTGGTCCAGTTCGACGGCAGTTTCCTGAAGGAATATCTCGCCATTGGCGCCAATAGTGACGGTCAGCGGCTCGTCATCAGCCGCCATGCTGCGGGCCTCGGTTTCCGGCAATTCCACCGGCACGCCGACGGTCAGAAGCGGGGCTGTGATCATGAAGACGATCAGCAGGACCAGCATGACATCCACAAAGGGCGTCACATTGATCTCGGCCTTGGGCTGCCAGCGCCCGCGGCGGCGGCCTGAAGAGACAGAACCTGCCATGGATCAGTCCTCGCCCCGGTCCGCCAGAGCCGACAATTCATCGGCAAAGGCTTCCAGCCGGGCTCCGATACCCGAAAGATTGGCCGTCAGCGCGTTGAAGAAAATCACGGCCGGCACTGCAGCAAGCAGGCCCAGCGCGGTGGCAAACAGGGCTTCGGCAATGCCCGGCGCAACAACGGCGAGATTGGTGTCCTGTGAAGCGGCAATGGCGCGGAAGGAGTTCATGATGCCCCAGACCGTGCCGAACAGGCCGATAAAGGGGGCAGAGGAGGCAATAGTGGCCAGCATGCCCAGCCCGCCTTCGAGCCTGGACAATTCCCGCCCGGCTTCGGCATTGGCGGCCTTGGCCACGCGGTCCCCGCTATTGCGGCCCTTCCATTCGCGCAGGCCGGCGGCGAATACACGCGAGAACGGATCGCGCGGACGCTTGCCATATTCATTGGCGAGCGACTCCAGATCACGGCCGGACCAGAAGGCCTCCTCGAACGTGCCGCCCCTGGACCTGACCCCGCGTAGGGACAGCCATTTATCGATGGCGATGGCCCATGACCAGACGGACATCAGGACAAGAATGCCCATCACCGCCTTTACCACCCAGTCGGCCCTCAGAAAGAGCTCGAGAAAGCCGAACTCCTGCGCAACGGGCGCGATCTCGATAATTCCGGTTTCCATCCGTCGTCCTTTCCATCCCGGCAAACACGCCACTGGTTTCGCCGATAAGCGTTAATCCTGTGCTTCCAACCGGACCGGGTGCGGCACGTCAAGCCAATGCACGTGAAACGCGTCTTAAATATGTTTCAGAATACGGCAGTATTGTGAGATCAGCTGTCCGTCACCTTTTGCACAACAGGCGTCCAGACCTCGACCATCCATTTCGGCGGGCGGCGCGGGCGGCCGGCCGGATCGATGATGACCGCCTCGACTTTTGCCGTGCACAGCGTGTCCTCTCCGCGCAATATGGTCTGGTCCATGCGCAAGCGTGGTCCTTTATTCGGGCGATAGACCGTTTCAACGACAAGGGCTTCATCGACCCGCGCCGGTTTGATCCACTGAATGTCCATGGAGCGGACGGCGAAGGCGACCGGATCACCGGAATTGATCAGTTCGGAATGGTGCACGCCCAGCGCCCGCAGGCTTTCGGTGCGGCCGCGCTCGAAGAAATGCAGATAGCGGGCATGATAGACGATCTGCGAGAAGTCTGTGTCTTCATAATAGACGCGCACGGGCAGACGGTGAATGAGGTCATCATCCCATCTACCGCAGGACGGATCGAGTTTTGACATCCGGATTAACTCCCTCGTAGCCGGGCGGCCTGTAGCTTTGCCAGATTGGCAGACGGGCGCGGCGCGATCCATGGGGCTTTCTCAGCTGAAACAGGTTTACTGGCCGTCACAGCGCCAGGGCGATGTGGTCCGCACCACTCAGGAAAGATTGCTGGCCGTGCTGTCGACCGGGATCGGTCTTATGGGGGTTTTGCCGTCTCTGGCCACCTTTGGAGAGACGATCGACGCCTATCCGGTGCAGACCTGGGTCGGGTCAATCGGTCCTATGCTGTGTCTCGCAGCCCCTTTCGCCTTTTATTGGACCGGCCGGCTGAAACTGGTTTCCGCCCTGGTTGTCGCCCTGATCTTCCTGCTGATCCTGTTTCCGGCCACGACCATGGGCGGGCCGGCCAATCCGGTGATACTGTATTTTGCCGGGATTCCGGTTCTGGCGACTTTTCTTATCGGCTACCGGGCGGGATTTGCGGCCGGTGTGGTGACGATTGGCACCGTGGCTGGACTATATCTATTCCGGTCGCACCTGCCGGGGCTTCCCGGCGGGTTTGATGAAGCCGTGGCGGCGCGCTGGAACACTATTACGCTCAGCATTTTCGTCGTCATGCTGTCGCTATTTGTTGTGTTTTTCCATCGGGAAATGGACCGGGCGAACAAGCGGCTGGATCTGGCGCGAAAGGCGGCCAATGCCGGTAATGCGGCCAAATCCGCATTTCTCGCCAATATGAGTCACGAAATCCGGACGCCGATGAATGGCATTCTGGGCATGGCAGCCCTGATGAAACAGTCGGACCTTGGAGAGGCGCAGCGCGGTCAGGTCGAGATCATCGAGAAATCCGCCGAGATGCTGCTCTCGCTGCTCAATGACATTCTGGACATGTCGAAGATCGAGGCCGGGGAGTTGCAGGTCGAGGAGGTGTGTTTCGACCTCGCGGATATCATCGACACTGTGGTCTCGCTTCACGGCCTGACGGCAGAGGCAAAGGGCCTGGCCTTTTCAACCGACCTGCCCGAACAGGTCTATGGCCAGTTTGTCGGAGACCCCCTGCGCACCAGCCAGATTCTGAACAATCTCGTCTCCAACGCTGTCAAATTCACTTCCATGGGGCAGGTGCGGCTGTCGGTCCTGGTCGAGCCGGAGGCGGTGGAATTTATCCTGCAGGATACCGGCATGGGCATAGCGCCGGAAAAACTGGCGCGCCTGTTCGAGCCCTTCACTCAGGCCGATGCCTCGACCACCCGCCTGCATGGCGGGACCGGGTTGGGCCTGTCGATCTCGCGCCAGCTCTGTCGGCTGATGGGCGGGCAGCTGACCGCAACCAGCCTGCCTGGCACCGGCTCGCGCTTTGTGGCGCGGCTGCCCTTGCTCAAGGCGGGCGCACGCCGGGACACAAAGGCGGCCTGACGCTATTTGCCCTCGTCAAACAGCGTGTTCTGAAGCGATTGCGGCATGTTCAGCCGCAGATGCGACCAGGCGCGGGCGGCCGCAACCCGGCCGCGGGGCGTGCGCTGGATAAAGCCCTGCTGGATGAGGAAGGGCTCGACCACATCTTCCAGTGCATCACGGGCCTCGGCCAGAGCCGCCGCCAGCGTATCGAGCCCCACCGGCCCGCCGCCGAAATGCCCGGTCAGGGCGTTGAGATAGCGGCGGTCGAGGCTGTCGAGGCCGATTTCATCGACTTCCAGCCTTTTCAGCGCCCGGTCGGCGGCGTCTGCGTCAATCCGTGTGACGCCATCGGCCTCGATGAAATCCCGCACCCGGCGCAGGAGGCGGCCGGCGACGCGCGGTGTTCCGCGGGCGCGGCGGGCGATTTCGGTGGCACCCTCTTCGGTCATGGCGAGGCCGAGCTTGTGCGAGGCACGGCCGACAATGCCGGCCAGCTCGGCCGTGTCATAGAATTCGAGCCTGACCGGCACGCCGAAACGGTCGCGCAGAGGCGTGGCCAGCAGGCCGGCGCGCGTTGTGGCCCCAACGAGCGTGAAGGGTGGCAGGTCGATACGGACAGTGCGCGCCGAAGGTCCCTCCCCGATCACCAGATCGAGGCAGTAATCCTCCATCGCCGGATAGAGGATTTCCTCGACGACGGGGGCGAGGCGGTGAATCTCGTCGATAAACAGCACATCACGCGGTTCCAGATTGGTAAGGATGGCGGCGAGATCGCCGGCCTTGGCAATCACAGGGCCGGAAGTGGCGCGGAAATTGACGCCGAGCTCGCGGGCGACGATCTGCGCCAGCGTGGTCTTGCCCAGGCCCGGCGGGCCGGAGAGCAGGACATGGTCGAGCGCTTCCTCGCGGCGGCGGGCAGCCTCGACAAAAACCTTCAGATTGGAAATCGCCGCCGGCTGCCCCACGAATTCCGCAAAGGACAGGGGCCGCATCGCCTTGTCGCGTCCGTCTTCCGGCTGCAGTTCGGAGGAGATATCGCGGGCGTCCGTCATTCGGTTTCAATCACCACTTCACTGCCTTCGCCGAACAGATATTCCCGCTCTCCCAGCCCGGCACGAATGGTCAGCGGGGTGGCAGCCGCGGGAATGTGGAAGGCAATGGCGCGGGCTTCGGGGCGCGAATCGAGGAAGGCAATGCCTTCAGGCGTCTGCGCGAACCAGTAAGGGTAGAGGATGACGTCGAAGTCCGTGTCCGCCCAGACCGGGAACTCAGCCTGCGGCTGGGTATCGCCGAGATGGAGGATGGAGACGCCGCCGATTTCGACATGCCAGGTGATATTGTCGACGCCCTCAGTGTGATACAGCCATGCGCCTTTGATGAACTCATATCCGGGCAGCGGCCAGGGGCCAGGCTCCGAGGCCGACAAATCAACAGGAATCATTCTCTGGTCCGCACTTTCATCCAGCGCGGTTTCATTATTTCGCATCGCATCGGTGATCTGGGAGGATGCGGCAACAATCGCGCCGGTCTGTGCGTTCAGGAACTCGACGGCCGCGGCCGGATCCGAATGATCACCATGAATATGCGTGAACAGGAGGGCCACGACATCATCATAAGGGGCCTCGCCATTGATCATGGCGGTGCGGGCTTCATCTGAAGGCAGAGCGTAAGTGCCGTCATAGGAATTCCAGGTCAGCGCATCGATCAGCACGCCGGTCTCACCGTCGCTGATATGGACGCCTTCATTGGCGATGAAGCGGATGGTGACATCGGCAGAGGCGATGGCGGGGCTGCCAGCGAGCAGGGCTGCGGTCAGCAAAACCCTCATTTCGACAACTCCTTCAGGGCCAGCCGGATCAGAGCCGCAATATCGGCGCCGGGGCTGGCACGGGTGGCCGCCGCGGCGGCGCGGCGCGCCTCGGTTTCCCCATAGCCGAGATTGAGCAGGGCGGACACGGTTTCCTCGCGCGCGGCATTGCTGCTGTGGGACGGGGTGTCGCCCGTCTGCGCCGAGGCGAGCCCGGCATGGGCGGCGACGCTGAAGCCCGAGGCAAAGGCGCGGCCTGTGGGCGGGGGTTTGTCCTTCATTTCCAGCGCCAGCCGGGCAGCAAGCTTCGGCCCGACACCCTTGGCCTTGCCGAAGGACGCTGCATCACCGAGCGCGGCGGCGCTTTCCAGCTCGTCCACGCCGAGCGCATCGAGTATGGCGAGGGCCGCCTTGGCGCCCACGCCCTGGATGAGCTGAAGCCGGGCAAACCAGGCGCGCTCGCGTTCCGACAGAAAGCCCCAGAGCCGGAAGGAATCCTCGCGGACATAGGTCTCGATATGGACCTCGATTTCGGCCCCTTGCGTCAGCCGGGCCAGCGCCTGCCCGCCCATACCAACCAGATAGCCCACGCCATTGACGTCGATTACCGCCTCGCTTTCGCCGATGGCATCGACGATGCCGCGCAGTTTTCCGATCATGCGGCACTCCCCAGCTTATGCGCAGTGCGGTGATGAGCATGACAGATGGCCACGGCCAGCGCATCCGCAGCATCGTCACGGGCCGTACAGCCCGGCAACAGGATCGCGATCATGGCGGCCACCTGCGCCTTTTCCGCGCGGCCGGTCCCGACCACGGCCTTCTTGACCAGGCGCGCCGCATATTCCGCCACCGGCAATCCGGCGCGGGCCGGGGCCAGCAGGGCCGCCGCCCGGGCATGGCCCAGTTTCAGCGCGCTGGCGGCATTGGTGGCCATGAAGGTTTCCTCGGCCGCTGCCTCATGTGGTTCGTGCTCGGCAATGACGGCTTCGAGCCCGGCGTGAATCACCATCAGGCGCTCGGAAAGCGGCAGACCGGCTTTCGCCGAAATGCACCCGTCGGCCACACGCCGCAAGCGCGACCCCTCCAGTGTTATGATGCCCCAGCCGGTGTGGCGGAGGCCGGGATCAATGCCGAGAATGCGAATCGCTGAGCTCATGCGGGAGAGACTAGCGCTGATTGATCCGCATCGCACACTCCCCGTTCTGACGCTGCATCAGAATTGAGAATGAGTATCAGTAATCAAGCATTGATTCTGATAATGATTATCAGAAGCGAGAATTTAGCCATTATTTTCAACCTGAGAGCGCTTTTTTATGAGAATGACTATCAGATACCAAGTAAATACAAATTTCCATTTGACCCAGGGACAATTCGCCGCATAACTGCACCGCGAAATCAGCTCCGCGGGGGATGCGCAGCTTATTCAGTCAGTTCAAGGGAGGTCCATTTCTCATGGCCAAAAAAGGTAAACTCAGCCGCCGTTCATTCATGACACGCGTTGTGGGTGGCGTTGCCATCACCGGCGCCGTTGGTGCCGTCGCGGGTGCCACCATGATCCGTGGCCGTACCGATTCCGACAGCGGTGGCAATTCGGATCCGGCAGGCAATGGCCGCACCGGTATCACCGACAATGACAGCGGTTCCTACGCCGACCAGGCTGGCCGCGGTACCGGCTATACCGGTTACACCGACAGCGATACCGGTGGCTGCGCCGACAATGCCGGGCATGGCCGCGGCAATTCCGGCTATACCGACAGCGACACATCGGGTTGTTCGGATCCGGCAGGACGCGGTCGCGGGGGCTAATCCGCTCGACCGTTGGAATTGAAGAAACCGGCGGCTTTCGGGCTGCCGGTTTTTTCTTGTCCGGACACGGCCCCTGACCAATTACAGGCTGATCTGCAACGCCTTCTTTTTTGCGAGTGATTATCAGTCTTATATAATGCAGGTTAAATAGCCGATTTATTTGATGAAATACTTGATTCCATTTGACCACAACCCTTTCACAGGAATAGTATTTCGCTGCGAGGGACCCGGCACCGTCCGGATGACAGACAACAGGGGAGGCCGGATCATGGCCAAAAAGGGTAAACTCAGCCGGCGCTCATTCCTGACGCGCGTGGCCGGTGCCAGCGTTGCGCTCGGTGCCGCCGGAACCGTGACCGGCAGTGCGCTCGCGCAGAATTACACCGGACGCACGGATTCCGACAGCGGCAGTTATGCGGACCGCGCCGGATACGGGCGCACGGGTGTGACCGATAGCGATAGTGGCAGCAATGCCGATCGCGCCGGTTATGGCCGCGGGCGGCGCAATTCCGGCATCACCGACAGCGATACAGGGACCTATGCCGATCCCGCCGGAAATGGCCGTGGCAGCCGCCGGACTGGCGTCACCGACAGCGATTCCGGTACGTATGCCGATCCGGCCGGGAATGGCCGCGGTAGCCGCCGGTCGGGTATCACCGACAGCGATACCGGTACGTATGCCGATCCGGCCGGAAATGGCCGCGGCAGCCGCCGGACAGGCGTCACCGATAGCGATACCGGTGCCTATGCTGACCCGGTGGGCAATGGCCGCGGAGGCCGCCGTTGCACGGATTCCGATACCGGCACCTATGGCGATCCGATCGGCCGGGGTGATCGCTGCTAATCATTTGATGCCGGACGGCGTGCCGGCAAGGAGTATGACATGGCCAGGAAATCAAAACTCAGCCGCCGGTCCTTTCTGACGAAAGTCGCCGGGGCCGGGCTGGCGACAGGTGCTGCAGGCCTGGTCACCGGCTGTGCCACGACCGGGAGCTATACCGGCATTACCGATGCTGATGTCGGTGCCTATGCCGACGCCGCCGGATACGGGCGGGGAGGAGGACGTACGACCGGCATCACCGACAGTGATACCGGTCCTTACGCGGATCCGGCGGGCAATGGCCGTGGCGGACGCGGCAGGGGCACATCGGGAATCACCGACAATGATACCGGCAGCTATGCCGACCCGGTGGGCAATGGCCGCGGCAGTCGCGGGCGGACATCCGGCATCACGGACAGCGATACGGGCACTTATGCCGATCCTGTTGGTAATGGCCGGGGTGGCCGCCGCCGTAATTGCACAGACAGCGATACCGGGACTTATGGCGATCCGATCGGCCGCGGCCGCCGCTGTTAATTCCGACATAACTGCCTTTATGGCGTGGGAGCTGGCCGGTCCCCTGACTGGCCAGCCGCATGCAACGCCCGGCGGCATGCTCCGAAATGGGGGGTGATGCGGCCAATCGACGCCAATGCCCGCTGGCTGCGGTATTTTCGGCAAACATGGCTGGACAGTTGCTTCATTCCTGATTTCACTGGAACAAAGTCGCCGCGCAACCGCTCTGCGACATCATCAAATGCGTGGGGACAATATGGCTGACCATCCTTGGGGACGCGACGTTCTGGATTACTGCATCGGCCCGAACGGGTCTGAGGACTTCTTCAAGACCTATTTCGAGCAGAAGGCGCTGATCGTTTCGCGCAACGAGCCTGACCGCTACAAGGAGCTGTTGTCGGTCGCGCGGGTCGATACCCTGCTCGCCAGCCGTGATTTCCACGGCGATGACGTCGATATGGCCCGCGCCGATCCTCCGATCACTCGCGACCAGTTCCTGCTCTCGAATGGATATGCGGACCGCGGCGCGATCGCCAATCTCTACCAGGAAGGTGGCACGCTGATCCTGCCGCATCTGCACCAGGCCGATCTGGGGCTGAAAAGTTTCTGCCGGGCGATGGAATCGGTCTTCACCAGCCATGTGCAGACCAATATCTATCTGACGCCGCCGAACAATCAGGGCTTCCGGACGCATTATGACGACCATGATGTCTTCGTGCTCCAGGTCGAAGGCGAGAAGCTGTGGCGGCTCTATGATCAATCGGTCGACAAGCCCTATCGTGGCGAAGGCTTCAACCCGGATCATGTCCAGCCCGGGGAACTGGTCGAGGAATTCGTCCTCAAGGCGGGCGATTGCGCCTATGTTCCACGCGGCCTGATGCATGATGCGCAGGCACAGGGCTCGGCCGACAGCCTGCACATCACGGTTGGCATGATTGTGAAAACCTGGGCGGACCTGATGCTGGAAGCCGTGTCCGAAGTCGCTTTGCGGCATCCGGAATTCCGGCAGTCGCTGCCGCCCGGCTATGCGCGCGCCGACTATGACCGGGCGCAGGCCGAGGCGCATTTCAACTCGCTGGTCAAAATCATTGCGGAAGAAGCCAATCTCGAGAATGCCTTCGACCTGTTTGTCGACAATTTCATCCGCTCGCGGCCGCCCTATTCCGAAGGCGCCATTACCGGTCGGGGAGCGGCGACAACGCCGGGTGCGAAATTCCGGATTCGTCCCGACATTCCCTGGCGTCTGGCGGAGGATGAGGACCGGCTTGTGCTGATCACGGCTGGCGGTGAACTGATCTTCCCGTCTGCGGCTGAAGCCGGGCTCGACAAGGTACTGGATGGCGAAGTGTTCAACCTCTCCGCCTTCGAGGCGGCCGGAGAGGAAGAGGCCCAGAAGGCGCTGAACCAGCTCTTCGGCTATGGCGTGATTGAACGCGTCGGCTAGACGCGTTCCAGCACCTCCTTGACAATGTTGTCCGCGGTGATGCCGAAGTGCTCGTAGAGCGCTTCGGCAGGTGCCGAGGCACCAAAGCCGGTCATGCCGACAAAGCCGCCCTCTCGGCCGATAAGGGCGTCCCAGCCATAGCGCAGCCCGGCCTCGACCGCGATGCGCGGCAATCCCTCCGGCAACACGCTGTCCTGATAGGCGCGGTCCTGCTCGAGGAAGATTTCCACGCAAGGCGCAGAGACAACACGAACCGGAATCTGCTTCCCGGCGAGAATGTCCGCCGCTTCAAGGGCAATACCGATTTCCGAGCCGGTCGCAATGATCACGGCCTTTGCCGCTTCGATGTCGCGCAGCACATAGGCCCCGCGTGCCGACAGGTTTTCCAACCCGTCATCCTGCCGCGCAAAGGGCAGTTTCTGCCGTGACAGCGCCAGAAGCGTTGGTCCGGTCTGGTGCGACAGGGCCAGCTCCCAGCTCTCTGCGGTCTCTATCGCATCGGCCGGACGGAAGACGCGGACATTGGGCATGGCCCGCAAGGAGGCGAGATGCTCGACCGGCTGGTGGGTGGGGCCATCCTCGCCAAGGCCGATGGAATCGTGGGTGAACACATAGGTCACGGGCTGGTCCATCAGCGCCGCAAGACGGATGGCCGGACGGCAGTAATCGGCAAAGACCAGGAAGGTGCCGATATAGGGCCGCACGCCGCCGTGCAGGGACAGGCCGTTGGCGCACGCCGCCATGCCGTGCTCGCGGACGCCGTAATAGATATACTGGCCGCCATAATCGCCGGCCTGAATGGGCGACTGATCCGGTGTCTTGGTGAGGTTGGAACCGGTGAGGTCCGCCGAGCCGCCGACCAGCTCCGGCATGACGGGCACAATCTGTTCCAGAACCCGTCCCGAGGAGGCGCGGCTGGCGAGATTCGGCTTTTCGGCGGCCACTTCACGGCGCCAGTCGGCCAGTTTGCGGGCGGCTTCAAGGGGCAGTCCGGCCTTGAAGGCGGCGTCGAATTCCTCGCGCCGTGACGTGTTGCTGTAACGTCCTTCCCAGGCTTTCCGTGCGATGGCTCCGCCTTCGGCGACGGCGGTCCAGTTGGCGCGGATCTCTTCAGGGATGTCGAACGCGATATGCGGCCAGCCCAGCGCCTGTTTGGCCCCGGCCAGCTCGTCACCGCCCAGCGGCGAACCATGACTGGAGGCCTTTCCGGCCTTGGTAGGGGCTCCGAACCCGATCACTGTCTTGCAGGAAATCAGGACCGGCTTATCAGAGGTTTTGGCGCGGGCCAGCGCGGCATCGACCGCTTCCATGTCATGACCGTCCACGGAATCGGTGGTCCAGCCGGCTGCTTCAAAGCGTTTGAGCACGTCAGAGGTCTCGGCCAGCGCCGTATCGCCGTCGATCTGGATGGAATTATTGTCCCACAGGACAGTGAGGCGTTTGAGCCCGAGATGGCCGGCCAGCGAGATGGCTTCATGGCTAATCCCTTCCTGCAGATCACCGTCAGAGGCGATCACCCAGGTGCGGTGATCGACAAGATCATCGCCAAAACGGGCGTTGAGAATGCGTTCGGCCAGCGCCATGCCGACCGCAGTGGAAATGCCCTGTCCCAGCGGCCCGGTCGTGGTCTCGACGCCGGTGGTGTGGCCGAATTCGGGGTGGCCCGGTGTTTTCGAACCGAGCTGGCGGAAATTCTTGATCTCGTCCAGCGTAACATCCGCATAACCGGTGAGATGCAGCAGGGCATAGATCAGGATGGAGCCATGCCCCGCCGAGAGGACAAAGCGGTCGCGGTCACGCCAGTCGGGATCCGCCGGATCAAACTTCAGATGGCGGGCCCAGAGGACGGTGGCGGCATCCGCCATGCCCATCGGCATGCCGGGATGACCGGAATTGGCGGCTTCGACCGCATCCATCGCCAGGGCGCGAACGGCATTTGCCATGGGTTTCAGGGTGTTGAGATCAAGAGACGTCATGGCGGCCATTCCCGGGTGATGTGACTGGCGAAACCTATAAAGAGATTCGGCTTGTGCCCTAACGCGCGACGGCCCGATTTCCCACAGTTAATAGCGGTGCTTCCGCAGGCGCGCACTTGCAGCTAGGCTGCCGGATCAATGGGAGGCGGGGATCATGCGGACACTGGCAATCATTCTGGGCGTTTTCGGCGTGCTGTTTCTGCTATGGTGGGCGTGGCCGGCACAGGTCGACCCTGCCCATTGGGACGAACCCGAACCCCCGGCCCTCACCGGCGCTCTGGAACCGCGCGGACGGCTGGCCGATGCCGAGCTGATCTCCCACCCCTTACTGCACACCTCCGAGGATGTGGCGATCGGTGCCGATGGGGCCGTCTATTCCGGCCAGCATGACGGATCGATCCTCCGGCTGATACGTGACGGGGATGACTGGGCCGGCGACACGGTGGCACAGGTGACGGACGGCTATTCCGTGCTGGGGCTGCAATGGGATGCTCAAGGCCGGCTCATCGCCGCCGCGATTGACGGGATTTATGCCGTGAATGTGGAGTCGGGGGAGGTCACCCTGCTGTCCACGGGTGAAACCGAATATCCGCTGGCCTTTGCCGATGATCTCGATATCGGGCCGGACGGGACGATCTATTTTTCCGAAGCCTCTTACCGCTGGGGTGCGGGTCAGGGCACGCCGCAATACGCTTATGACATGGCAGAGAACCGCCCCTATGGCCTTCTCTATGCGCTTGATCCGGCAACGGGCGAGATGGAGGTACTGGCGGACGGGCTGTATTTCGCCAATGGCGTGGCCATGTCGGCAGATAATCGCGCCGTTTTCGTTCTCGAAACCTATCGCTACCGGCTGTCGCGTTACTGGCTGCAGGGGCCGCGCGCCGGCGAGTTCGAAATCCTGGCCGAGAATTTGCCGGGCATACCCGACGGGCTGATGGGGGATGGTCAGGGCCGTCTCTACATCACCATGGATACACAACGCGTGCCGATCATGCGGTTTTTACACCGCAACCCATTCTGGACGCGGATGATTACCAAATTGCCGGAATGGGTGTGGCTGCGCCCCGGCGAAACAAAAGCCTTCGTGCTCGTTGTCGATGAGGAGGGCAATTATCTCGACAGCTTCCATGATCCGGACAGCCGCTTTGGCATGCTGGCGAATGTGGTGCCGGACGATGAGGGCAATCTCTGGCTCGGCTCGCTGACGCGGCCCGTTATCGGCCGGTATGAGCTGCCCGCAGACTAGCTGATTTCCACGAGTACAGCGCAGGCATCGTCGGAGGTTTTCAACCGGCCGAGGCGGATATCGTCTTCCGGATTCTGTTCGGCGGCGCGCAATTGCGCCGTCAGGTCCGGCAGGGCATCATCCTCAAGCGCCCGGTCCATCAGCGTGTTGATGTCATAAAGCCCATAGGGTTCGACCAGACGGAAGAAACCGTCCGACATCAGGAGCACATGGGCCTCGCCGCGGATCTGCATTTGCGTCACCTCGGCATGGGCCGCTGCTTCCGGGTGCAGGGAAAACACCCAGTGTGCACCCTCGGTATTCATCCGGTTGCGGGCGTCGCGGGCACTGGCATAGCCGCCCGCCTTGCCCGCCGGCTCGGCCAGTTGCTTGCGGTTGAGCGCGTGTTCGGCCCTGATCAGATCCAGCTGACCGACGAATTGCGTGTGTCCGCCGGTGCGGACAATGGCCACGCAATCGCCCAGCCCGGCAAATTCCAGCCGGTCATCGACGCGCCGCATCCAGATGCCGCCCGCGCTGGGCAGATTGTGACGGGGCTGTTCATCAATGGGGACGACGGCGTCCCGGCGGGCCAGACGATCAATATCTGCGATGACGCGTTCGAGATAGGCTGTGGCCGTTTCATCCGGTTGCGGCGGATTCAGAAATTGTCCGGAGAGACAGTCGGCATACCAGGCTGCATCGCTTGCCCAGCCGAAATCGGGCGCATCGGGAGTCTCGCCAATGTCCGGAAACAACCGCCGCGTGCCGACATCGGTGGCGCCATCAATGACCCAGGCTGTGCCCTGCCCTTCATCAAATCCATAGCGGTCATCGCCCGTGCCGGGACCGGACGGGACGTTGACGGCATCAAGGAAGGTCAGACCGGGTTGCACGCCTATTCGTCCGGGAAGTCGGCATTGGCGTAGACATTCTGGACGTCGTCGAGATCATCCAGCACTTCGAGCAGACGGACGACGCTGTCGACCTTGTCGGCCTCGACCGGCGTCAAGGTCTGGGGTTTCCAGATGATATTGACGGATTTCGGTTCGCCCAGTGCGGTCTGGAGGTTGGCGGCCACTTCGGCGAGATCATCGCGGGCGCAAAAGACGATGCGCTCGCCGGGCTCGCCCTCGTCCTCATCACCCTCTTCATAGATGACGTCCTCGGCGCCAGCCTCGATCGCGGCCTCGAACATCGCCTCCTCGTCGGCAACCTCTTCGGAATAGCGGATCTCGCCCACCTGATCGAACATGAAGGCGACGGCACCGGTCTCGCCGAGATTGCCGCCATTTTTCGAGAAGGCGGTGCGCACATCGGACGCTGCGCGATTGCGGTTGTCGGTCGAACATTCCACGATGATGCCGATACCGCCGGGGCCGAAACCCTCATAGCGGATTTCCTCATAGGCATCGACATCATTGCCCGACGCCTTGTCGATGGCGCGCTGGATATTGTCCTTGGGCATGGACTGGCCCTTGGCGTTGGCCACCGCCAGACGCAGGCGCGGATTCATGTCCGGGTCGGGGCCGCCCATCTTGGCCGCAATAGTGATTTCCTTGGATAGCTTAGAAAACAACTTGCCGCGGGCCTTGTCCTGACGGCCCTTGCGGTGCTGGATGTTTGCCCATTTCGAGTGTCCGGCCATATCCGGTCGCCTCCGTTTGCAGCGTGCCCGTCCGGGACGCATGAATTGGTGTGGCGGCTAGTTAGCGCATGTGGGGGGCATCCTCCAAGCCGTCTCGTCACGTTTCCTTCACCGGCAGGCGATAAGCGGGGGAGCAAGACAAGAGGAGATGCTGCCATGATGCTGTTTCTGGACACCGCCGATGCCGGACTGATTGCTGATCGTGCCACCGGCGGGCTGGTCGATGGCGTGACGACCAACCCGTCCCTGGTGGCCAAGGCTGGCGGTGATTTCTTCGACGGCCTGAGGTCGATCTGCGAAGCTGTTGACGGTCCGGTCAGCGCCGAGGTCGTGGCCACCGATGCCGCGACGATGATTGCCGAGGGCAAGAAGCTGCGCGCCCTTCACGACAATATCGTCGTCAAGCTGCCCCTGACCGTGGACGGGCTGAAAGCCTGCCGCGCGCTGAGCGATGAGGGTCACCCCACGAATGTCACGCTCTGCTTCTCGGTGGCACAGGCGCTGCTGGCCGCGAAAGCGGGTGCGACCTTTGTCTCGCCCTTTATCGGCCGTCTGGACGATATCGGACAGGACGGGCTGGGCCTGATCAAGGACATCCGCACGCTCTATGACGAGCATGGCTTTGTCACCTATATCCTCGCGGCCTCGATCCGGACGATGGCGCATATCGAAGGCTCCGCCCTGGCCGGGGCCGATGCCTGCACGATTCCGCCGAAAATCTTCGATGCGATGATCCGGCACGAGCTGACGGACAAGGGGCTGGACGCCTTCCTGAAAGACTGGGCCGAGGCCGGCAAGGGGGCGATTTGATTTATCGTCGATCGACGATAAATCTGCCTATCCGATGCCGATGGCCGAAAATATCTCCGATCGACGATATTTGTTGCAATGCAGATGAATCCCTGTAATTTATCGCCGATCGGAGATAAATATGCAGGTTCATAATCCCCTTCAAATCGGCGAAGCGATCCGTCAAGCCCGTCGAAAACAAGGCCTGACGCAAACCCAGGTTGCAGATGCGCTCGGTCTGAGTCAACAATGGATCAGCGCCGTGGAATCGGGAAAGCCGAATGCCCGAATCGGTGCGGTATTGGATCTGGCCCACGCCATGGGCCTGGTTATCTCGATCGGCCACCGGAAATGATCCCAGTTTACTACGAAGACCGGCATGTCGGAGCCATCTCCGGCAGCGGTGCCGAAATAGGGTTTGAATACGATCCGGATTGGATAGCCGCCAAAGACGCATTTCCCGTCTCGGCGACAATGCCGCTGACAGGGGAGGAATTTCCGCGGGAGTTTTCAACCAACTGGTTTGCCAATCTCCTGCCCGAGGAAGTTCAGCTTCGAGCCTTTGCGCGGTTGAACCGGTCGCACCCGGCAGATCTATACACTCTGCTCAAAAAAACCGGGCGGGAAACTGCAGGTGCCTTATCGATCGGCGGACCTGAAGCCGCCGGTAAATACCTTGTGAGAAGCGAAGAAGAACTCGCAAACGATATCGATCAGCTACCGGCGCGCCCGCTGCTGGCGGGAAAAGAAGATGTCACGCTCTCCCTCGCCGGCGCACAATCGAAAATGGTGATCGCGCGAATTGATGGCCAAATTCATCTGCCTCTGAACGGCGCCGCTTCCACCCACATTTTGAAGCCAGAGACCCGCCTCTATGCGTCAGTCGAAAATGAAGCCCTCTGCATGCGACTTGCCAAAGCTGTTGGTCTGGACGTTGCGGACGTGGAGGTAGGAAAAGCCCTACAGCGCCCGTATTTGCTGGTAAAACGCTATGATCGCGTTCAGGAGGATTCCATTTCTGTCAAACGACTGCATCAGGAAGACGCCGCACAGGCGCTCGGCTATTCGCCGTTGCAAAAATATGAGGCACATGGCGGGCCGAAAATCAGCGACCTCTTTCGCGCCATCGACCGATTCAGCAGCAATCGTGTTCGCGATCGCTTGGAACTGCGTGACCGGATCATTTTTAACGCCTGCATTGCCAACACAGATGCCCACGCCAAGAATTTCAGCTTCCTGATTACTCAGGACTACAAGCTCGCCCCTGCCTATGACCTTCTGACAGCGGCCCCCTACGACAATATCACCCACAATATGGCGATGAAAATCGGCCAACAAAGGAACTACCGTTATATTGATCACAAAGCATGGGTCGCCTTCGCGGACGACTGCGGACTGGCACCAGCGGCAACGGTCAGGCAGGTTTCGCACGTTGCAAACGCGATCCTGGAGAAAATTGCCGCAGAATCAGACAAACTCGTCGCGGAAGGTCAGGCCGCACGCACCGGAACTGATTATATTCGTTCCGAAATAGTTGATCAGACCAATCGTATTCTTAAAAATCTGGACACAAATCAGAGTGCCGGTTCGGCCTGATGAAGAATGCCGCCGATACGCACGGGATGGACGGTCTTTGACAATCCGGTGCGGTCATCGGTCTCGATCATGACCCCGCACAATGTCCCCTCTCCCTCGGCTGGCGAGAAACGGCCTGAACGCATGCGCGTGGTAAAGCGGCGCATCGGTTCTTCCCGGTCCATGCCGATGATGGACTCGTAATCACCGGTCATGCCGAGATCGGTGATATAGGCGGTGCCTTGCGGCAGGATGCGGTGATCGGCGGTCGGGATATGGGTATGCGTGCCGACCACGAGGCTGACGCGGCCATCACAGAAATAGCCCATGGCATTCTTCTCCGACGTCGCCTCGCCGTGAAAATCGACCATGGCGGCATCACAGGCCTCGCCCAGCGGTGCCGCGGCGAGTTCCTTTTCCACCGAAACGAAGGGATCATCCAGCGGGTCCATGAACAAGCGTCCCATGACATTCATAACGAAGACCATGGCGCCATTCCTGGCCGGAAAGACGCCGGCCCCGCGGCCCGGTGCTGTCCCGGGCGGATAGTTCGACGGGCGAAGGAGCCGCGGCTCGCGCTCGATGAAGGTCAGGGCCTCGGACTGGTCCCAGGCATGGTTGCCAAGCGTCAGGGCGTCCGCCCCGGCGTCAAACAACTCATTGGCCGTGCGCTCGGTGATGCCGAAACCCCCGGCCGCGTTTTCGGCATTGATGGCCACGAAATCGAGATCAAGCGTGGTGATGAGGCCCGGCAGGTATTCCTGCACGGCCTGACGCCCGGACTTGCCCATGACATCGCCGAAAAACGCTATCCGCATAATGACTGCCTTCCTGTTCAGGCGAAGCGATATGCCCTTTTTTCGGTGACAATCCAATCAAGGCGCTGATCATGACGCTGCACGGGCAGGTTTTTCACCCGTTGCGCCTCGAAGGCGAGGCCGACCGCGGTGACGGGGCCGGCCGCTCTCAGCGCTTCAAGGGTGCGATCATAATAGCCGCCGCCATAACCCAGACGATAACCGCGATCATCAAAGGCCAGCAGTGGCACCAGTAGCAGGTTCGGGACAAGCTGCGATGTGCCCCTCTTTGGCTCAGCGATGCCGTGTGCGCCAATCTCCAATGTGTCGTCCGGGTGCCAGGCATGAAATTTCAGTGGCAGATCCGGGCCCGCCACACGCGGCAAGACAATGCGCGCCTGTTCGCAGTGAAAGGTCTCGATCAGGCGGATGGCATCGATTTCCGAATGCGTCGCCCAGTAGCCGGCCACGACCTCCCCCACGCCGGGCCATATCGCGTCGGGAAAGTGGGTGACGAGGGCTTTGGCGGCATCGGGATGCGCCGCCTGTGCGGCCTTGCGCCGCTCGAGGGCTGTTTTCCGTGCCCGTTGTTTTCGCCAGTTCAGAAACATGCAGCGGCCCCACAGTCACCGTTGGACTTTGTAAATTCCCATCGAACCCACAGATGCAGGTGGGCGCCGCGTATCAGGGACCACGATCCCAATCAGAGGCAGCTCCCTCGACGAGATGTAAGGCCGCGGGGAATTAAAGTCCTGACGAGTGCCGCAGGGACCGCCACGGACATATGTGGGCCGCCCCGCGGACATCCTCAAGAGGGATCATCTGTGGCCAGTGCTTCAAGGCGTGCTGAAATGCCGTTCAGCGCTTCGACCAAGCCGTCAGAACCTGCGTTTTCCTTTGGCACGCCCTCGCTTTTCAGCCGGTTGAGATGGGATTCCAGTGCTTCCAGCCGGTTCTGGGCGGTTTTCAACTCGTCGACGACCACCAGCGAAGCCATCAACAGGAGTCTGAGATCGCCAATCTGTCCGACCTGCTTCGAGAGATCTGTGACATGGCCGTCAAGATGGCGCGCCAGCTCGCGCAGATAGCTTTCCTGCCCGTCCTCGCAGCCAATGGTGAAAGCCCGGCCATTCAATGTGACAGAGACCTTACCCATTTCCGGCCTCCGCGGCAGCCTCCGCCGCCTCTGCAGCGGCCCGCAATTCCGCGATCGCTTGGCCGAGGGCCTCCGAGGCGTCTTCGGCGGCTTCGGCCATGGCCGCTTCGCTGGCCCGCGCCTTGTCGAGCTCTTCGGCGAGCCGGGCGCGATCGGCATCGCTGTCGCCGCTGTCGCGGGCCTCGGCCTGCAGGCGATGAAGGCGGTTCTCGACCTGGCTCAAAGCCCGGTCGAGCCGCGCTATGGCCTGCGCCATCGGATCATTGGTGTTAGACATGTTGCGCTAAAATCAGCCGGAATGACCAAAACTTCAAGTATGACTCGAAGTTCGAGCTGTCACAGGAGAGAGGGCGGACCTTTCACTTTCAGTTCGGCAAGGATTTTCTTGACATCATGGGCGCGTGATCTCGGGGCCACGAAGACGGCATCACCGGTTGCGACGACAATCAGATCGTCCACGCCCAGCGCGGTCAATGTCACGCCCTCACCACGTAAATAGCTATTTTTGCAGTCAATCGCTTCAATATCGCCGGTGAGGATATTGCCGTCCTCATCGGCCTCCAGCGCATCGGCCAGTGATGGCCATGTGCCAACGTCCGACCAGTGAAAGCGCGTAGGGATGACGGCAGCATGGGCGGTGCGCTCCATCACGGCAATGTCCAGCGGTACGGACGGACTGCGCGAAAAAGCGGCCGCATCAATGCAGCCATCGGCCCCGAGTGATTCCTTTACAGCGCTCAGAATTTCCGGTTCGAAACGCGCCAGCTCCTGCAGCAGGATATCAGCCCGGAACAGGAACAGCCCGGCATTCCAGAGCCGGTCCCCGCTTTCAAGATAGGCTTTTGCGGTTTTTTCGTCCGGTTTTTCCTCGAACGCCGCAACCTCAAAGCCATTGCCCAGCGGCGCGCCCCGGCGGATATAGCCATAGCCTGTTTCAGGGCGCGTCGGCGGAATGCCGAAAACGACAATTCTTCCCCCGGCTGCGAGCGGGGCGGCAGCGGCAATGGTTTCGCGGAATTTTGTGACCGGTGCGATATGATGATCGGACGGTACCAGCAATACCAGCGCTTCCGGTCCGTCCTGCTTCTGTGCCAGTAGCGCGGAGAGGGCCGCTGCGGGCGCGGTGTTGCGGCCCGCCGGCTCGAATGCCAGGGCCGCCGGTGTGATACCCGCGCTTTTCAGCCCGGAGCGCACCGGTGTTTCAATGGCTTGCCCCGCGATGATGAGCGGAGCCGAAAAACCGATGCCTTCGCCTTCCCCTGCGCACCGCCTCAGTGTGTCTTCAAACAGGGTCCGGTCCGAGAGAAGCCGGTGAAACGGTTTCGGCCTGTCCTTGCGGGACAATGGCCAGAGCCGTTCGCCGGATCCTCCGCACAGAATGGCCGGGCGGACGCGGATCACTTCACCACCCGGAGGCCGGCCTGGCCCTGTTGATTGAGAATGCGGTCGGTCTCCGCCGCCGCCACCAGCAGGTGATAGAGTGTGGATGCGGTAATGGTCTTTACGGCCGGATTTCCTGCGGCGTCATAGGCATCCACCCAACAACCCGTGGGGGCGGGGTTGAGAAATTTCGTAAACAGCTGATGCAGGGCGTCCTGGGCACTGCTCCATCCACCGGACCGTCCTGTCTGGCCCTGCACCAGTGCGGCCTTGAGATGTTCGGTCTGCTGCCATGTCCGGGCCGCTCCGTCGAGCACAACGCCGTCATCGCGGACGGCCGAAACGATCA
Source organism: Alphaproteobacteria bacterium (assembly GCA_016124665.1). Lineage (GTDB taxonomy): Bacteria > Pseudomonadota > Alphaproteobacteria > Caulobacterales > Maricaulaceae > Hyphobacterium. Next base: position 27,957 of record WGNH01000027.1, on the reverse strand, counting down.
GTCCGGTCACCGGTGAGCGGCCATAGGCTTTGGCAAAAGCATAGAGGCTGGACACTTCCGGTCCGGTTTCGTCGCCGGACAGGGCCGAATAGCGATCGAGCAGCCAGACCCATTCAAACTGGTGACCGGGCTCGGTCTTGCGGCCTTCCGGGCCGGTCAGTGGCGACCAGTCGGGGTTGAACACCTCCCGCAGCCCGCCCGAGGGAAACAGCCAGTGATCGCGCATCAGCCGCAGGATATTTCCGGCGCGGGCGAGATGGCCCTGCCCGCCAAAGGCCTGATGCAGGGCGAGACTGGCCTCGAACATGTGCATATGAGGATTCTGGCGGCGCGGCTGGCGGTCCGGCTCGGCTTCGCACCATCCGCCGGCGGTATGGCCGAGCGTGTCATCAATGAAGGCGAGCGTGTCACGGGCCAGGGCCTTGATCTGGGCGTCCTGCGTAATGCGATAGACATGCGCCAGCGCCAGAAGCGCAAAGGCCTGCTCGTAAAGGTCGCAGGTGCTGTCAGCGACAGAGCCATCGGGATTGAGTTTCATCACCCAGCCCCCGGCACCGCCCGCCTGCCAGGCTTTGTCGACCAGATAGTCGAGCCCGTTCAGGGCCAGCGCCTTGCCGTCGAACCAGTTCAGCTCATGGGCATGGGCATAGACATAGACCTGCCGGGCCTGCGAGCGCACACGCCGCACGGCCGCCCGATCCGGTGTGCCGTCAAGATTGAGGCGTTCATGGAAGCCGCCGCGCTGCTCATCCCAGCCGGCCTCCGCCCAGACTGGCAGGGCGGCATCGCGCATCCAGTCGCAAAAGCGGGTGGCATTTTTCATTAGTTCAATTGGTTTTGCCACCTGTCGTCCTTACACTTTATCCGGAAAATATACGTTTTAGCGATAAGAATGCTTCGCACAATCCATAAGCGTTTTCAAACAGCTTGCTATATACATAGCTGCATCTTGAAGAATCAATAATTCCTGATTCAAGAGGGTTTCACATGTATTTTGTCACGGCTTGCAGGAGCGATAAGCCAAATATTCATACGAGAGAAAGCCAGGTAATCGGAATTACCGCAGACTGCTAAACGCCAAAGTATTGTCGGTACCATTCAACGAAACGCGGGAGACCGGTCTCAAGATCAACTCGAGGCCGGTAGTGATAATCCTTGGTGATCCTCGTCAGATCGGCACAGGTTCTGTAAACATCCCCTGGCTGCATCGGAAAATTCTGGCAGATTGCCGTCTTGCCACACGCTTTTGCGATCAGATCAATAAATTCCTGAAGCCGCCGGGGACTGGATCCACCAATATTATAAATGCGGTGCCCATGTTCAAAATTTTCATCTTCAATTATTTTTACTGTGGTCTCGATAACATCATCAATATACGTAAAATCTCTTTCGAGATTTCCGTCATTGAAAACCTTTATAGGTTTCGATTCAAGAATGGCCTTGGTGAAAAGCCAGTACGCCATGTCCGGACGTCCCCATGGTCCGTAAACCGTAAAGAAGCGCAACCCCGTCTGTGGAATTCTGTAGAGGCTGGCATAGCTTTCGCTCAGCAACTCATCAGCACGTTTTGTCGCCGCGTAGAGAGAGACCGGCTTGTCAGCCCGGGCATTTTCCGAAAATGGCACCGCCGTGTCGTTCCCATAAACAGAGCTGGATGATGCATATACGAGATGCCGGACTGACGCAGAATTGCGAATGGCCTCAAGTATGGAAAGGTGCCCCTTGAGATTTGATTCGATATACGAAAACGGATTTTCAATTGAATACCTCACACCTGCCTGCGCTGCCAAATGAAGCACGCGCACCGGTTTGTAAGAATCGAATACATCAACAATTTTATTATGATCTGAAATATCTATTTTTTCAAATTCGAATTCTTTATGATATCCTATACTTTTCAGCCTGTCATTCTTGAGCTTCGAATCATAATATTCATTGATATTATCGATACCCAAAACCGAATGTCCTGCATCCAGCAACGCCTTAACGGCATGTGAGCCGATAAAGCCGGCTGCTCCGGTGACAATAATTCTCGAATGCTTCGGCATTATTGATCCCCACACCCGACCGGCTCGAGCACTTCAATGCGTATACGGTCGAGCTGGATGGCACCGGCTTCACCCAACGCTGCTGGCCAGACACCGAAGAAGGCATATTCCGCGTCACACTGTGGCGGCGTCATTGTCAGAATGATCGGCTCATTCTGATCTGGCAGGGCATGCAATTGCCATCCGTTCTGTCCAATTCCCCGCTGGAAGGCTCCCACATAGATCTGCTCGGCTTCGCTTTCCGGCGCCGCTTCGACATGGAAGGTAATGCGAAGGACATGTCCCTGAACGACTTCGAGCTCCTGTCCGCTGAGGGGGATAAATCCGCCCGCCGATGGCGTGATGTTGGGATCGCCCAATTCATTCTCGGCCACGACAATGACGGATTGTCCGCCTTGCGTCCCGATCCTCACCGTGGATACAATCCCCGGCCCGGTGACAAGGGTCTGGAGCCGATCAAACCCGGCCTCGATACCATTATCAATGATGTCCTGAGCGCGTTGCGATTGGTTTTGTCCTGCCATCATGAGCGGCAGAAATATCATGGCCGCAGCCGACAGGGCGCACAGCAAGTAGAAAACCGGGTCGTTCAATCGGAGGAGCACAATTTCAATCCTGTACAGCCGTGGGGACTAGCAATGGGCGCTCTCCGCTATGGCCGCCGACACGATACCGATGGCTTCCGCACTCGCCTTTTCGTCGCCTTCGGCCATCACCCTGATAACAGGTTCGGTGCCAGAAGCGCGAACGAGAATCCGGCCATTCTTCCCGAGATGTAATTCGGCATCCGCAATCGCCTTTTTGACGTCCGGAGATGCCAGGATAGCGGCACCATTGGCAACAGCCATATTTTCCAGCCTTTGTGGCGCGGGCTCAAACACCCGGCAACTCTCGCTGACCGGCCGATCCTTTCTTTTCAGAATCGCAAGTAATTGAAGCGCCGCGATCAGACCGTCTCCGGTCGTCGCAAAATCGCTCAACACAATATGCCCGGATTGTTCGCCGCCAATGTTGGCGTCCAATTCCCGCATTTTCTCTACAACGTAGCGATCACCGACATCTGCCCGCTCCAGCCCGACTCCCCGGGATTTCAGGAAATGCTCCAGCATCAGATTGGACATCACCGTAGCAACAACGCTTTTGCCGCGAAGCCGGCCAGCGGAAAACCATTCCGAAGCGATCAATCCGAGCAGTTGGTCGCCATCCACAATCTGGCCGCGCTCATCGACGACAATCAGCCGGTCCGCATCGCCATCAAAGGCAATGCCGATATCCGCACGTGTCTCGATGACTTTTTCGGCCAGAGAGGCCGGGTCGGTGGCGCCACACTCACGATTAATATTGAACCCGTCGGGTTCGGTGTGGATATTTACCACTTCGGCTCCCAATTCCCAGAAGGTCGCCGGGCCCACCTTGTAGGCTGCGCCATTGGCACAATCGATAGCGATCCGCAGGCCTGAAAGCGTCATGTCCCGTGGAAATGTTGCCTTTGCTATCTCGACATAACGCGCCTGCGCATCATCAATCCGTTTTGCCCTTCCCAGATGGTCCGGCTTGGCCAGCATTATGGCAGCCGGCTTTTGCATCAGTGCTTCGATTTCCACTTCGGCCTGATCGGAGAGCTTGAATCCATCCGGGCCAAACAGCTTGATGCCATTGTCATGGTATGGGTTATGAGAGGCCGTGATCATCACGCCCAGATCGGCCCGCAGGGATCGTGTCAGCTGGGCCACTGCCGGTGTGGGGATGGGCCCGAACTGGAAAACATCCATGCCGACGGCGGTGAATCCCGAGACCAGTGCGGTTTCAATCATATAACCTGAAAGTCGTGTATCCTTTCCGATCACCACGGAATGCCGGTGATCGCCCCGGCGTTTGAAATACTGACCGGCGGCCATCCCCAGCTGCATGGCCAGCATCGGCGTCATGGGAGGCGTATTAACCGTTCCGCGAATGCCGTCGGTTCCAAAATACTGCTTCTTGTTCTTCATGCCGCCTGTTCCCGATTAACGCCCATGCGCCTGACCATGAAACGGTAGCAAGGTTTTTTCCGCCGACCTATGGCAAATGCCAGCGAAATGCCGGGGCCTGCCGTGTTGACTTAACCCGCCCGGCATCACAGTAAGCGCCGGTCTGACCGATCACGAGGTCTGGTTGATCAGAAACGGGTGTATCCGGGGGTGTGATTATGGCGACCCAATCGCTGGTGGACATCATTATTGTGAATTTCAACGGCGGTGAATTCATTGAAGAGTGCATCGAAGCCGTAAAAAATCAGACCCTTGCTTCATTTCATGTGTATTTGATCGATAACAATTCTACCGACGGATCGGAAAAACTGCTGGTCCCCGGTGATGACCGTTTCACCGTCATCCACAACACTGAAAATGTCGGTTTTGCTGCGGCCTGCAACCAGGGGGCAGCGCTGGGGGATGCCCCCTGGATCGCCATGCTGAACCCGGATACGGTTCCGGACCCTGACTGGCTCGAGATGGCGCTGAGCTGCGGCGAAGCCCATGACGCAGAAATGGTCGGGTGCACACAGCTTTCAAAACTGAATCCGGGACAGCTGGACGGTGTCGGCGATGCGTATTCACCGCTGGGACTGGCCTGGCGCGGCGGATTTGAATGGCCTATCGAAAAAGCGCCGGATTATGATGGCTATGTCTTCGGTCCCTGCGCCGCCGCCGCCTTGTACAGGCGTGATGCCTATATCGGCGCGGGCGGATTTGATGAATCCTTTTTCTGCTATGTCGAAGATGTCGATCTTGCCTTCCGGCTGAGACTGTCCGGAGCCGTGTGCGTGCATGCGAGCCAGTCTGTAGTGTATCATGTCGGTTCGGGGATTTCCGGGCGGCGGTCCGATTTCACGATATATCACGGCACAAGGAACCGGATCTGGACATGGGTCAAAAACGCGCCGCCGCTGATGCTCTGGCTGGCAACTCCGTTTGTGGCCATCACAAATCTGGCCTTTCTGTTCCGCAGCCTTTTTCACGGCAAGTTCAGATGCACTGCCCGTGCCATGGGGGACGCTCTGAGCGGGCTTCCCGCTGTGTTCACATCCCGCCGGACCATCCAGGAAAAGCGAACGATGAGCTCTTTAGCCATTTCGCGGGCCATGACCTGGTCACCCGGCAAATTACTGGCCCGTGCCCCGGATATCCGCCCGCTCCGCCATACAGACATGTAAACCGGCGCGATATTGTGAAGTGAGAAGTGTTATCCCTCCACCTGCTGAGCCGGACACCTGCAGAGCCCGGGTCAGGCTGGACGGGCCGGTATTATGTGCGTAATGGGAGCGGTCCATTCGGTGATTACAAGTGTGGGCGGTTATGAACATGCTTGATCCCCCGCAAACATCCCTTCAAGATTCGCGGTATGAAAACCGCAAGGCAAAATTGATATGCATGAACCGGTAAGTTTTGCAGCCGCCATTCCTGTTGGAAGCTGGCATGACTTTCTGCCCCGGTCACTGGAAAGCCTGGCGATTCAGACTCCTCCCCTGCAAGTGGCTCTTCTGGATGCCTCCGGCGATCCGCGGGTGGCTGACGCTGCACAGGCCTGCGGGATCGACTTTGCCTATCTGCGCACCGGGCCGGACAGGGGGCAATCCGCGGCCATCGCCGAGGGCTGGAATCATACCGAATCGGATTTCGTTTTCTGGCTCAATGCAGATGATTGCCTGTTGCCAGACGCGCTGGACCATGTCCGCGGCGCCATAGGCTCAAATCCGGCGCTCGATGTTGTCTATGGCCTGACCGATTTCGTCGATATTGCCGGGAACATAACCGAAGCCCATGATCAGGTTGACGGGATATCGCCCCTGATCCTGCGTTCCAATATCATATCCCAACCGTCCTGCTTTGCCCGGCGTTCGGCTGTCACCGCAGTTGGCGGTGTCAATCCGGATCTGCAATTCGTGATGGACTGGGATTTATGGGTTCGCCTTTATCAATCAGGAGCCAAGTTCGAAATGCTTCAGCACACGCTATCAACGGCCTATATGGGAAACGGGACCAAAACCCATCAGGTTTCCATGCGCCGGCTACAAGAAGTGTTTCAGCTGGTAAACCGGAATAAAGGCGCCTGGTCGGCAACAAAATCCACACTTTCACTGGCAGCGGAAACCCTCTCCCGAAGAAAGTTGACAGCGTGACCAAGCAACTGACTCTCAGCATCGTCACCCCCAATTATAACGGGGCGGACTTTCTCCGGGAAACGATCGAATCCGTATTGGATCAGGGCTATCCTTCTCTTCAATATGTGATCGCCGATGGTGCCAGCACGGATGGATCGCGACTGATATTCGAACATTACCGGGATGACCTGACCGCGATGATCAGCGAACCGGACGATGGCCATGCCGATGCGATCAACAAGGGGTTTGCCCTGACCGATGGCGAGGTCATGGGCTGGATCAACTCGGATGATGTTCTTCACCCCGGGTGTCTGTCTCAGGTGGCACGGATATTTGAAACCCATCCCGAAGTCGAGTGGCTCACCGGGCGGCCAAGCACCATGAATGTGCTGGGCGAGATGGAGTATGTCGGAGGCGTCCGGCCGTGGTCGCGCCTGCGCTTCCTTTCGGGAGACCATCTCTGGATCCAGCAGGAATCGACCTTCTGGAGGCGCAGTCTCTGGGAGCGCGCCGGCGGCGGACTTGATACAAGCTTCGATGTTGCCAATGATTTCGAATTGTGGGCACGGTTTTTCCGTCACGCTCCGCTCTATACCGTGGACCGGATGCTGGGCTGTTTCCGGGTGCGCCCCGGGCAGCGCTCGGTTGTCTCCATGTCCCGTTACAAGCGCGAGATGCGCGCCATTCTCAAGCGCGAACTTGACGCGCTGGATCCGGAATTCCGCGAAGCTTTCCGGCATCTTATCCCGAAACGGCCACGAGAACTGACGGAAGAGGAGCGCGACCGGCTGGATCCCCAATTGCGTGTCATGGACCCTCCTGTCATCCGTATGGACAAGATCAGGCGCCGGACATCGTCACTGACAAGAGGCGGCGGAACCCGCTTCAGCACGAAGCTGAAAACGCCGGAAGCTGTGAGTGACCTTTCCCTTCTCAAGGATACGCGAAAGGGTGAGCGCTGTATCATTCTTGGCAATGGCCCCTCGCTGAACAATACGGATCTTTCACTTCTGAAAGGCGAAACGGTCTTCGCCTGCAACGCCGTGCATCTGCTTTTTGACCGGATTGACTGGCGGCCTGCCTATTATACCTGCGTCGATTCCCAGGTCCTGCCTGATCGGGCCCGTGACATTGAGGCTATGCTGGCCGCGGATCCGGACATGGTCGCCTTTTTCCCGGCAGAGTTACAAATACACGGAGGTGACCGCCGGCGTCTGAAAGGGCGTGACCTGATTGCAGACGGTCCCAACCGCTACTTCTTCAATGAGGAGCCGGGTACGGTGGATGATCTGCCCGACTCCATGTTTTCACTCGATGCCGCTGCCCGTGTGATCCAACCGCACACGGTGGCGGTCACCATGTTGCAACTGGCGGCCTATATGGGTTTTTCGGAGCTGGTACTGGTCGGTAGCGATATGCGCTATTCGGTACCAGATACGGTGCAACGGGAAGACGGTGCAGATATCGGGGATGTGCGCCTCACTTCTTTACACGACGATGATCCCAATCATTTCGATCCGCGCTATTTCGGAGCCGGCCGGAAATGGCATACCCCCAATACCGCCCTTATGCGCGAACATTTCAAACTGGCGCGGCAAGCCCTGGAAAAAAAGGGTGTCACGGTTCTCAACGCAACCGTCGGCGGAGATCTGGATGTCTTCGAGCGCACAAGGCTGGAAGACGTTGTCACCCGGCCTGCAGAAGCGTTGATCGAGAGTCCCGTTGTAAATCACACAGCCAGTGAGGACATGACTGTTCTTGCAAACGGGGTGACCCGGCATCTGGCAAGATGGGTCCCGAGTCTGAGGCGAAATACCGGCTTTGTGGCGGGAAGCGCGGGGATCATGGCGATCCTGGCACTGTCAGCCATCCTGCTGCCCGGCTGGCGGGTGTGGATCATCATGGCGGGACTGTTCGGTTTCTGCCTTGCGTTCAGCGTTGTCGTTGCGCTTAAATCCCGCCGGATCGTGATGAGTGTCCTTACCGCCCTGAAGGATGCGCGCGGCGGTGAAGCCAAAGCCCGGTTCGCACACCAGCAGCTGGAACTGGAGCTGGATGCACTGCACGCGGAATTACACGAATTGCGCCGCGAACTCTCCCGCCGGGACGGGGACGGAAATTAAGCTGTTCTGAGGCGGAGAAGTGCCCCCTCGGCCTCAACTTAATTGATGGGCGATCAGATGCCTTTAAGCAAAATGTTCACTGGACGATATACTACAGGCGTGTAATCAATTTTAATGGCCTCTGGAAATCCCGTGGCTGGTAGTCAAAGGGGCTGAAACAGATGTTAAAAACGGAATTTGAAACCGCCAAGGCTTGAAACGGTCTTAGATTTCCAGACAGTTTGGCAACGACAGTTACATGACGTATGCGAGGTCAAGCTCACGGACCCAAGTAGAGGTGTTTGAACATGTCGCGAACAAATTCAGCTATAAACTGGCAATCTCCCCTAAAGACCTTTTACGAAAGCACCGTGAATCCGCTTATCCAACCGTTTCGTCTTTCCGAGGCCGAGGCAAAAGCCGCGATCATTATCGCGGCGCTTGCGATATTCACCTACTTTATTTTTATTGCTCACCATCCGTTTCACAATCATGCGTTACGCCTACCTTGGTCCCCAGCTAATGATCAGATTTGGGCGGGTCGGTGGTTCAATTTGTTTCTAGTACCGCTCAATTATGGTGCGGATATTCCGGTTTTTTTACCAGTATTTAGCATTGCACTCGGTGTTTTTGCATCAATATGGAGTATGCGCGTCTGGGGGACGAGGCCAAACGTAATGACTCTGACGATCGTCGGAACAGGCATAATGTCCTTTCCGGCGACTTTAGCATTTTTTTACTATACGTATCAGACACCGCTTTTCTTTTCTGGCTGGTTTTTCGCGTGTCTTGCGGCCGTATTTGCCTGGCAAGCGCGAGTCGTGCCTTTGGTGTTCGCAACAGTGGCGCTAATCTTGTGTGCCGCATCGTACCAAACGACATTAAGCGTTTACGCAACGGTTATTGCCGGAGCGGCAATCGCCTCGATTTCCAGGCGAGATGGCAACGCCAAGTTCGAAGAGGGTATTGCTTCAGTCCTCAAAAAGATAGGCTTGTCCGCTGCCGTTCTTGCGCTGGCATCGGCAGGCTATTGGGCTTCTCTCAAGCTTTTTGGGATCACATTGCCTTCACAGGCAAGCGTAAATGACATACTAGATTTGCCTTCCAGGCTCATCGATGCTGCAGGATTTGCTTTCCAACATTTGATCATTACACAACCCGACCTGATGCAAACACAGAAGCGGCTTCTGCTTATTGTTTTATCTATAGCCGTGATTCTTTCTGCCGCCGGCATCATCAAGAATCCAGTTCGACTTGGATTAATCATTCTTTTCTGGCTAAGCGCAGTGGTAGCAACAAAATTTGTATACATTATCGTAACCCTGAACGGGCCGCCGTTTCAGTATCGCTATAACACCAGTCTTGGTTTTTTGCATGCATTCAGCTTCTCCGTCATCCTGTCGTCAATGTTGCTATATGATGGGGTAAAGCGAAAATGGCTTTATATGATTGCAGCGATCTCTATTTCGCTGATCATTACTCGACACATTCAGGCAGACTTGGTGCGCCAAAATGTCCTTCTGCGTGGCGTCCAGCATGACCTCGCTCTCTCAAATCGCATCCTCTCGAGAATGGAGAGCCTGCCTGAACTAGATGTATCGCAGACCTACGATCTTGTTCGCATCGGCATCTACCCACCATACCGCCGCACGCTATTAAACTCTGGCGGACGGCAATATGAGATATTCGGAGACGGGCACATGGATCACGGCGAACTGTCCGCCATGTGGGCCGATGAAGTGGTGTTCGAGTTGCTAGGCTCTTCGATAAACTTTCGCGGTCGGCATGATGGACAGTTCATGGAGAAACAACAATACGCACGCGACAATCTCTTGGATGAACGTCAGCCTTGGCCTCATGAAAGTTCTGTTTTCATTCATGAAGATACAATCTATATTTATATGCGGTAATTTAAATAACGAGGCAAAACTGAATGAGCGAGAATGAACATGGAAACTGTGCTGTCGATTATTGTACCGTGTATGAACGAAGAGCGATCTCTAGATACGCTTTGCAAGCAGCTTTTTGAAGTACTTTCCGAAATTGAAGGCGCACATGAGGTAATATTCGTCGATGATGGCAGCACCGACGGTACGGTTTCGGAGGTCAAGAGACTTTCCAGAACCCACCCCGGGATACGACTCATTGAATTTTCACGGAATTTTGGGAAGGAAGCCGCCCTATCGGCTGGGCTTGACGCTGCAAACGGCGAGGCCTCGATCCTGATGGATGCCGATCTCCAACACCCGCCAAAGTTTATTCTGGAGCTTTACCAAGCATGGCGCGACGGTGGCGAAATCGTCTATGGCGTTCGAACTGACCGCAGTAGCGACGGCTTCGTGCGGCGACAGCTGTCGAACGCATTCTACAAAATGTTGCGGTATCTCGGTGAAACGCCGATACCCGAGAACGCTGGCGACTACAGACTTATTGATAGAAAAGCTGTGGACGCTATTAAAGAAATTCGTGAGCGTAACCGATTTATGAAGGGCATTTATACTTGGGTTGGATTTCGTACTATAGCCCTTCCCCTTAATATTTCTAAACGGATTCATGGGGAGTCGGCATTCTCTTTTCGTAAGCTATTTGATTTTGCTTTAGATGGCGTGACAGCCTTCAGTAACAAGCCCTTGCGTGTCGCGGGGTATACTGGGGCCTTGGTTGCCGTTCTCGCGGTCGTCTATGGTTTATTTGAGGCAGCTCGAACCCTGATCTTTGGCGTTGAGGTTCCCGGCTTCACAACAATAATTGTCGCAGTTACTTTACTTGGTGGCATCCAAATGATTTTTCTTGGAGTAATTGGCGAATACATAGGAAGAGTATATACTGAAGTAAAAGGTCGTCCTATTTATATTATTCGCAAATCTTCCGAGTTTGATGAATGAAAGTTGATTTCCAACAATTAGCTAGATATCTGCTGATCGGAAGTCTTGCAGCGGCTAGCCATTATGTCATAGCAGGTACGCTACACTACTTTGGCACGCCAGTGATTATCGGGACGCCTTCAGGATTTCTAGTGGGCTTTCTTATCTCCTTAATTGGACACCGCGAAATTACTTTCAAATCGAGGAAGTCCTATTCTTTCATTGCTCCCCGGATGTTGTTGTTAGCATTTTTCGGAGTAATTTATAATAGCGCTGCTTCTGCCGCCTTGGTAAATTTAGGAGTCAACGCTTATGGTGCGATATTATTTGTGGTCGTAACCACGCCACTTGTAAACTACCAAATAATGCGTCTATGGATATTTCGCATCTGATCTCAGCGGCACTAAGTTTGGTGGCAATATTGCGTCTCTAGAAAACTGTGATCACCATTTACCTGCTCCCGTTGGCTCTCTCTTTTATCTCCAGAGTCCGATCCTTTCATTGTCATGATAACGGATATGGTGAGCGCCAAGAGTATTGTCGACACTGGTTCCAAACGCTTTCACCAACCACGTTGCCATGTACGCCTGCGGGGTGCTGACCTTGCTGCCCGAACCGGGGTGCGGTATCGCATGACTTGGCCAAGACGTGGAGGGGCGATAAGGTGTATTATTCGATTGCGCATCCCGGACTGGATCTCGGGCCGGGTGCTGATCCCGGCCCGGATGGCGAATCTGTTCCCTTTGACCGGGAGGCATTGTTCGAGCACCTTCGCGCCGACAAGGGCTCGCAGCTCGTGCTCTGGGCTGCGCCTGCCCCGCAGCTTTTGGCTGCCTGCCTGTCGGACGGAATGGATTCGCAAGCCGGGCTGCAATGGGTGCAGTCACGCGCAAGCGATATACTGGATCTGTTCCGCCGGGCGCGCCGCCAGGTGCTGATTCTGCCTGCAGATGCCAGCTGGTTGCCGCCGGAGGATATTTCGCGGTCGATCCGCGCCTATTTCAGTGAACGAACGCCCCCGGCCTTCCATATCGGCATCGACCAAATGCCAGAGTCCGGTCCGGCCAACCTGCTCTATCAGCTGGTCAGCGATGCAGCCATCGGAATCAACCCCGGGCTCAAGCGTCTCGATCTGGAGTTACGGGCCAGCATGGGACAGGCCGTGCCAGATCCCGCCCTGCTGCAGCGGCAGGTTGATTCAGCGCTGGAGGGGCTGACAGAGTTTTCCCGCCCGGCCGGGCGGGCCACTCTGCCTGCAGGAATCGATGAGGGGCCGCAGACCGCTCTGGATGCCCAACGCGCGTTGGTGGCGGAACTCCAGGAGGCGCTGCTGGTCTGCCAGGAAGAGCTGGAATGGTACCATAAGCTTGCAAGCCGCAAAGGCGGGGGTCTGGAACAGCGCCGGATCGAACGGGAATTGCTGGCCGTTCGGGAGGAGCGGGATGTATTGCGCACCCGGGTATCAAACCTCAAGCGCCAGCTGGTGTGGGCCAAGCGCGACGCGGAACAGGTCCGGCATGCGCTGGAAGAGACCCGCAATTCAACCTCTTGGAAGCTGACCGCCCCCTTCCGGAAACTCCGGGGAGGCGGCGATCCGGAAAAGGACAGGAAACTTCTGGAAGGCCCGGCCTCTGACCAGGCCGCTGAAAAGGACAGCGCGTGATGGAAATGCTCCTCGGCCGCACAGATGACCGGTTCGGCCTGATTATACATATCGGCTGTGGCGATACAGCCGGGCGCTTGTGGCAGGACCGCGCCGATACCCTCATTCTGGTAGAGCCGGACCCGGAACGGGCGCTTGCCCTGAAGACCTGGCTTGAAGGAGGCGGCAAAGGCACTCTTGTCGAGGCCGCTGTCGCAGACCGGAGCGGCGAGGGCATTTTCAGGCGGACCAGCTTTGGTGCCATGAATAGTCTGCGCGCACCGACGGGGGCAAAAGAGCTCTTCCCCGGGCTTCAATCTCTGGAGACAGTGCCTGTCAATCTGGTCCGGCCCCGCGATCTGTTATCCGGCCACGCCCTTGAAAACACACGGGGCCGGGTCGGACTTGTTGTCGATGCACCGTCGGAAGCACTCCTTGTTCTAGCCGATCTTGATGATGCTGGTGCCCTTGATCAGTTCGACGATATAGCTATCCGAATTGCCGAAAGGCCGCTGCATGAGGGGGGCGCAGACCGGAAAGATGTGGAGGCCTGGTTGAAAGACACCGGGCGCTGCCTTGTCTGGGAGCCCGATCCAGACGATCCGGATTTACGATACGCCTTTGTCGAAACCGACTGGAAGACCCGCAATTCGCAAAACGAACAACGTGTTCTGGAATTGGTAGAAGAGGTCGATGCCGTCCGGCAATCCTATGCCAAAGCTTCTTCGGACGCTCAGACCAATTTCGCCGCCTTCGAAAAGGCCAAACAGGACCGCGAGGCCTTGAAAGAAGATGTCACGGCGCTGAAGGAAGAGGTCGAAGCCGTCCGGCAATCCTATGCCAGTGCCGCCGAGGAGGCTCAGGCGAATCTGGCCGCGCTAGACGAAGCCCAGCAGGACCGTGAGGCCTTGAAGGCTGAGGTGGAGGAATTGAAGACAGCCTTGAGCAAAGCCTCCGAGGAGGCCCAGGCCAATTTCGCCGCGCTCGACAAGGCCAAGCAGGACCGTGAAACCTTGAAGGCTGAAGTGGAGGAGCTGAAGACAGCCTTGAGCAAAGCCTCCGAGGAGGCTCAGACCAATTTCGCCGCGCTCGACAAGGCCAAGCAGGACCGTGAAACCTTGAAGGCTGAGGTGGAGGAACTAAAGACAGCCTTGAGCAAAGCCTCCAGAGAAGTGGAGAGCATGCACAAGCTTCACGCCGAATTGGAGGCGTTGCGCGATGACAATCGTCTGTCATTGAGAATTCAGCGCGTTGCTCAAGCAGATCTGGCGGATTTGCAGGACCGATATGCTTCACTTGCACATGAAAAACTTGAACTCGAGAATTTTCTTGATGAGCTTGCGGAAAAGGTAAGGCAATCGATGAATTCAAGGGAATCCTTGTCTTCCGAGAAAAATACAAAGGAAGCTCGCTCCAGAAACAAAACTTCGAGCAAGCCTGCCAGGAAACGAAGCCGGGCGCAGTCTAAATGAATTCCAATCTGCCGAAATCTGTCGCCCTGACCCGGAGTGCCGATGGCCCTGCGTCATCACAAGCGGGCGTTGAACAGTCCAATCCGGTCAGTCTCGGTTGGTTACAGAAAGAGGGGACCGGCCTTCTTAGCCAGGTAGATCTGGGCCGGTTGGCGAAATTTCTGAAACAAAGGCCATCGCGCGAACCGACACCGGTTCGTACAATACATCATTTTGCCTGCACAGGCGGCACTCTGATTTCCCGGGGCTTGCAGTCCCAGCCCAATACGCTGCTCCTCAGTGAAGTGGACCCGCTCAGTACCCTTCAATTCAGAACCCAGCGTTCACGGTTTGCTCCGACCGATCCGATCCTGCTGGCCCGTGGCGCTCTCAACCCAATAGATGAAACCACAGCCGTCGAGATGTTTGTCGCATCCGTGAAAGCCCTTCATGGCCGCTTGGACCTGATCGGGCGGCATTTGATCCTGCGTGATCATGCGCATTCACACTTTTGCACCGAGGTTGATTGGTCAGCCCGGCTGAGCATGTCCGGCATGCTGGTTGATGTGGTGCCTCTGCGTTCGATTGTGAGTGTCCGTCACCCCATCGACTCCTTTATTGCACTTGAGCGGAACAACTGGTGCCATTTTTCACCATTCACGCTGGAAGAATATTCAAGGCGCTATTTGGCGTTCCTGTCAGCGTATGAACATGTCCCGATTATCAGATATGAGCGCTTCGTATCCGATCCGGACGAAACCATGCGCGAGATTTGCACGCATCTAGAGCTGAGTTACAATCCCGACTGGAAGGCTTTGATTTCAATAATGAAAATGTCCGGAGACAGCGGGCGCCGCGGTGACAAGATCGCGCCGCGCTCGCGGCGCGATTACACGGAAGATCTGGTTCAGGAAGCTCAGGCGAGCGTTTCTTACTTGGATCTGTGTCAGAGACTGGGTTATGACGGCGAAATAAGCGGGCCAGGGAACTCGGTCTGATGATCAAACAGCTGCTATTTGTGTCATGGCTTCGGCCAATTTTCTTGCCGGAGAGGTGATAGAGATGTCCATTTCCCTGTTCATGCCCTATTTCAATCCCGCCGAGCAAAATCGTCGGCGAGAGCTCGAACTCTGCCTTGCAAAGAACCGGGAAAACGACCGGATTTCTCATATTTATCTCATGATAGATGACGATGCTGATGTCGATCAATCGGACGGTCGGGTTACGGTTATCAGAATGGACCAGCGCCCAACCTATCAGGACTGGACCCGCCTGGCAGAAGCGCACTCTCCCAATCATATATCTGTGCTAGCTAACGCAGACATCTATTTTGATGAAACCATCAATCAGCTTGAAGAGTTGTTTGCTCAGGACCCAACAGCTTTTGTGGCATTAAGCCGCTACGAACTCCTCGACAATGATGTCAGCCTGCATCCTAATCCGCATTGGTCGCAAGACACATGGGCCTATTTTCCTGCACATGCTTCCAATCCGGATCGTGACCGCTGCCTTAATTTTCCCCTCGGTGTTCCGAGATGTGACAATAAGGTCGCATATAACTTTGCTGTCTATGGTCACACTGTTTACAATCCGTGTCATCAGGTCCGCAGCATTCATGTGCATCAGAGCGGGTTGCGCACCTATGACAAAAAGGGGGACATGCGAATTGTTGGTGGCGCGGCCATGGTTCATGCAAGCGACAATTTGACGGACCCTGCCAAGCTGGACATCGAAATCTGGCCGATACGCTCGGCTCAAATGCCTGCCGTCAAGATCAACAAGTCTCTGGAAAGGTGGGCGGAGGAACGAGGCACGTCCCTGCCGCCTGTCCGGCCGATAAAGCAGGCTAACGATAGCCCGCCCGGCGCATCATCGGGAACATTCTCAAACGCAGATGGTAAAGTTGCGGCCACACCATTGAGGAATGGCGACATCTATATTGACCGAAACATCGTCGCTTATGATGCGCATTGGCAGCATCCTGCCATCACCGAACAACATGCTTTCAATCAGGTGCGTCTGCTGGCCATGCGCGGTGGAGCCGCTGCCTATCTGGGCTTTCCCTGGGCAACCCTGATTGACGTCAGTAATCACAACAAAGCCGATAGTGATCGCCTGTCAACTCTCCGCGAGGGGCTGGACCGCGCTGCTGAGGCGGTTACGGGATACGAGCGCGTCATCACGGTGTGCCAGCATATCCATATGCTGAATTTCGCTGATTTGTTTGAGGCGGCCGGTGTTACCGATGTCTTCTGGTCCCACGCGACGCATGGACAAATCCGTTTTGGAAAGAACCGGAATATAAATATCCATCCCTTTCCGCTTTTCCCGGTTCAGATACCAGAGGGCCCCGAGATACCTATTGAGGAAAGGCCTTATCTGTTTTCTTTCGTCGGTGCCAAGGCAACCCCGATATACCTCACACAATCCAGGACTTTCCTTATTGAGGAACTAGCGGGTCATCCGCGCGGCTTTGTGCGGGATCGTGATACCTGGCATTATAATAAAGTTGTTTACGACCATCAGATCCTGTCCCGTGCACAGAATCATTCCGGCTTGGTCGACACTACGGCCTCTGAAGAGTTCAAGCAGGTGATGGGGAAAACACAATTCGCATTGTGCCCTTCCGGAACCGGGCCCAATTCTATCCGGTTGTGGGAGGCAATATCCAGTGGCGCGATACCGGTCGTTCTGGCCGAAACTTACAAGCAACCCGGTTCGCCCACCATTTGGGAACAAGCCGTTATCCAATGCAGTGAGGATAGTCACAGTATCCGCGCGCTACCGGAGCGTCTTGAAGCCACTGCAGCCGATAAAGAGGCTCTGCATCGTCGCCGCGCCGCATTGAAAATTCTGGCTGCACGATATGGCCGTGCGAACTTTGTGCCTGATGTGTTAAATGCCCTCAAGATGAAATGAGACATTATCCACTTGCCGAGGATTGAATGACGGCCCTTCATTCTTAAGGAGAAAGCATATTCTTATGGTGCATCACGATCCGATATTCGCCGAATTTGAGTCCGTCGAAGTTGAAGCAGACGGCGCTTCTGTTTACGACTTCCTTGGAGTTTCAACACACGCCCGATTCAAAAAAGGCTGGTCGAAGTTTGTTCCGCCTGCGGGGAAGAAATTTTCAGCAAAGTTGCCCGTTTTGAATGAACACTACCTTGATTGGGTGGTTGTTCTGGAAAGTGTTGCTCGTGCAAAGGGCACCTACAGGGTCGTCGAGCTCGGCGCCGGATGGGGAAGTTGGTCTTCCGTAGCGCTCGCCGCCTGCCGCCAGAAAGATGCCATTCGAGCTGTCGAAGCTGTGGCTATTGAGGCTGATTACACGCACTGGCAATGGATGGAAGAGCATTTCCGGGCCAACCGGCTGTTGAATCATGGAATAGAACTTCTCCATGGAGCGATAGCGGCGGAATCTGGAGAAATCACTTTTCCTGTGATTGAAAATCCCGATGAGGATTATGGGGCTTCCACCCGAAATGTTGTTGCTTCCTCCAAAAATGTGACGGTAACGGCGTACACAATAGAGGACACACTCGATTATCTGTCAGGTCCGGCCGATTTCATGCATATAGATATTCAGGGAGCAGAATACGATACTGTACCCAATTCGTTGAATGCTCTCACCGAGAAAGTCAAATCGGTTCTTGTCGGCACCCACATTTCCTCGGATCATCATCGATCTATGGTCAATCTGTTCGAGGATGCCGGATGGCAAATCCGGATGAATTACGAACGAGGAAGATTCAGCCAAACACCCTATGGTCCGATACAGATCGGTGATGGTGTCGTGGTGGCAAGAAATCCCAAGTTTTTATAGGGAAAGGCTTGCGTATTAGATTGTTGGCTCAGCGATAAATCGAAGAATAAATGTTCACAGGATGCAGGTATGCGAACAGCTTGACGCGCAAGGGCCGTTATGGTGATTAGTTGAATGCGGTCAGACTGAGCCCCTCGAGCTTGAGCCGGCATTCAAGAAACACGCGCTGCCAGAGAGCTCATACTCATCACCATGCTCGAATCCGAATTCCCTCCAAAGCCAGTTACCCCCGCAAACAGACACAATGGAATGACCGCCTTCTTTGCAGATATTGTGCAAGGAATCGGCAAGGTGGATGTCTGGTTCACCTTCGCCATGGATGATATGCAGCAACGGTACCGGCGAAGCGCGCTCGGCCTGCTCTGGATCATGCTGTCCTACGCGGTTTTTGTCGGCGGTATATCCTTCTTCTTCGGGGCTTTCAGCGAGGTCAGTCCGGAGCGATTTATTGCCTATGTCGCGATCGGTTATGCCATGTTCGCCTTTCTCATGGCCCAGATACAGGATGGCTGCCAGGTCTTTGTGAATGCCACGACCTGGATCAAAAGCGTCTCTATGCCGTTTTCGATCCATGTTCTGCGGAGTATTTTCAGAGCGATATTCACTCTTGCGCTCAATCTCATCGTCGCGTTCAGCGCCATGCTCATCATGGGCTGGCGGCCAGAGCTGGTGGCACTGCTTTGCCTGCCCGGATTTGTGATCTACCTGATCAATGCTGTCGCGGTTCAATATACTTTCGGGCTGATCGCCGCGCGTTATCGCGATGTCGCGCATCTTATGAATTCCATTACACGGATCATGATCTTCATGACCCCTGTTCTTTGGGTCCGTGAAGAAATGACCGGCGCACGGGCCATAGTCGCTGATTTAAATCCCCTGACCCATTATATCGAAATCATACGCGCTCCCCTTCTGGGTGAACTTCCACGCCTGTCGAGCTGGATCATCGTCCTGGCCATTACGATGCTTGTGTGGGTGATCGCCGGCGTGGCGGGCGCGCATATGCGGCGCCGGCTTCCCTACTGGATATAGTGCTCATATGTCCCATGTGTCCGTCAAAAATCTGTGCGTGAATTATCCGCTCTATCAACGCGCGCCGATTCCCGACAAGGCACAGATTGCCCATTCCGAAGATCCGGAACACAGCGCCTTTAACCACCGCAACGAGACTCTCATTCGAGGCCCCAACAACGCGGTGATCGGTGTGCGTGCCCTGTCCGGTGTCAGCTTTGACGTGCCCAGTGGCGGCCGCCTCGCCATCATTGGCGAAAACGGCTCTGGCAAGACTACGCTCCTGCAGGTTCTGGCGGGGATCTATGCGCCCGACTCCGGCGAGGTCGTCATCGACGGCCAGACGACCAGCGTCGTCAATATCAATCTCGGCATGAGCCTCGAGGCCAGCGGCCATAATAATATCACGCTGCGCGGGCTGGCCGCCGGGCGGAGCCGCAAGGAAATCGAGGCGCGCCGGGCGGATATTGCCGCGTTTTCCGAGCTTGGCGAATTTCTTGACCTGCCGGTCCAGACCTACTCCGCCGGCATGCGCATGCGTTTGAACTTCGCCATCGCCACTGCCTTCCAGCCCGATGTGCTGATCCTGGATGAGTGGCTGTCAGCCGGTGACGCCGCTTTCCGGAAGAAGGCGACGACACGTATGCAGACTTTTGTCGAGCAGGCAGGGATACTGATCCTCGCCTCGCACAGCCGGGCGCTGATGGAAGCAACGTGCGACCGGGCGCTATGGCTGGATTATGGGCAGGTCCGTGCGGAAGGCAAGGTCAGCGAGGTTGCGGATGCTTATGACGAAGAGATGATGCGCCGCCAGAAGGACCGTGATGCCCGCGCCAGGGCCGAACTGGACGCCGCGCGGGCGCATGAGGCCTTTGTCCGTCAGGCCGAACTGGACGCGCAAAAGGATGATGGCGGGGCCAGTGGCGATGCGCCCATCTTCCTGATCCGTCTCTGGCACACCTTCCTGCGCCTGGCCGGGCGGCAGAGATAGCCGTGGCCGTCAGTCTCTCCCTGGACGCTTTCCGGATGCAGAAGGTGAAGAGCTATCTATTTGTTATACATCACTATATTTTAAATGTCTGACCCTGTTGCCGGAGGATGAGACCGGGCAGGGATTCGAGCCGGCGGGCGAAATCGCCATAAACGGCATCCAGCGCAGCCTGGTCATCCGCCGGCAGGGTGCGCCAGTCGGCCTCCGCTTGTTCAAGGCCGGAGGCCGGTCTTTGAAGGCCGAGCCAGCGGCCAAGCTGCGCTGCCGTGTCCGGCAGGGATTCATAGCGCACGAACAGGACCGGATAGGGCTGACTGCCATGAAACCAGTTGTCGAAATGTTCTTCCAGATGAAAGGGATTGCGGCCCTGCTTCAAGAAGGACTTCAAATCCTGGCCCGGATCTTCCGCGGACGGATCTGCCTGCGGCCTGCCCGAAGCAGCGGGCGCACTATCCGGACGGGATAACTGGCCGGAGCGCTGATGGAACAGGGACAGGGCAAGAGTGCGCGGGTCACTGAAAACATAGATGAATTTCTGTGTCCGGAAGGCCGGCGGCGGCGGCAGGCGGTGCTGCGACTGCGTGAGTATCCAGATCGCCGGAGGCCCCTCCGGCTCCAGCCAGCGGGCGAGGACGCCGGCCGCCGGTCCGCCGGGAGACACGACCTGGTAGCGGGTCGGGGGCGGCGGGTCTTGCGGCCGTGCCAGAGCCGGGTTGAATGGGGGGCATGCTTCTGATTTTGTTAGACTTTCGTTGGATAGCAGGCCGGCCCGGCGGGTCCATCCGGTCTGGAAGGATAAACGCTCATACCAGTCCTGCCGCCAGCCCTCCTTCTGCTGGAAGTCCGCCGACAGGCGGGTGCGCCATTCTTCCAGCTTTTCCAGCGTGATAGCGCCGCTCTCCCAGTCATCTACCATGATCACGGGGAGGTCTTCATAGGCCGCGGCGGTGGGGGATTTCCGGATGATCGGAATGGCGCCATGGAGGAGGGCGAGCCAGGCCTTGGGCGACGGGTCCAGCCCCCCGCCCTCCACGCAAAGCACAAAGCTGTGACGTGATAAAAGCCGTTTGAAAACAGGCTCTTCGACCGGCTCGTCGAGGATGGTCGTCCAGTTTATCCATGCCGTATCGCGGGCCAGGGCGCTGACCTTGCGGCGCGGCTCCCATTGCGGGCCTTCGCGATGCCTGTGGGCGCAGAGAACCGACAAAGGACGGCGCGCAAGCTCTTCAAATTCCAGCTTTTCTGCCATTGCCGGACCACCGTCTTCCGTCAACAGGCCCAGCGGCATGGGGCGGAGTTTCGGGTGGATGTCCGCATCGAGATTTTCTGTGTACCAGGCGGTCAGCTGCGGATGCGCCAGTATGCTGTCCATGATGCTGCGGATATGCTGCGGAGTGGCTGGCCATCGCCGGTCGGTCTGATTTGGCGTGGTGACGTCCTCGGATCCCGAAAACAGCACGAAGGGAGTCTTTAACACGGGCAGCACGTCGCGGGCAAAAAGTTCGTAGGCCGGCCAGGGTTTCCTCAGGGATAGGAATATAGTCCGCGGCGCGGCCGGCGCGTCCGGGCGCACCCGCAAAGCGGCATGGGGTTCGGCATTGTCGCTGAGCACGACCCAGTTGCAGCGCGCAGCGACACCGGTCAGGCGATAGGCCTCCGCCCCCTGCCCTTTCGGGAAAAGCCGCGTCGACCAGACTTCGAACTTATCCCCCAATGGCGCGCTCCTGCAGGCGTGAATAGAGGGCAGAGATATCCCCGGGCAGAGCGGTGATGGTATCATCCCCTCCTTCCGGCAAGTCAGCGTCGAAGAATTCCGGCGCCGGCGGCGGCGTCAGGCCGAGGGCGCGGATCAGGGCGTCCAGGCGCGCGGCCATCTCGCCGGGCCGGGTGGAAAACTCGATCAGCGGACAGGCGCGGGTCTCGGACCAGTGGAGCAGACGTTCATTATAGACCTGCCAGAGATAGAGCCCCTTTGTCAGGGGAAAGCCATTGCGGCGCTGCAGCGAGCGGGCGACGGCCACGGGGTGGCGGAAAATCCCGGCCAGCGACAGATCCGGCCGCACATCCAGCCAGCCCTCCAGCGTCAACAGGGTGCGCGGATCCTTGAATGCCCAGGGCTCGAAGCCCTGCCGGGATTCGAGGAAGAGATCGCGCACGGCGGTGTGCAGCTTGCCCCATTCGACGCTGCGCGGCGGGTTGTCCCAGCTGCCGCCATTCGCCTGCAGCAGGTTTTCCTGCATGTAGAGGACAGAGGCCGGCTCCTGCAGGCCCTTGCGGTTATGGGCAATCGACTGGCCCAGCACCCGGCCGAGCCAGGCCCCGGCTTCGGCCAGCGAGCCGGAGAGCGCGCTGGTGCCGCTGCGGTGCATGCCCAGAACGGCGATGGCATTGGCCCGCGCGGGCGCAGCCGGTTCTGTCTGATCCGCCATAGCGCTTGTCCTCCGCTATTCGATATTGAAGTCGTAGAGGCTGGACATGGCCAGCACCAGCGACACCACGACGAGGCCGATAATGCCGGCGAGGAAGGCGACGGCCAGCGGTTCGGCGAGCGCGGTGACGCGCTTGGCGAGGTTGCGGGCATTGGCCTCGCCGCTTTCGGCGACGAAGAGCAGCATGCCGGCCAGATCGCCGGACAATCGCCCGGTGCGGACCAGATTGATGGTCATGGTGTCGATATCGGTATGGGCGCGCAGCGCCTGTTCCAGCATGGCCCCGGCGCGCACGGCGCGGCGCACTTCGGCGAGCCCGGCCTTGCGGCGCGGCGACTGCACACCGCGTTCGGCCAGGGCCAGCGCGTCGATCAGCCCGGCCCCGGCCGCCAGGGCCGTGCCGGTGATGCGGGCCCAGCGGGCGGAATCGGCGGCGGCGAGGAAGCCGCCAACCACCGGCAGGCGGAAAGCCAGCCCGGTCAGGCGCTGGCGGGTGCCGGGGGCGGAGAGCAGACGGGCGGCGACCAGCACCAGAATCACGAAGCCGCCGAGAATGGCCAGCGCATTGCTGCCGGCGAATTCTCCGATGGTGAGCACCATGCGGGACAGGGCCGGGATGTCGCCGCGGGAATCGGCCAGCAGGGCGGAAAAGCGCGGCACGACGGCGATGAAGATGAAGAAGACGGCGGCGGTGCCGGCCACGGCCAGAAAGGCAGGATAGGCCAGCGCATTGCGGATTTCGGCGGCGGCGGCGAGATCGGCCTCCATCTGGGTGGAAATCTCGGTCAGGCGCGCGGGCAAGGAACCGGTCGCCTCGCCCAGCTCGACCAGGCGCGGCGCATAATCGGGCAGGTCCGGCATGCGCCGCATCAGCGAGGCGGAGAGGCGCGAGCCGCCGCGCAGATCGGCGCGCACCAGCCGGGCCTGTTCGGCAATCTCGCGGCAGGGCTCGTCCTCGATCAGGCTGTCAAAGCAGGAGAGGAGCGGTGCGCCGGCGCGGGCGAGCATGGAGATCTGGCGCAGGAAGCGGGCGCGGTCGACCGGCCTTGCCTTGCGGCGCTCATAGCGGCGGGCGGCAGCATCGGGCCTCAGCTCGAACGGGGTGACGCGGCGGGCGGTCAGCTGGCTGATGGCGTCGGCCTCGTCGGCGGCGCTGATGCGGCCCTCGACCTCTCCGCCATCGGCGCGGAAGCCCTTGTAGCGGTAGCTGATACTCACGCCCCGCCCTCCTCCACAGTGACAGCGGCATCGGCCCCGGTGGCGAGCACGCGCAGCACTTCGGAGACCGAGGTGACGCCGGTGCGGGCTTTCAGCATGGCGTCTTCAAACAGGGTGAGATAGCCGCCTTCGCGGGCGGCCGCCTCCAGCTCGCGGGCGGGCGCGGCACGGGCAACGGCTTCGCGCAAGGGCCCGTCAATGCAGGCCGCCTCGAAGACGGCGACACGGCCTGTATAGCCGGTCTCGCGGCATTCCGGACAGCCAACCGGCACTTTCCAGACCGCCTCTTCCTTCAGCAGGTTTGCCGGAAAGCGCGGGCCGTCATGGCCGGTGCCGGCCATCAGGGCTTCGGCGGCGCGGATATCGGCCGGGCCGGCGGGACGGGCACAGGCCGTACACAGCCGCCGCAACAGGCGCTGGGCGACCAGACCGCGCAAGGAGGCGGAGATGAGGAAGGGTTCGACGCCCAGATCGGTCAGGCGTTCAACGGCGGCGAGCGCCGAATTGGTGTGCAGGGTGGAGAAGACCAGATGGCCGGTCAGCGCCGCCTGCACGGCGATGCGGGCGGTTTCGCCATCGCGGATTTCGCCGATCATGATGATGTCCGGGTCCTGGCGCAGAATGGCGCGCAGGCCGCGGGCGAAGGAATAGCCGATATCGGCGCGCGCCTGCACCTGGGTGACGCCGGCCATGTCGTATTCGACCGGATCCTCGATGGTGATGATCTTGCGCTCGCCATCATTCACCTGTTCGAGGGCGCGGTAGAGGGTGGTGGATTTACCCGAGCCGGTAGGGCCGGTGACCAGCACCACGCCATTGGGCTCGCGGATCATGCGGTCGAAATTCTGACGCGCCATGCCATCCAGGCCGAGGCCTTCCAGAGTCGGTAATTCCTGGCGCTTGCGCAAGAGGCGCAGCACCAGGGATTCGCCCCAGGCGCCGGGCAGGCTGGAGACGCGCAGATCAACGTCCTCGCCGGCAAAGCGGATGGACTGGCGGCCATCCTGCGGCAGGCGGCGCTCGGCAATGTCCATGCCGGAGATCAGCTTGATGCGCGAGGACACGGCGTCATAGCGGCCGCGCGGCTGGGTCTGGACCCGGCTGAGCACGCCATCAATGCGCAGGCGGACCATGAATTCATGCTCGAAGGGCTCGACATGAATATCGCTGGCCCCGGCGCGCATGGCGTCCTCGAACAGGGCGTTGACGAAATCGATGACCGGGGCTTCCTCGGCCATTTCGCGCAGGCGCTCGGCATCGGTCAGCGCCTCTCCGGCGGTGCGGGCGGAAACATCATGCAAACGCGCCAGCGCCGCATCCAGCACGCGGTTGGACACCAGCACGCGTTTTATCCGGCCATCGAAGCGCGCCTCGATGCGTTCGGACAGGGCCGGATCGAGCGGATTGCGGGCGGCGAGTATGAGCGTGGTGCCGGTCGCCTCTTTATCCGGTGTACCGGACGCGTCCGAGGCAAACCAGATCACCGCTTCCTTGGCAGCCAGCCAGCGCAGGGGTAGATCCAGCGCCGCCGGGGCCGCCGACAGGGCATCATCGCCCGAGGGCATGGCGGAAGGGTCCAGCACGTCCATGGAAAGCTGGGCAGACAGGGCAGAGAGCAGTTTTTCCTCGGCAATGGCACCCAGGCGCAACAGGGCCTGACCGATCAGCGTGCCGGTCTCGCGCTGATAGGCCAGGGCTTCGGCGATATCGTCCGCCGTGATGCTGCCCTGTTCCAGCAGGATATCGCCGATAAAGCGCTGATCCATGGTGTGCCTGTCCCGCCCGTCTGAACCTGCCGGGACGTCACGCCCCGGAGACTGAAAGTCTTACGCGATTGCCGCCCGGCCCGCAAAACCGGTGTGCAGGGTTTCAGGCGAAAGCGCAAAAGAAAAGGGGCGGTCCGAAGACCGCCCCCATCCCGTTGATTGACGGACAATCCGTCAGATCAGGTTACGACTAGCCGTCGTTTCCAAGACCCGGGGTTGCAACGAAGCTGCCCGGCGAGCGGTTGACCAGCTGACGCTGCGATGTAGCAGCTTCAACCTTCACCGTACCGGGACCACCACTGCCGGCACCAAGAACAGATTCCTGGTACTGGAGTTCAATCGAGGTGATGTTTGCGTTACCACTTTCGCCCGATGCCGCACCCAAAGCGCGCGAGTTGAAGGTGATCGTGGAACCTTGCTGCACGAAGCCTGTGTCAGCCGTGCCCGGCACCAGGGTAACAACTCCCCCTGACACACCGTTACCAGCAGCAACATTCACCCGCACCTCAGTGATGCCAGCAGCATCAGCAGCCGACGCCATCTGAATACGGAAATTGCTTTCCGTGCCACCCGATCCGAAACGGACCCAGTCGTATGTATCAGCACCACCGACGGCAGCGCCTACCGTGTCTTCACGCAGACCATCATCATGAGTGATCGGAGCGAGGTTACCGCTGAAGCCAGCAGCGACATAGTTGGCAGCCGGGTCAGATGTAAATACAGCTGTCGGCGTTTGTTCCGGCGTTACTGGCGGAGTCAGACCACCACCAACTGTATAGGTGATGTTGGCCGGACCACCGTCGAGTACAGTAATGTCGGCTGCGACGATAGCACAGGTGAAAACGTCAGCTACCGGACCGGCGCAAGCCGGGGTTGCGATGCCTGCTATACTGACACCATCCACATCACCGACGCCTGCCGGGAAAGTAATCGCGATTTCGCCAGCAGCATCAAACAGATCGCCAACAGCGATTTGAGCGCCGCCATGAGCGCGAATATCGAGCGGATCAGCAGTTGCATTGCGGAAATCGACCTGGACAGTACCCAGTGTGCCAGCGGAAAGGATACCAGCGTTCGTCGCCAGAAGCTCGGTACCCGCCGTAAACTGATGGTCACCTGCTACGCCAGAAGCGTCCCATGCACTCGCAAGGTTCGCAAAGTCCAGCGTATCCTGCACGGTCACCGGGTTGGCGACAGAAGAGCCATCATTGTTAGCCTGGGTGTAAGTCAGTGTGACGCTGACCGGAGCATTGGATGCAGTCCGCTGAACCGGAATGGTGAAGAGACCGATTGCGCCAGCGGCGTTACTAACATCACCATTAACGGTATTGTTACACAGGCTGATCGAGTCTGCAGCCGTGCTGATAAAACCAACGCTGCTGTTGCCAATACCACCGCCGGTTACCGCTGAGGGTTCAAACGAGCAATTGCCGCCATCATTGCCGGTAAAAGTTGCGCCGGACGCAGATGTAAAAGTTGCGTTCGTCAACGAAATGGTCAGACGCACACGACCGTCAACCGGTATGGAAGAAAAAGGTGATGCAGCACCATCAAATCTGGACAGGATAATGATGTTACCTGCCAGCTGATCTACAGCAGCAGCCGGCTGGAATTCGGATGCGACGAACGCCACGCCATCACCCGGAAGGGCAGCACTGGAAGCAGCATCAACAGTATTGCTGACCGTCTGCGCGAGAGCACCACCGGAGAGCAGTGCAGCAAGTGCGACACCGGTAAGAAGTTTATTCGTAGTCATAGGGATATCCCCCCTCTAAGTTACGTTATTGCCATGGCCATGACACGCCATGACGTTTCCAACATGACCGCCGCGGCGCAGCCGGAACAAGCGAAAAGCCCGCACCTGAACCCCGCCTTGTGACGCCCCTTAGCTCCGCAAACGCGCGAAACATGTCAGAGACTTCATGACGTAGGGGCATGTTAGACGGACATATGCCTGGGGTGTCAAGACGAATCATGGCCGGGACAGGGCGCAAATTTCACATTGCGGCCCGATTTTGACGGGGGTCCGGGCGGGGCGGGGGAGATGATTTGCGGGTTTTGTTCATAAAAACATATAGTTAAAGATGGATTGCCCGCTTATATGGCATTTCCGTGATTGTGACCGGGCGTTGTCTGTGTGCCACAGTCGGCCCGCAGGCGCATGCCGTGGCAGGCGAATCCCGCCCCGTCCCTCAACCGGGAGGGGTGCGGGACGCGTGTTTTGCGGAGTGTGGCGCTCTCTCCCTTCCCTTGATGAGCCGCTGCTCTTCCCCTCCCCTTGATGGGGAGGGTCGGCGATCCGTCTGGATCGGCGGGGTGGGGTGCCCTTTTTCTCCCCCTGCTTGCGGGGGGAGTGCCGCGCAGCGGCGAGGGGGGCGGAGGGTGCGTGTCATCCCGCCCCCTCCGTTTCTCACTGCGTTCGAACCACCTCCCCCGTAAACAGGGGAGGAAACCCCCACCCCTACCCC
>WGNH01000010.1 GCA_016124665.1 Alphaproteobacteria bacterium | reverse complement strand
TGTGCCTGAAAGACGGTCCGGCAGTTGTAAGACATTCCGCGCGGGAGGCCTGGCAGGTCACCCACATATACATCCATAGACGGCTTGCGAGTTCCTCCCGCGCCCTCTCTCATCCTCAAAGCCTCGCGGCGCTGACCGGCGGGGATGTTCGGCATGGTTCGAGGCTTCTCTGCGAGAAGCACCTCACCATGAGGTGAGTGAGCGTTCGAAGTCCCAAACCACCTCATCCTGAGGTGCTCGCGACAGCGAGCCTCGAAGGAGCATTCAAGCCTGCTGCGTGGTTCGAGGCCCGGCTCTGCCGGGCACCTCACCATGAGGTGAGTCGAGTTTGGGCACCCTCTTCCTTTGAAAATGGGAGAGGGAATCTAAACCCCGGAAAGACGAAACCGGATCACACCGACGGCAAATCCAGCCCCTGCTCTTTCGCGCAATCCTTGGCAATCTCATAACCCGCATCGGCATGGCGCATGACGCCGGTGCCCGGATCATTCCAGAGGACGCGGGCAATGCGTTTCGCCGCTTCCGGCGTGCCGTCACAACAGATCACCTGACCGGAATGCAAGGAATAGCCCATGCCGACGCCGCCGCCATGATGCAGCGACACCCAGGTCGCGCCCGACGCGGTATTGAGCAACGCATTGAGCAGCGGCCAGTCGGCGACCGCGTCCGAGCCATCCATCATCGCCTCGGTCTCGCGATTGGGAGACGCCACCGAACCGGAATCCAGATGATCCCGGCCGATCACGACCGGGGCGGAGAGCTCGCCTGACGCCACCATCTCGTTGAACGCCAGACCCAGCTTGTCACGCCGGCCCAGACCGACCCAGCAGATCCGCGCCGGCAGTCCCTGAAACGCAATGCGCTCCTTCGCCATATCCAGCCAGTTGTGGAGGTGCTTGTCGTCCGGGATCAGCTCTTTCACCTTGGCATCGGTCTTGTAGATGTCCTCGGAATCGCCCGACAGTGCTGCCCAGCGGAAAGGCCCGACACCCCGGCAGAAGAGCGGACGGATATAGGCCGGTACAAAGCCGGGGAAGTCGAAGGCGTTTGCAACCCCTACATCCTTGGCCATCTGGCGGATATTATTGCCGTAATCGAACACCGGAATGCCCGCCGCATGGAAAGCCAGCATGGCTTTGACCTGCTCGGCCATCGACGCCTTGGCGGCTTTCGAAACAGCATCCGGATCGCGCTCGCGCTTGTCGAGCCATTCCTCCAGAGTCCAGCCGGCGGGCAGATAGCCATTCACCGGATCATGGGCGCTGGTCTGGTCGGTCACCGCATCAGGCCGGATGCCGCGCTTCACCAGTTCAGGGAAGACTTCCGCCGCATTGCCCAGCAATCCCACCGACACCGCCCGGCCCGCCTTGTGTGCGGTCTCGATGATCGCCAGCGCCTCATCCAGCGTATCGGCACGCTCATCCAGATAGCGGGTGCGCAGCCGCATTTCGATTCGCGAGGGCTGACATTCCACCGCCAGCATGGAGGCTCCCGCCATGGTCGCCGCCAGCGGCTGGGCCCCGCCCATACCGCCCAGCCCGCCGGTCAGGATCCACTTTCCTTTCAGCTCGCCACCAAAATGCTGGCGCCCCATTTCGGCAAACGTCTCATACGTGCCCTGCACAATGCCCTGGCTGCCGATATAGATCCATGATCCGGCCGTCATCTGGCCGTACATCATGAGGCCCTTCTTATCGAGTTCGCGGAAATGATCCCAGGTCGCCCAGGCCGGCACCAGGTTGGAATTGGCGATCAGAACCCGCGGCGCATCGGCATGGGTCTTGAACACGCCGACCGGCTTGCCGGACTGAACCAGCAGGGTTTCATCATCCTCCATGCGCTTCAGCGTCGCCACAATGCGGTCAAAACTCTCCCAGTCGCGCGCCGCCCGGCCGATCCCGCCATAGACGACCAGCTCCTCCGGCTTTTCCGCGACATCCGGGTCGAGATTGTTCATCAGCATGCGCAGGGGCGCTTCGGTCAGCCAGGATTTCGCGTCCAGCTCCGGCCCGGTCCTGGCGCGGATGGTGCGGGCATTATCGAGGCGGGTTGACGTCATCACTCATGCTCCCAGTGCAGATGGTCGGCGGCCTCGAGCGCCGCGCTCAGAATATCTTTCAGAAGCGGCTGCAGCTTCGCCGCCCGCTTCTCGTCATATCGGATTGCGGCCTCGTCCATATAGGCGCGCTGCGCCAGCTCCATCTGCAATGCATGGAGATTATGACGCGGCAGCCCGAAAGTGCGCGTGATCCAGCCGCCCTTGAAGCGGCCATTGGCGACGGTCTCGTAATCGTCCTGGTCCAGCATCACCTGCATCACCGCGCGGGCGATGGAGGGATCACAGGTTTCGCCATCATTGGTGCCCAGATTGAGCACGGGCAGCTCACCGTCGAACAGGCGCGGCACAGTCGAGGCAATGGAATGGGCATCATAGAGCACGGCATAGCCATGCAGCGCCCGAATGCGGGCAATCTGCTCGCTCAATTCCTGGTGATAGGGGTCGAAATAGTTCTGGCGGCGGCGTTCGATTTCGGCAGCATCAGGGACAGCGCCTTCATAGACCGGCGAACCGTCAAACAATTCGGTGGGCACCAGGCCGGTGGTCGCCTGTCCCGGATAGAGCGATTGCCCGGACGGATCCCGGTTGAGATCGATCACCATGCGCGACACTTTCGCCTTCAGCAGGGTCGCGTCCATGTCCGAAGCAAAAGAATAGAGCCGGTCCACAAACCAGTCCGTGTCCGGCAATTTGCGCGCTTCCGGCGTCATCCGCGCCAGAATGTCATCCGGCACATGAATTCCGGCATGCGGGATATTGATGATCAGCGGGCTTTGCCCGGCACGCAAATCATACAGCTCAGACATCAGGCCACTCCCGGCAGAGCGCCGATATCCGCCAACGCCCCCTGCCTGATCATTTCGGTGGCCCGTGCGATATCCGGAGCGAAAAAGCGGTCATCATCAAGTTTCGGAATTTCAGCGCGCAAGCGGGCCCTGGCCTCTTCCAGAAGCGTGGACGATTTCAGTGGCGCATGAAAATCCATGCCCTGCGCGGCGGTCAGCCATTCCAGCGCAATGATCGCCTCCAGATTGGCGGTCATGTCCATCAGGCGGCGCGCCCCATGGGCGGCCATGGAGACATGATCCTCCTGATTGGCCGAGGTCGGGATGGAATCGACGCTGCAGGGCGTGGCGCGCTGCTTGTTTTCGCTGACCAGCGCGGCGGCCGTAACCTGCGGGATCATGAAACCTGAATTCAGCCCGGGAGAGGGAGACAGAAAAGCCGGCAGACCGGAGAGATTGGGATCGACCAGCATGGCCTGCCGCCGTTCGGACATGGAGCCGATTTCGGCAATCGCCAGCGCGATCATGTCGGCGGCAAAGGCCACCGGCTCGGCATGGAAGTTGCCGCCCGAGATCGCGTCGGGACCGTCCGGGAAAATCAGCGGATTGTCGGTAACGGCATTGGCTTCGGTCGACAAGGTCGCCGCCGCCTGCCGCAAAATACCCAGCGCCGCGCCCATCACTTGCGGCTGACAGCGCAGGCAATACGGATCCTGGACCTTCGAACAGTCCGCATGGGCGGCATTGATCCCGCTGCCTTCCAGAAGTGCGCGATAGGCCGCAGCCGCATCAATCTGGCCCTGATGCCCCCGGCAATCATGAATGCGGGCATCGAAGGGCGAGAGCGACCCCATGGCAGCTTCAACGCTCATCGCACCGGTTACCAGAGCCGAACGGAAAGCCTGCTCGGCATCGAACAACCCGGCCAAGGCATAGGCGGTGGAAAACTGGGTCCCGTTAAGCAGGGCCAGTCCTTCCTTCGGGCCCAGCTCCAGCGGAGCCAGCCCCAGGCGCGCCAGCCCATCGGCGGCCGTCATGATCTCATCGCCGATCCGGACATCGCCGACGCCGATCAGCGCCGCTGCGAGTTGCGACAGGGGCGCGAGATCGCCGGACGCACCCACCGATCCCTGACACGGGATGACGGGCGTCACACCGCCCTCCAGCAGCGCTTCAAGTGTCTCGATGATCACCCACCGGACACCCGACACGCCACGGCCAAGCGACGACATCTTCAATGCCATCATCAGGCGGACGATTTTCGCCGGCATGGGCGCGCCCACACCTGCGGCATGGGACAGCACCAGGCGCTTTTGCAGCTCGGCCAGTTCTTCATTGGCGATGCGGCTCTGTGCCAGCTTGCCAAATCCGGTATTGACGCCATACACGGCCCGGCCCGAGGCCAGCAGGTCCTGAACCGCCTTTGCACCGCGCTCCACATCGCCCTTGCAGCCGCGATCAAGAACCACACCCTCGCCGCGATAGATCGCGCGCCAGTCAGAAAGCGCCATCGCGCCCGGCCGCAGCGTCACCGTCATCCCCAGTCTCCGGAAAGAATGCGCCCGTGTAGCGGGCGCGCGCCGATCCATTGGATCAATTGTGCCAGATTGTCGACATCCCAGACGGCCAGATCACAGCGCTTGCCAACTTCTATCGTGCCGATCTCGTTTTGCAGGCCGAGTGCGCGGGCCCCTTCCCGCGTAATCCCGGCGAGCGCCTCCTCGACCGTCAGGCCGAACAGTGTGCAGCCCATATTGGCGATGGTGAGCAGCGAGAGCACGGGCGAAGAGCCCGGATTGGCATCGGTCGCCAATGCCATGGGCACCCCGGCCTTGCGGAGCGCCTCGATGGGCGGCTTTTTCGTTTCCCCGAGCATGTAATACGCACCGGGCAGGATCACCGCGACCGTTCCGGCCTTTGACATATCCACGATGCCGGATTCGCTCGTATACTCCAGATGGTCTGCACTCAGGGCACCGAATTCAGCGGCCAGGGACGCGCCGTCACTGTCACTGAACTGGTCCGCATGCAGCTTGATCTGCAATCCGGCCTCCCGGGCCGCCGAGAAGACACGCCGTGTCTGTTCCGGGGTAAAGGCGATTTTTTCGCAATAGGCATCAACGGCATCCGCCAGCCCCTCCCGGGCCGCCTCATGAATCAAAGGAAGGCACACCTCGTCGATATAATCATCCGCGCGGCCGGTATATTCCGGCGGGATGGCATGCGCTGCCAGCAACGTCGACTGGACCCGCAAACCGGTGACCAGACCCAAGCTGCGAATGGCCTTGAGCATGTTAAGCTCTGACTTGAAGTTAAGCCCATAACCTGTTTTTATTTCAACCGTTCCAAGGCCTTCCTGAATCAATACATCCAGCCGGGGAAGTGTCGCCGCCGCAAGATCAGCCGCACTTGAATGGCGCACGGCCTCGACCGTCGCGGCAATGCCGCCACCGGATTTCGCGATGGCCTCATAGCTTTCCCCACTGAGCCGGCGCTCGAATTCTCCCGAGCGGTCGCCCGCAAAAACGAGATGGGTATGACAATCGACCAGCGCCGGCGTCACCCAGCGCCCTTCCAGATCGGTGGTATCATCACAATCGGGCGCATCAGCCGTCGGACCGACCCAGACAATGCGTCCGTCACGCACCGCAATCGCACCCGCCTCCAGCGTGCCATAGGGCGCTGCGCCGACCATCGTGGCCAGCCTTGCGTTGGTGAAGGTGCGATCAACGCGCATGCGCTCTCCCAAATCAGCACGGAATCCCTACAGTATGTGATGTCATGTCAGAGGATAACCCGCATGCGCAAGCTTCAAGCGAAGTCAGCCCTTCTTCCGGATGGCTGGGCCCGCAATGTCCGGATCGAGATCGGCGCGGATGGCCGGCTGGCAAGCATCACGCCGGAAAGCCCGCTGGAGGCGGCGATTGAGACGTTTGAAACACTGCTGCCCGCCCCGTCAAATCTGCACAGCCATGCCTTTCAGCGTGCCCTCGCCGGCCTGACAGAAACACGCGGACCGGGTGATGATGATTTCTGGAGCTGGCGCGAACGCATGTATGATTTCCTGCCACGCCTGACGCCGGAAGATGTAGAAATCATCGCGGCCCAGCTATACGCCGAGCTGGCCGAAAGCGGGTTTGCCGCTGTCGCCGAGTTTCATTATCTGCATCACCAGGCCGATGGTACCGCCTATGAGGATATCGCCGAAATGGCGGCGCGGATCTCCGCAGCCGCCGGGCAAGCCGGGCTCGGTTTGACCCTCCTGCCCGTCGCCTACGCCCGCAGCGGTTTTGGCGGCGCCCCGACGCATTCCGGCCAGATCCGGTTTTCAAATTCAGCCGAAGACTATCTGGCACTGTGGGAGGCCAGCCGCGCCTGTCTCCACCGGGCCGATGATCAACTGGGCATGGCCCCGCATTCGCTGCGCGCGGTCACGCCGGAAGATCTTTCCACAATCCTTGCAGCCGGGCATGACGGCCCCACCCACATCCATGCCGCCGAACAGGTCAGGGAAGTCGAGGATTGCCTGTCCTGGTCCGGCCAGCGTCCCGTCGAGTGGCTGCTGGAGCATTGCAGCATCAATGATCGCTGGTGCCTCATCCATGCCACCCAGATGACCGCAAAAGAAACCGCCGCGCTCGCACAGACGGGGGCAGTGGCAGGGCTTTGTCCGACAACCGAAGCGGATCTGGGCGATGGCATCTTCAATGGACGTCAATGGCATGCAGACGGCGGGAAGTGGGGCATTGGCACGGATTCTCATATCGGCAGGGATATCGCCGTGGAATTGCGGCAACTGGAATGGAGCCAGCGGCTGCTTTACAAGCAGCGCACCGTGCTGGCTGATCCGATGCAATCCAACGGCAACGCCCTCTACACTGGCGCCCTGCAGGGCGGAGCACAGGCACTGGGGCGCAAATCAGGAAAGCTCGAAACCGGCTATTGGGCAGACATGGTGGCTCCGGACACCGGCCATCCGGTATTGGCCGGCAGATCAGAGGATGCCCTGCTGGACAGCTGGGTATTCGCGGGAAGCCGTGACTGCGTCAGCGAAGTCTGGTCGGCCGGGCGCCATATCGTGAAAGACGGCCAGCATGTCGCGCGAGCCGAAATTGCCGGACGTTACGCTAAGGTCATGAAGCGCCTGTTGAGCTAGCGATGTCGCGCCTGCAGCGTTGCAACCACATCCGCCAATGTCAGCCCCCGGGCTCGCAAAAGCACCAACAGATGAAACAGCAGGTCAGCCGATTCTCCCTTGAGCGCCTCGTCATCGTCCACAACCGCGGCCAGTGCCACTTCCACGCCTTCCTCGCCGACTTTCTGGGCTATTTTCGTCAACCCCTCCGCCATGAGTCGGGCGACATAACTCTCTTCAGGATTGGCAGCAGAACGCTGATCAATGACCTGTTCCAGAGTCGCCAGAAAGCCCGCCATCGGAGCTTCGTCATCTGCAAAACACGTAGACGTTCCGGTGTGGCAAACGGGACCGGCGGGGAGCGCCTTGATCAGCACAGTGTCACGGTCGCAATCGATCGACAATGACACCAGGGTCAGCGTATTCCCGCTTGTTTCACCCTTCTTCCATAACTGTTTTTTGCTTCTACTATAAAAGGTTACATAGCTTTCCTTGAGTGTTACCTTCAAGGCTTCATCGTTCATATACCCCAGCATCAGCACCTGCCCGGTTTGCGCATGCTGGATGATCGCGGGAACAAGACCGCCGCCCTTTTCAAAGTCAACATCGCCGGGACTGATCATGGCCGGACCTCTATGGATTGCTGCGCCAGCCAGGCCTTGAGTTCACCGATTCCGATGACCTGTTTGTGGAAAACACTGGCAGCCAGCGCCCCGTCCACATCGGCCTGCCGGAAGACTTCCTCAAAATGCGCCATCGCGCCGGCCCCGCCGGAGGCGATCAGCGGCACGCGGCAGACCGCTCGCGCAGCCGTCAGCTGCTTGATGTCATACCCTTCACGGACCCCATCCTGATCCATGCAGTTCAGCACGATCTCGCCTGCCCCGCGTTCAATGGCTTCTTCTATCCACTCCAGTGTCGCGCGGGTTTCCGTGCGGGTTTTGCCGGGATCGCCAGTATTGGAGTGGACCCGCCATTCCCCGCCAATCTCGCGGCTGTCAATGCCGACGACGATGCATTGCCGGCCGAATTCGTCAGCGAGACGATTGATCAGATCCGGATCGGCCAGTGCCGGTGAATTGACAGATATCTTGTCGGCTCCGGCGAACAGCCGGGTTCGGGCATCATCGGTGCTGCGGATACCGCCCGCCACGCAGAAGGGAATATCAATAGCGCGCGCCACACGCTTAACCCATTCCGGCTCGACCGTACGGGAATCCGGACTGGCAGAGATATCATAGAAAACCAGCTCGTCTGCGCCCTCACCCGCATAGCGGGCCGCCAGCGCGACGATATCGCCGACATCCTCATGATTTCGAAACCGGACGCCCTTGACCACACGGCCATCCCTGACATCGAGGCAGGGGATTATCCGCTTTGCAAGCATGAAAGCGCCTCCCCGAGCGTAAAGCGATTTTCAAACAAGGCTTTCCCGACAATCGCGCCGGCAGCACCGGCCGCTTTCAACTCCGTCAGATCGCTGAGCGAGGCCACACCGCCCGAGGCCTGCCAGGCAATGTCCGGCCACAGCTCGCAAAGATCACGATAAAGCCCGGTATTCGGACCCTGCAAGGCCCCGTCGCGATCAACATCTGTCACCAGAGCATGACGCAGGCCCGATTGGGCATAGCGCTCCAGGAGTGCAGCCAGCGGCTCATCGCCTTTCCGTGTCCACCCGGCCACCAAGGGCCAGATCGTGCCCGCTTCGATCCGCACATCAAAAGCGGCCACAATCCGCTCCGCACCGAATTCCGAGATCCAGCCGGAAACTGTCTTCGGCGCCTGAACAGCAAGGCTGCCGACAATGACCCGCTCGGCCCCCGCCTTGAGAATGGATGCGATTTCCTCGCGCGAGCGTACTCCGCCTCCCACCTGCAGGCGCAGCCCGGTATTGGAAAGGGACTGGATTGTGTCCGATTGCCGCCGCGCGCCATCCCGGGCGCCCGACAGGTCCACGACGTGCAGATATTCCGCGCCCTGGGCCAGATAGGCCGCGGCGACCGCTGCCGGATCACTGCCATAATCGGTGACGGCGTCGAAATCGCCCTTGTGAAGACGCACAACACGGCCATCGAGAAGGTCGATCGCGGGATAAAGCTTCATGCGCCAAACTCCAGGAAGTTGTTCAGAATACGCGCCCCGGTTTTTCCCGAGCGCTCGGGGTGAAACTGACAGCCCATTACACTCCCGCGCCGGACCATCGCCGAAAACCGCATGTCATGCGCGCTGGACGCAACAGTATGGTTCGTCACGGGCACAGCATAACCGTGCACGAAATAGACATGATCACCCTCATCGATCCCGGCCAACATCGGATCATCAGCTATTTCGAAATGTAACCGGTTCCAGCCCATATGCGGCAATCGCCCGCCGTCAAAAGCCGCCATTGCCATGACATGGCCAGGCAGCAGGCCGAGACACTCAACACCGCCCTCCTCGGAAGTCTCGAACAGCAATTGCATGCCCAGGCATATCCCAAGCAAGGGCCGTGTCTCTGCCACCAGCGCAGCATCCCAGCCCGCGGATTGCAGCTTTTCCATTGCCGGACGTGCCGCCCCGACACCAGGCAGGATGAGGCGGTCAGCGCCTGAAGCCTCTGCCGGCTGTTCCGCCAGGATGTGGGGCACACCCAGACGGTCCAGAGCGGTCTCGACCGAGAAGATGTTGGCACAGCCGGTGTGGATGATCGCAACGGTCACAGCACGCCCTTTGTGGACGGGATGGCATCGCCCTCCACCTTCACCGCCTGCCGCAGAGCCCGGCCAAAGGCCTTGAAACAGGCTTCGATCATGTGGTGGGCATTCTCACCCTCGACCGAGACATGAATGGCGGCTTTGAGGCTGTCGGCGATGGAGCGGAAAACATGCGACGTCATTTCCACCGGAAATTCCCCCACCCGCTCGCCCGGAATCGCGCCGTCAAATTTTGAAAAAGGCCGCCCGGACAAATCAATCCAGACCCCGGCCCGGGTTTCATCCATGGGCAATTCAAAGCCGAAGCGGCCAATTCCGCGGCGATCTCCCAGGGCTTTAGCCAATGCCTCGCCGAACGCCAGAGCCACATCCTCTATGGTGTGGTGGGCATCAATTCCGATATCGCCCTCGCAATCGACCTCCAGCGCGAAGCCACCATGCTTGGCGATCTGCTCCAGCATGTGATCATAATACTCAACTCCGGTGGATATCCGCACCGGCGCGCTTTGTTCGAGATTTAGCGAAACCAGAATATCCGTTTCTTTTGTCGTTCTCCGGACGCTCGCCGCACGCGCAGATGGGGCGGCCAACCGGTCCGCCAATGCCCGTGCACCTTCAACGCTCAATAGCCGGAACTGACCACTTGGTGGCAGGACCAGCCCGATGCTGGATAGTCGTGCCTTGGCCGCCGCCTCATCCGTCCATATCAAGGAGATCTGGTCGCCGTCTGCGCGCGCCGATTCGATCTCTTTCCACGCCTCAAAAATTTGAAGTACTACTTTAATTTTATTTTCTATTTCAGAGCTTTTATGTTTCTTTGATGCAACGGATACTGGAAGGAGTGCGGCCAGACCGGCCTCGACCAGCCCGTCGCTTAACAGCGCCTCCCAGCGGGCCATCTCCGGATTGGGCGATGCCAGCCTGACCGCCGTGATTGGTGCCTCGACCGGTCCCAATTGTTCAATATCCGCCGCATCAATGCCAATCAGATCGACTGCCTCCGGGCTCGGCAAGAACACCACGCAGAAGGACTCGTATCCCGCCTGTGCTGCATACCGCTGGCGCAGGGCCTCCAGCCGGGATTTGCGGGCCAGCCCGACCCGTTCAAACGACAGAAGATCGCTATTCATCTCCGCCTCCCGTCCGGCGCAGGCGCATCGCCGTGGCGTGTGCGTCCAGCCCCTCCAGCGCCGCGAGCCGCTCCACAACAGGCGCAATGGCCGCGGCACCTGCGCGGGTCGCCTCGATCAGTGTGGTGGTCCGCTGGAAGGCCTCGACGGTGACACCACTCCACGCCCGTCCGGCTCCGCCGGTCGGCAGGGTGTGATTGGGACCGGCGGCATAATCGCCCATGGATTCCGGTGTCCACGCGCCGAGGAAGATGGCCCCGGCTGTGGTCACCTCGCGGGCGATATCCTCCGGCGAAGCCGTCTGGATGATCAAATGCTCCGGACAGGCGCGCTCGGCGATGGCAATAACTTCATCCCCGTTGCCCGCCTCGACGATCACGCCATGCGAGAGCGCCTGTTCGGCAATCGCCCTGCGCGGCAGAACCGACAACTGTCGCAACAATTCGGCCTCGATCGCGGCAATATCCGCACCCATCGAAACCAGACAGACTTGCGCCATCGGGTCATGCTCGGCCTGGGCCAGCAGATCGGCTGCGACAAAGTCCGGACGCGCACCGGCATCCGCAATGATCATCACTTCACTCGGGCCGGCCGGCAGATCTATCGCCGGTCCCCCTGGCAAGGTGCTGACATGGGATTTGGCCGCTGCGACCCAGGCATTACCCGGCCCGAATATCTTTGCCACGCGTGGCAGGCCGGCAGCGCCGAAGGCCAGCGCCGCAATCGCTTGCACGCCGCCAATGGCAAAGACATTCGTGAGGTCCAGCAGGCTGGCCGCGGTCAGCACCGAGGCATTCACCTGACCATCCGGCCCCGGCGGCACGGTGACGGCAATCTCCGGCACACCGGCAATCTGAGCCGGGACGGCCAGCATGATCAGCGTCGACACCAAAGGCGCTGACCCCGCCGGCACATAAAGCCCCACCGAGCGGATGGGATCGACCCGGCGGCGGCAGGTCACGCCCGGCCAGGTCTCGATC
This sequence comes from Alphaproteobacteria bacterium, assembly GCA_016124665.1. GTDB lineage: Bacteria > Pseudomonadota > Alphaproteobacteria > Caulobacterales > Maricaulaceae > Hyphobacterium. The sequence goes on along the minus strand of WGNH01000010.1, from coordinate 3,446 downwards.
TCATAGCCGCCAAGCCCCTGCTCGGCGTGAAAGGCCCGCACGGCGGCAATGGCGGCGTCCATCGCGGCGATATCCTCCGGGTCAGCCGCCGCGCGCGCAGCGTCAATATCGGCAGCCGGGACGCGAAAGCTCTTCCCGGTATATCCGTCCAGCCGGCGCGCATATTCAAACACCGCCCGATCACCTTCGCGGCGAATAGCCTCGACAATCTCGATGGCGGCGGCGCGGGCGGTGTCCGACTCCGGCGAGACCGAAAACAGAGCCGTTCGGGTGCCCTCGTCCATATCTGTCCAGATCACCCGTTTCATCACGCCATCATCTTTTCGATCGGCAGCACCAGAATGGCGCGCGCACCGGCGGCCCGCAGCTTTTCCAGCGTCTCCCAGAAGACCCGCTCGCGGCAGACAGCGTGCACGGCCACCACATCGTCCCGATCCGCGATCTGGGCGATAGTCGGCGCGTCAGAGCCCGGCAATAACGCCTTGATCTCGGCCAGCCGGTCCTTGGGCGCATTCAGCAGGATGTATTTCGTCTGGGCCGACGCGATCACGCCCTCCGCCCGCTCGATCAGCGTGTGAGCGACACCGTCGACATCTTGATTGCGGCCGGTCGTGCGCCGAACCAACACGGCCTGACTTTCCAGCACAGTTTCAAACGCCGCCAACCCGTTGGCTTCCAGCGTCGCGCCGGACGAAACCAGATCGCAAATCGCATCGGCAATCCCCATGCGTGGGGCGACCTCGACCGAACCGCGCATTTCCACGATTTCCGCCTCAATGCCCCGTTCGGCAAGATATTTTCGCGTCAGCCCGGGATAGGAGGTCGCGACGCTGCGCCCGGCCAGATCGGCCACGGTCGAAATCTCCCCGCCCTTGGGCGCGGCCAGCTTCAGCGTACAGCCCGCAAAGCCCAGTGGCAGAGCCACTTCCAGATTGGCATAGCGACTGGACCGCGCCTGCATTTCATAAAGCACATTCTCGCCGACAATGCCGTAATCGCACGCCCCGCCCGCGACAAAGCTGGGGATGTCGTCATCACGCACCAGCATCAAATCCAGCGGCATATTCTCCGCCCGGCGGTGCAATTGATCACGTCCATAGGCAAAGCGCACACCGGCGCGCTTCAACAAATCCATACCGCCGTCAGACAAGCGGCCCTTGGACTGAACAGCGAGTTTCAAACGGGCATCAGGCATTGGCATTTTTCTTCATTCGGTCGAGCACAAGGCGATACCCTTGCGCGGCTTCCTGGGAGAGGAAGCGCGCCACACGGGTCACAGTGGCCGTGGACGCGCCGGTTTTTTCGGAAATCTGCCGGTAGGTGAGTTCATTCTCATCCAGCAGACGCGCCACGCGCCAGCGCTCGGCCAGCGTGGTCAATTCGCCCGGCGTGCACAGATCGGTCAGAAACCGCTCCATCTCGCCCTCATCCTGCAGGGACAGCAGCGCCTCGATCAGCTTGCTGCGCTCTTCCGGACCATCATTTCGAACAGGTTTTCTCATGGCTCTCACCTCCGTGAGCGCCGATATATCGTTTTAACATGCTAAAACAAGTGGCGGAGTCAGCTTCAGTGATAAAGACCCCGAAACCCGAATATAATCATTCAAGAAACAGCAGCTCTAAAACATGCCGTAGAACAGAATTTCCAAGCGAAACGCGAGCTGCGCCCCTACCCGCCCTTGACTTGCCCGGTCAAGGGATCGGTCTCGATCAGGGGAAGCTGTGCTTCTTTCCACGCGCCGAGCCCGCCGGCCAGATGCGCAACGACATTCACGCCTTCGTCCTGACAGCGCATCGCCGCCATCGCCGAGCGGCGGCCGGCCGCGCAATGGAAAACCACACGCCTGGACCCGCCCACCGGAATGGCTTTCGGGTCCAGCGTCGACAAGGGATAGAGCAGCGCACCGGGAATGCGTTCCAGCCCGTATTCATTGGCCTCGCGCACATCTATCAGGAGAATGTCTCCGGACTTCAGGGCGTCGGCAACGGCTTTGGGTGACATATCTTCCAGCTGGCTCATGAATCCGGTGTCCTCTGTGCTGTTTTGTCCACTTATCAAAGATGTAGTCTGTCGCCATATCTCTTGGCAATAACAGGAGTACACCATGAAGACGCCGGATATTCTCAGCTTCTTTCATGAAGACACCAACACTTTCACCTATCTGGTGATTGATCCGGCAACCCGGCATGCCGCGATTGTCGATTCCGTACTGGATTATTGCGCCGCCTCGGGCCGCACCCACACCACTGCCGCCGATGACGTCATCGCAGTCGTGCAGGAGCGCGGCCTGACCATTGACTGGATTCTGGAAACCCATGTCCACGCCGACCACCTCTCGGCCGCGCCCTATCTGCAGGAAAAGCTGGGCGGACAAATCGCCATCGGCAGCCATGTCCGCGATGTGCAGAAGATTTTCACAAAACTCTTCAACGCCAATGGCATTGCCACGGATGGCTCGCAATTCGGCGCATTGATCGAGGACGGCCAGAGCTTCAAGATCGGCGAGCTGGAAGCCAGAGCCATTCATACGCCCGGCCACACGCCGGCCTGCATGTCCTATCTGATCGGCGATGCTCTGTTTGTCGGCGACACGCTGTTTGCAGCGGACTATGGCACGGCGCGTTGTGATTTCCCCGGCGGTGATGCCCGCGCGCTCTATCAATCCATCCAGAAGCTGTTTGCTCTGCCCGATGCCACCCGCGTTTTCCTGTGCCATGATTATCTGCCGGAAGGCCGCGACGAATATATCCACGAAACCACGATTGGTGAGGAGAAGGCGAACAATATCCATGTCGGACATGGCGCCTCCGAAGATGAATTCGTGAAGATGCGCACCGAGCGCGATGCGACCTTGTCCATGCCGAAACTCATCCTGCCTTCGGTGCAGGTGAACATGCGCGCCGGCCATCTGCCCGAGCCGGAAGACAATGGTATCCGCTATATCAAGATCCCTGTTAATGCGGTTTAGACCGCGTCCCGCATATTCGGCAGTTTACCTTCCCCCTTATTCCGTCGCATGATGGCAGCAGACATGATCCGGCCGGGCCTTCGCCCGCCATCTTGGATTTGCGGGGAACACCATGTTAAACAAAATCCTGGCCGGAGCCGGCCTGACTCTCACCATCGCCCTGTCGGCCTGCCAGACGGCCACACCCACGACACTCGCCTGCCGCGCCCCGACGGGCGAGGAGTTCGAGATTTTCCGTGCCGTCGTTTCGCGCGACCGCGATACGTTGGTCCGCCTATCGGCTGACGGGCCCGCGCGCGCCGCCATGGAGCGCCGCGATCCTTATGTGGCTGGACATCTCTGGGGAAACCAGGGCTACACCGGCGGTACGCTGGTAGGCGTTTTGACCCAGCCTCCACCCTGCGTTATCGATCTGCCGCGTCGTATTGATACTCAAGGCAATGTGATTGCCTCGCAGCGCTCGATCGCTGTCTATCA